>CP149973.1:1710000-2010000 GCA_029269845.2 Opitutia bacterium KCR 482
GTGGTTAGGAGTGAAAGGCTAATCAAGCCCCGTAATAGCTGGTTCTCTCCGAAATATATTTAGGTATAGCGCCGAATGTTAAAAGCCGGGGGTAAAGCACTGAAAAGGCTAGGGTTCACACCAGAATACCGAACCTTATCAAACTCTGAATACCGGCTGGGAAAATTAGGTAGTCAGTCAGCGGGGGATAAGCTCCGTTGGCGAGAGGGAAACACCCCAGACCATCGAATAAGGTCCCAAAGTTAGTACTAAGTGGCAAGAAGGAGGTAAATTTTCTTAGACAATGGGGATGTTGGCTTAGAGGCAGCCATCATTTAAAAAGTGCGTAATAGCTTACCCATCGAGAGAGTTTGCGCCGAAAATGATCGGGACTAAAGTACTACACCGAATTCGTGGAATTAGCAATAATTGGTAGGAGAGCGTTCCAACGACGTAGAAGCGTGATTGAAAGAGAGCGTGGAGTTTTTGGAAGTGAGAATCTAGGCATGAGTAACGAAAAGCATGGTTAAAATCCATGCCGCCGTAAGGATAAGGTTTCCTGGGGAAGGTTCGTCCGCCCAGGGTTAGTCGGGAGCTAAGGCGAGGCCGTAAGGAGTAGTCGATGCACAATAGGTTAATAATCCTATACCTGCTTAATGGTGTTCGAGTCGCATATTGACGAATACGTGAAGTTCAGCCGGGTGATGAATGTCCCGGTCTAAGGTTGTGAAAGCAGCTGGGGACTTAGAGGCTACGGCCGATAGGGATTGAATGGATGGTGTTCCGGGAAAATTTATGCGATTAATCATTAGGTAGCCCGTACCGCAAACCGACACAGGTATCCGGGAAGAGTATTCTAAGGCGCGTGAGTGAAATCTCCCCAAGGAACTCGGCAAAATGGCCCCGTATCTTCGGTAGAAGGGGTGCCAACGCGAGTTGGTCTCAGCAAAGAGGCCCAACCGACTGTTTATCAAAAACACAGCTCTCTGCGAAGTCGCAAGACGACGTATAGGGAGTGACACGTGACCAATGCGGAAAGGTGAAAACTGCTTGTTAGCGCTTGTGGTCTAAGCCCCCGTGAATGTCGGCCGTAACTATAACGGTCCTAAGGTAGCGAAATTCCTTGTCGGGTAAGTTCCGACCTGCACGAATCGTGTAACGAGTTGGGTGCTGTCTCAGGGAGAAGCTCAGTGAAATTGTAGTCGCGGTTAAGATGCCGCGTACCCGCAGAAGGACGGAAAGACCCTATGAACCTTTACTATAATCTGATATTGGCGTTTGATTTTCAATACGTAGAATAGCCGGGAGGCTTCGAAGTTGCCCTTCAGGGGGCGATAGAGCCGCAATGTGAAATACCGGTTTTTGCCAATTAGGCGTCTAACCGCAAGCCATAAGCTGGCTGTGGGACAGTGTTAGAGGGTTAGTTTGACTGGGGCGGTCTCCTCCTAAAAAGTAACGGAGGACTGCGAAGGTTCCCTCAGACCGGATGGTAATCGGTCGGCGAGGATATGGCTAAAAGGGAGCTTAACTGTGAGACCTACAAGTCGAGCAGATGGGAAACCAGGCCCAAGTGATCCGGCGATAGCTCGTGGGAGCGTCGTCGCTTATGGGATAAAAGGTACTCTAGGGATAACAGGCTGATTTCGCCCAAGCGTTCATAGCGACGGCGAAGTTTGGCACCTCGATGTCGGCTCATCACATCCTGGGGCTGTAGAAGGTCCCAAGGGTTTGGCTGTTCGCCAATTAAAGTGGTACGCGAGCTGGGTTCAGAACGTCGTGAGACAGTTCGGTCCTCTATCCTCTGTGGGCGTTGGAAATTTGAGGGGTTCATTCCTTAGTACGAGAGGACCGGGAATGACGTACCGCTGGTGTATCGGTTGTCGTGTCAACGGCAGCGCCGAGTAGCTAAGTACGGAAGAGATAAGCGCTGAAAGCATCTAAGCGCCAAGCTCCTCCCAAGATGAGATTTCCATGAGGGTCCAAGTAGACGACTTGGTTGATAGGGTACAAATGTAAGCGCAGTAATGCGTTGAGTTAAGTACTACTAATATCCCGAAAAGTTTAATTACAAAATTGTGCGCCTTTTTTAAAATAGAGTTATCAGCATTTGGAGCTGAATTGGGTTGATAAATCCGCGCTACATGCTTTGAATTTGCAAAGCGGTTGAGAGAGAGCCGAGGCAACATCTACGATGAAACTCTGGTGATCATAGGCGAGAGGAAACACACGTTCCCATCTCGAACACGCTCGTTAAGCTCTCAGCCGCCGATGGTAGTACGACCCCGCTGTCGTGCGAGAGTAGGTTGTTGCCAGTCTAATGAGCCCCGACGTCCCAAAGGATGTCGGGGCTCTCTTTGTATGCGGATGTCCGCTCGCACGACAGCTGGGGTTATCGGCTGTTGTTCAACTATATCCGCCGACTCGGTGAAACTCTTAACCACAAGAAGTTTTTGAGAATCTACCGAGAGAAACATCTGCAAATAGGCAAACGAAGCCGTCGCAAGGAACGCCGTTTCGACCGAGTAAAAAGCGGGAACCCGTTGGCTTTCGTTCGACGCTTACGCGCATGTCTCCGCTGCGGATTTGGCGGGTTGAAAGCGGGTGATACTATCGCTTTCGCAAAATGATTGACGGGGGTCGGAAAAAATGTTTTTTATGCTATCGGTAAATGGTGTTTTGCCATATGCCTTTCTGTATAGAATTATACAAATTGAATAAAAAACATAACAAAAATTAATACTATGATGAGAAAAATTCCTTTTTGGTGGAGGGTAAGCAAGACGAATATAGTCGCAGCAATTCTTGCAATTTGTTTGTCGGCTAATTTAACAGTCCACGCGCAAAAGTATCAACCGACGCAGGAGAATTTGGAATCTCGCAAAGAGTTTCAAGACGATAAGTTCGGCATTTTTCTTCACTGGGGTTTGTATAGCATGCTTGCCTCAGGAGAATGGACGATGGCTCAGAAGAACTTGAATTACAAGGAATATGCCAAGTTGGCGGAGGGTTTTTATCCGTCCAAGTTTGATGCCGCAAAGTGGGTGTCTGCCATCAAGGCGTCGGGTGCAAAGTACATCTGCTTCACCTCCCGCCATCACGACGGCTTTTCGATGTTCAATACAAAGTATTCCGATTACAACATCGTTGACGCAACTCCGTTCAAGCGCGATATTTTGAAAGAGCTTGCCGACGAATGCCACAAGCAGGGAATCCGCTTGCATATCTATTATTCGCATATCGACTGGTATCGCGAGGACGCTGTATGGGGTAAAACTGGCAGAGGCACGGGGCGTCCCAATCCGCAGGGAGATTGGAAGAGCTATTACAAGTTCATGAACAACCAGCTTACCGAAATCTTGACAAACTATGGCAAGATAGGCGCAATATGGTTCGATGGTCTGTGGGATCAAAACAACAACCCAAATTTCGACTGGCAACTGCCCGAGCAATACGAATTGATACACCGCTTGCAGCCCGCCTGCCTCATCGGCAATAACCACCACAAAGTGCCTTTCGAGGGAGAAGACTTTCAGATGTTTGAGCGCGACCTCCCCGGCGAAAACAAGGCGGGGCTCTCGGGGCAAGATGTCAGCCATCTGCCGCTCGAAACATGCGAGACGATGAACGGCATGTGGGGGTATAAAATCGCCGACAAGAATTATAAATCAACAAAGACCTTGATTCATTATCTCGTGAATGCGGCAGGCAAGAACGCCAACTTGCTCATGAATATCGGACCCCAGCCCAATGGCGAGCTTCCCGCTGTCGCATTGGATAGATTGGCGGAAATGGGAAAATGGATGAAGGTTTACGGCGAGACGATTTACGGCACGCGCGGCGGAATCGTAGCTCCCCACGATTGGGGGGTAACGACCCAAAAGGGCAACCGCCTTTTCGTGCATATCCTCAACCTGAAAGATAAATCGCTCTTCCTCCCCATCGGCGAGCGCGAGGTTAAGAAAGCTTTCGACTTCGCAAGCAAGAAAGCCGTGAAGGTGCAGAAAGTCGACGGCGGCATTGTCATTTCTTTTGACGCCGTGCCGAATGACATTGATAAGGTCGTGGAAATCGTCTTGTAGTAGATAGAAGCAAACGGCATTTCATTGATAACAAAAGAGCCTTTCGGAATTTCGAAAGGCTCTTGTTTTGTGTGGGGCTGTTATGCGGTGAGGATGGCGGCGATTTTTTTGCGCCCTTGTATGTCCGCCGCCCATTTGCCTATTCTTGACGTCAGCACTACCGCCGATTTCCCCGTGTCGGGGTTGGCGAAAATCGTCTGTCCTGTTTTTCGGGCACACAGCACGACAAGTCCGCTGTCGTGCGAGCGGGCATCCGCATACAAAGAGAGCCCCGACATCCTTTGCACGCGTCTGCTTTGGTTGGCTTACGCCAATCCGCGCAGTACGCGCCCTGCGGGTAATTGACTCGCGCAAATTATGCTCCCCAAAAGCTTTTTGCGCTTCGCACAAAAACTTTTGTGTTCGGATATACAAAAAAAGAGAGGCGCAAGCTTCTTTCGAAACTTACGCCTCATTAGACTGGCAACAATGAATTGAAGCTCACTGCATAGCAGTAGGGTTTAGTTCATTTTCGCTTAGTTGAAAAATCCGCGCGCTTCGGGGCGGGAGACGCCGCGCATGTTGACGTAGCGCGAGCGGAGGAGCGACTGGTCGCGGTGTCCCATGTTTAGTTGCAGGCGGGGCAGGTCGGAAAAGCGTTTTGCGTGGAAGCTTGCGTAGGTGTGGCGGAGAATGTCCTGAATCCAACGGCCGCGAAAGCCCGAAGTGTCGCGGATTCTGCGCCAGCGACGCCGCCAGTTGGGCGGGCAGACTTTCCTCTCTATCGGCTCTACCCTGTTGGGGGAGAGAATGCGGTTGAGCGCGGGCGAAATTTCCACCTGCCGCACGCCGCCAGTCTTCGAGCATAGCGAGCGCACGGTGATTGTCTGCTCTTCGGTGTCGATGTCGCGCCAAGTGAGCCGCACTACCTCGCGAGGTCGGATTCCCGCATAAACCAAGAGCGCGGCGGCGACCCCGCAACTCGGGCTTTCCTTTTGCGCGGTCTTGATAAGACGTTTTACTTCATGAAGTTTAAGCGGCTGAATCTCTTTCTCGATGACCTTTTTGCGCTCGATTCGCTTTATCGGGTTGCGCTCGCACCATTCGCGGCGGATTGCGAACTCGAAAAGCCCGTGAAACATCGCCCGCGCCTTGTTGTGCTGCGACGGTGTTGAAAATGCGGAATTTATCCACTCTTCGCATTCCGCAACGGAAAGCTCGGAAAAATTGCGCTTGCCGAGTTCGGGCTTGGCTTTCAAAAGGCGTTTGCCCAAGTAGCGAATGTCGTTGAACGAATCCTTGCGCAAGTGCCGCTTGGATTCCAAATAAACGGCAAAGCCCTCCGAAACGGACATCTCGACAATGTGAAGTTGTCGCTTGCCCGCTTCGATAATTTTCGAGCAGAATTGAACAGGCGTAAGAGTAGAGCCTTTCGGAAAAGCGTCGAGGGCGTTGCAAATTAACCTTGCGGCGTCTAAAATTGAAATTCCTCTCCCTTCAAGGAGCGTTGTAGCTGAAATGATTTCGTTTGTCATGGTATTGATAATACCCTGTACGGGAATTTTATGTTAAGATATTGATATATAGAATAAAACCCGAATATACAAATAAAGCATTATCCCTGTAAATCATGAAACGCTGGAATCTAAAAAATTATTGCAAGCGCCTTTTATTCAAAAGATTCAAAAGTATTTTGGACTTTTTTATTTGACACTGGTATTATCAATACCATAGTCTGCCAGCCATATAATTAAAACAAGGGAAACAAAATGGCGATATACGGCGCAGGCTCGGTATGGGCAGAGGGCGAAGTGATGGAAAATTTCTTCGCCAACGATAATTTTGTCTTGGGGTGGGGATACGATGACGCGGAAGATTTATACGGACTCATCTCTTCTGTAAAAACCGGCGATATTATTTATCTAAAATCGAAGTCGCCGAAGTCGCCGAGAATGACCGTAAAAGCAATAGGCATTGTTTCAAAATCGCTGGTGCATTACTTGATAGCCAAGAAAACAAAGACGGCGGAGTTGCCTGATGAAACAGAGGCGGCGCGATTGGCTGACGGCGGAAATCTTGCAATAGGCGTCAAGTGGATAGTTAAAACCCCGTTTGAATTGGATATAGAAGAAAGCCGAGGAAAACTGACAACAATACGCCCGTCGAGCTTCTACGAAGAATTTCTTCCCAGCGTGCAACGCGCAATAATAGACCATTTAACAAACCAACTATGAAGCATAAAATACTTTTTGTTGCCTTGTTCTTAGCTTTCAGCACGGCTTCTTTTGTTTTCACGAATTGCGTAGAAAAAACAGGCAAACTATCTTCACTTTCTGATTCTGCGCAAACTTCAGAGTCGTTGAACGAAGAGGAAAAAGATATTTTGGCAGAATTTGAATCTGCGAACCCTCTTCCAGCACAGCCCGCTCCTGTGAATCCTACTCTTATGACGCTTACTCCTGCCAAATCTATCCCGCAGCCTCCTATCTTGGCAGGCAGGAAATTTGACTTTTCAAAATATACGAAGATTTATATCGATGATTTGTCCAGCGAGTTTTCCAAAGCGTATCAAAAAAATAAACTTGCCGCAGAGGAAAAATATCTTGGGAAACGAATTTGTACGATAGGCCGTATAGAATTCATATCAAAAGCGGATGGGTTGTTTGATGATGTTTATGTTTTACGCATTAACGATAGAGTGGTTGATTTGTATTGTGAATTATCTAAAGAATACAAGGATTATATATTAAAAATAGAAAATGGCGATGCGATAGCTATTTGCGGGTATTTTTTTGTAGATTTTGAACCAAAATATAAGATGAAATTAAAAAATTGCACTATTATTAAAAATTTTGGGAAAAAATATATATGGGAAATAAAAGATAAGATTGATCCTGGCGAGTTTGGTGTAGTCAAGTATGAGTGTAAAACTTGCAAAGCAACATTTTGGGCAAAAGGTTATTTCGATCCTCGTTATAGGTTGTGTCAGAATTGCGGATATTGCGGTTTTAAGAAGCTTTAACCCAAAAAGAGCCTTTCGGGATTCCGAAAGGCTCTTGTTTTGAGTGGGGCTGTTATGCGGTGAGGAGGGCGGCGATTCTTTTGCGTCGGCGTCGTTTTGCGCCGCGAGAAGCTTGCCGAATGCGAACGGCAGGACAAACCCCGTTTTCAGGAAAGCTCTTCTGTGTGTGTTATGAATCATGGCTTGAATCATAAAGCGCGGCGGCTGCGGTTGCGGTAAAGCTTTTGTTGCGCGGCGGGCGAAAAGGCTTGAACGCGCGTCGGCGATGTCTTAATAATTAGGTTGAAAGGCGCGGATGTGCGGCGGGATACCGAAAACGTTTTTTATTCGAAAGTGGACGCTTGGCTTGTGTGGCTGTTTGGCGGAGCGTTTGCGCTTGCCGCGTGCGCGGCGTTTTTCCTGCTTTGGGACGGCGACTACTGCGCGTTTGCGGCGTTCGCATTGTTTGATATTTTTGTATTCTCAATCGTATTTTATGGCATATGGAATTGCCGCTACGTTTTCGGCGAAGCCTGTCTTGAAATCTGCGGATTTTGGCGCATGAGGATTCAGTATTCCGACATAAGAAATTTCCGCGACACTTTCGATATAATGTCCGCGCCAGCATTATCGCTCGACCGAATTGAAATAGGCTACGTCGGCAAGTCTGGAAAGCGGCTGAGCGTGTGCGTGTCGCCGCGCGACAAACGGCGTTTTGCGGAAATGCTTGCGGCGCGAATGCGCGGAGAATAGGGCGGGGTTGTCTTCCCGATTTCAGGTTAAGGCGGCGATAATTGTGTTGATTTCTCCGTGCGTTTTTCGGAGAATATTCCGAATATGAAAAGGGGATTATTGCTATTATTATCTATGTTGTCTATCGCGCTTTCGGCGTTTTCGAACGAAATTGCCGTCGCGACGAAAAATTCGAAAATCGCGCTCTTCCGCGAGTCGGACGGGCTTCTTAGCGTTCGCGGATACGGGGCTTTGGGAGACTCTTTCGAGCCGTTCAAAAAGACCGACGAGCTTGTCCAGCAGTTCCTGTTTTATCCGACCGCGGGCGACGGCTTTCTCGGCGACGCCTCCTTGCAGGCGGAGCACTCCGACGGCGACGTCTCCACGCGCTTGGAGTTTGTAAAAGCCGATTCGCGCGTTTCCGACAAAGACCCGAACGTTGAGGACACGACGATTTTTCTCAAAGACCCAGCGCACGAATTTTATGTGGAGCTGCATTTCCGCGCGTTCAAAAACGAGGACGTCATTCAGATTTGGTCGAAGATAACGAACCGCGAAAACGGCGGAGTGCGTCTGCGGAAGTTCGCGTCGGCTTCGCTGATGTTTTCGGCGAAGGAGTATTGGCTGACGCAATTTTCGGGAACGTATTTTCACGAGTCGGGGCTTTCCGAAGAGCGTTTGACGCGCGGGCGCAAGGTGCTTGAAAGCAATCTCGGCTCCCGCGCGCACAGAATGCTTGCGCCGATGTTCTTCGTCTCCGAAAACGCCGCTTCGCGCGAGGACGGCGGCAGGGTAATCGGCGGCGCGGTAATGTGGCCGGGGAGTTTCAACATGCGCTTCGATTTGGATTCGACGGGCGTTCTCCGCGCGACCCTCGCCGCCGACAACATCGGGGGCGACTATTATCTCGCTTCGGGCGAGAGCATCGAGACGCCGAAAACCGCGTGGTCGTTTTCCGAAAAGGGCAGGGCTGGTTTGACGCGCAACTTCCACAACTGGGCGCGGAAATATTCGCTCAGAAATCCCGAAAATCCGCGTCCCGTGCTGCTGAACAACTGGGAGGCTACGCACATGAATTTCGACGAGGCGAAGCTCGTTTCGCTTTTCGAGCATTCGAAGGATTTGGGCGTAGATATATTCCTGCTCGACGACGGCTGGTTCGGGAAAAAGTATGTCCGCAATCGCGACAACAGCAGTCTCGGCGACTGGGTTGTCGCCGAGGGCAAGCTTCCGCACGGCATAGGCTTTCTCTGCGAAGAGGCGCAAAAGCGCGGAATGGGCTTCGGCATTTGGCTTGAACCCGAAATGATAAGCCCCAAGAGCGAGCTTTTCGAATCGCGCCCCGACTGGGCTTTGTGCTCTAAAAACCGCGGCTATGTGCTCGGACGCAACCAGCTTGTTCTCGACCTTTCCAACCCCGAAGTGAACGCGTTTATCGACGGAATTTTCGAGTCGGTCGTCCGCCCGAATCCGCTGAAATACGTCAAGTGGGACGCCAACTGCTGCATCTACCAGCCCGTGTCGGCGTATCTGCCGCGCGGGAAAAAGGGCAACGCGATTTTCGACTACAACAAAAACCTTCTCGAACGCATGCGGCATTTTTCCGAATCGTTCCCGAACGTTGCGGCAATGCTCTGTTCGGGCGGCGGCGGGCGCGTGGATTTTGCGTCGCTTGCGAACTTCGAATCGTTCTGGGCGAGCGACAACACTGTGCCTTCCGACCGCGTGAAAATCCAGTGGTTTTTCATGCACTTCTATCCGCAGAACGCGGTGTCGGCGCACATAACCAACATGGGACGCCAGCCGATGAAGTTCCGCACCGACGTCGCGATGAGCGGCGCGCTCGGCTACGATATCGACGTTTCCAAGCTCTCGCCCGCCGACCGCGACTACATCAGGCGCAGCATCGCCCTCTACAAAAACACGGTGCGCCCGATAACTTCGAAAGGCGACTATTACAGGCTGAAATCGCCCTACGAGCACGCGCAGTCTGCGGCGATGACCGTGCTCGACGGAAAGGCGGTCGTCTTCGTCTACCAGACGAAAAACGACGAGTCCGACCAAACCGTGAAGTTGAAGGGGCTTGACCCGAACTCCGTATATTCCGTACGCGAAATCGGCATGTACGGGGCGGACGAAAAGTCCGCGCTACCGTCGGACGGCGCGAAAATTTCGGGAAAAAAACTGATGGAGGACGGACTTCTTGTGCCGACGAAAAAGCGTTGCGCAAGCATGCTGATATTGCTCGAAAAAGTCGCGGACTGATTCTTTTAACCGCCCGCCCGCGTGTGCGTGTCGCCGCGCGACAAACGGCGTTTTGCGGAAATGCTTGCGGCGCGAATGCGCGGAGAATAGGGCGGGTTTCTCTTCCCGATTTTTCGGGTTGCGGCGGCGTCGGTCGGCTTTTCGCGCGGAATTTGTAGACGGCATTTCCGCAGCCGATTTTTTTGCGTTGCGGCGGCAAAAAAAGGACTCCCGCGTTTGCGGAGAGTCCTTTTTTGTTTTGCGCTTTTGTTTTGAGGCGGAAGGTTTGAGGAAGTTTTAAAAAGTCTTAAATGGTCTTAAATGCCTTTAAAATTGGGCTGTTGTGGCGAAAATTGTCGCGCGGGGCGGTTTGAGGAAAGTTTTGGCGTTTTGGGCGGTTTTCCCCGCCAAAAATCAAGCGTTTGAGGAAAAATTCGGATTTTGTCGCGCGGCGGGTAGGTTGTGTTTTACGGAACGGTTGGCTCGGAAATTTTTGTCGCGGCGAGGGTGGCGTGCATCACGCGCAGGTTTGCTCGGAAGTTTTTTCGTGCGGGTTGCAAAATCGCAAAAAAAAAGAGGCGTTGCAACTCGGTTGCAAGCCCCTTGAAACGGCTTTGCGGAATCTATTTTCTTTCGGTCAAAAATCCGCTGTTTATCAGGTCGGCGAGCGTGTCTTCGTTTGATGTCGTCCGAATTGTCGAGCCGTCGTATATTTTGCACCGTTCGGCGAGTTCGCGGACAAATGCGCCTAAATCGGCTTCGTGATTGTAGGACGAATTCCTTATGGCGTCGAGGACTTCGCGGGCGTTGTCGCCCGACACCGTGCCTCCTCCGCGCATTTCGTATGTTTTCATTTGGTTATCTCCTTCCGAATTTTTCTTTGCGTTGTTTGTAGAAATTTGCGAGTTCGTTGTCGAGCAGTTTTGCAAGGGCGCGTTCGCCGCCACTGTCGAGCCGTTCGCGCTTCGAGAAATCGACGAGCCTTGCGCAGAAAAGCAGCCAATTTCTGATTTTCCCGAATTCGACCGTGCCGCTGTGTTGGCGAAATTCAACCGTGCCGTGCCGCCAGTAGCTTTGGACGTTCAGCTTGAAATACCTGCTTCCGCCCGTAATCGAGCGGGCGAGCTGTTCGAGGTTGTGCGCGGAATCCATCTTTTCGCGCCAGTTTGAAACCTTCATCGACGCGCAATAGCGGTTGTTTCGGCGGCTCGGAGGCATAAAGGCGTCGATGTCGGCTTCGAGCGTCGCGTAGTTGGCGAAAAGGTTGCGCCAGACGGAAATGTCTTTCTTGAAGTCCTGTGTGCCGAAATGGGCGTGGAAGCCGCAGGATTTGTTGACCGTGGCGTTGACCTCTTCGAGGGCTTGTTAACTTCGGCGAGTCCGCGTTCGCCTTTCAGAACGGGGCTTACGAGCTCGTAGCCGCCGATTACGGACGCGTCAGAAACAATCTTCCAGTTTGTGCGCGTGGCGTGGTTGTAGCCCTCTATTTCGCAGGCTACGCCTCTGCGCCTGATTGCGTTGCGCAGTTGCCGCTTGTTGCCGTGGACGATTTCGAGTTCTACGCCGAATGTCCTGTTGAAAACAAAATCGCCCTCCGGTGAGAGAGGGCGATTGTTGAAGTATTTTGCGTAGACGTTTTGGACGAATCCGTAACCGACTCCCAACAGGAGGGCGACTTCCTTTCGGGTTTTGCCCTCGCGAAGAGCCTGCGCATTTTGTCCGATTTGGTCAGGTTTGAGTTGAGTATTTCGTCGATTTCCATTGCCGTTTTTGAATTGGTGCGTACACACGCTCTACGGCGGAACGAAGTCAACTCTCTTCGGACATTTTTTTTATTTTTTTTCGGGCGGCGTGTTCGCCGTCGTCGGAAGGAGCGAATGGATAATCTGGGTGGGTGGCGAACTCTATCATTGCCAGATTTGCGATGTCCACGAGGTGTTCGCGGTTGTGGTCTCTATTATATAGAGAGAGGCGTTTGGCAATAGAGCCGACGTTGTCGTATTGCGCTTTGCCGATTTGCGATTGAAGAGAACCGTAGCGGAAGTAGCCCATAATCATCCGATTTTTGCGGTATTGCTCGAACTGCGGGCAGGACTGGATTTTGGCGATTTCGTCGAGGCTCGGCGCGGGCGGAAGCGGGTCGAAGATGCCCGCTTGGGCGAGCAGTCGGTCGCGCAGGAAGTCGTGGGTGGTCTTAGGCATAGCGGGCGAGCCTGATTAGAATGGGCAGTTGTCGTCGTCGATTGCGGCGGCGGGGGTTGATGTGAATGTTTTGCCCGCCTTTTTGTAGGCGTAGAGGCGGGCCTTGCAGGTGTAGAAAAGCTGCATCATTTCGAACGCCAGCAGTCCGTTGCGCCAGTCGCGCGTGTGGAATTTGCCGAACGAAATTGCCGCGATGTAGGCGGGCGGCATTTCGAGCTCGTCGATGAGGTGGGCGATGCGTCGCGTTTCGCCCTCCATATACATGGCGACGACTTTTTCGGGATAGACGACGAGCGAGGACTGTTTGAGCAGCTCGCGCATCGCGCCGAGAACTACGTCGTAGTCGCCGTGTTTGAAGCTTTTATGCGACTTGCTTTCGCCTCCGAAAATCTGTTCGGTGATGTCTTTGCGCAGGGATTCGGTGTCGTCGGACGTAAGCCCGAACTTGCGTTTGATTTCAGCCCAGAGCCCCCAGTAGTAGGACTCTTCGGGTGTCATCTTTCCGCCGCGCCGACGGCTTGCGGAACCTTTGCGGGCGCGTTGTGTAGGTTTTGCGAATGTTGCGGTCATTGTTATTTTTGTTTGACGGTTTTGAATGAAAATACGGCGACGTTCGGGTTTTCGCCGCGATTTTTGGGGCTGAGCGACTCGAAGTATTTGAGGAAGTCGGCGACGTTATCGAAGCCCTCTTTGTTCGCATCCGCCTCCGAAATGCTCCTGAGCCGTTCGGCGCGGATGTCGGTAATTTCAAGTATAAGGCGCGAAAACTCGTGCGGCATAAACATAGACGGTTTCCATTCGCCGCGATGTGCCCTGATTTCGCTTTCGGAACAGTCCGCCGCGTAAATCGGGCGGCCGTCGGCGACGCGGTATTTCTCGCGAACCCAAAGCCAGTCGCCGACCGCCAAATGCAGGTATCGCGTTGAAAAACACGCGGCGCGTCATCGTCTTTTTGCCGGCGAGAATCGCCCGAACCATCGGGGCGGAAAACAAAATCGGGCGTTGCTTGAAAAGGTCGATTACCACAGTCATTGTTTTCATTTGATGTCCCTTTCGGCTTTGGAGATGGCGGTTGCGATTTGAAGGGAGATGATTGAGTTGAAAAACGCAATCCACGCGATGGCGGGTTCTTTTTCGAGGCAGGCGGCGACAAATGCCGCCGCCGAAAGTCCGAAGTTTAAGCAATAGAGTCTCACCATCATCGTCTACTCTCCGATGGGCGTAGCTTGCGTAGTTGCCGATTTTGTGCTTTCGTCCTTCGCCGAGAAAAATCGACCAACCACCCACGTCGTTTTTCTCGATTCGGCAGGCGACGACAGCCGCGTTTGCGTGGTCGGGGAATGTTTCGTAGGCTACGCAGTCGGCGGGGAGCTGCGACATACGCAAACCTGCGAAAAAGTTTTCAATGCCGTTTAAAAGCTTCTCCAATTTTTGCATTTTAGTTGCGCCTCCACGGTTCGGATTCGAGCTGTTTGTTGAGCTTTTCGACGAGCTTCCGCGCCTCCGCCTCCGAATTAAAGAGAATCGGGAAGAACGGCTCGGTGTCGTTGCAGGCGGCGGCGACGAAGTACTTGCCGTCGCGGTTGCGGACGATTTTGAGGTCGATGTATTCTGCGGCCGGCATTATTAGTCCTCCACGTCTTCGGGGTGTTTGTAGGCGTCGAGCGCGACGGTAAGCGATATGAGCGTTGCCGTGGCGGTCTCGGAAACCGCTCCCGCGACGTACAATGCCGCCGCGACGGGTGCGCAGATTAGGCGTAGGAGAAGTTGAGCTATGAAGAGAATTATGCGTTGCATACGAGAGCCTTTCTTGTGTTGTCGATTGTTTTCAAAATGGTTGCGTCGGAGGTCGGCAGAGCGTCGAAAAAGTCGTCGGTCGTGATTTCGCGCTTGGCGGCTATGGCAAGCCGCGCGGCGTTTTGGAGCGCATTTAGCACCACGCGCAACCGCCCTTTCTGCGCGGCGAGTTTGCGCATAATCGGCAGCATTGCCCTGCGCTGTGCGGCGTCGCGGAAGCCCGTCGCCTTGGCAAATGCGTTCAGGTCGGAATCGCTCGGTCGGTCGGGCAGGAACAAAATCGAGTCCTCGCCGCCCGCGCGGCCGACGAGCTGTTCGAAGTAGCCCGCGTCTTTGCCGAACACAACGCGTCGCAGCGAGTTTTCGCCCATGGCTTCGTCGACGAAAATCAGGACGATGGAGCACTTGGTGGCGTCCTGTAAGGCCTGCAAAAAGCCGAAGAGCGGCTGGTTGAGCTTCTTTCTGGGGTCGTACATCCGCTGCGCGTTGTCGAAGATGAAGCAGTTGCGGGGTTTTACGTTTTTGACGATTTCGCGGCGGAGTCTCGCTCCCGAAAAGTCGGCGCGGCAGCTCGGCACGACTTCGCCGATAATCATCGAAAGTTCGCAGACGCTCGGCACTGTCGGGCTTTCGAGGTAGTAGACATCGGGGTGCGTCAGGGCGTAGAACCGCGCGGCGTAGGTTTTCTGCGCGCCCGTCGTGCCGCAGACCATCAGCCATTTGCAGACGTTGGTTTCGGGGCGGATTGCGTCGATTGCGTCGCGCATTTCGCGGACGGTCTCGGTCTCGACGTGCGGGATTGCGCCGCCGATTGTGCCGCCCTCGGCGATGCGTTTTGCGTCGCCCGCGATTTCGGCGAGCTTGTCCATATCGACCTGAAACTTGCCGAGTTTTTTATTGAACCGCCGCCCCGAGAAGAGCTGGTAGAACCAGTCTTTGGAGTAGCGGAACTTGCCGTCGAACTGGGCGGCGATGCGCTGTTCGCTGCCGTCGCAGTGGGTGTTGCAGAACTCCGCGAGGGTGAGCACGTGCGTCTGCGCCTCGGCGGGGTAGTCTTTGATTGCGTTTTTGATTTCGTCTATGTTTTTCATACTGCTTTTTGTTTTGGATTAAAATTCGTCGGAGTCTTCCAGTGCCCTTGCGGCGGCGGCGATGGCCGCGCGGCGTGCCGTGCCGATTTTACGGGCGCGTTTCGACGTTTCCGCGCGGGCAATTTGCGTATCGGCTTCGGTCTCGCGGATTTTCCTTGCGAGCTTTTCGGCATTGCGCAGAACGCCGCTGTTGTGCTCGCGCATTGCGGAGAGTTCAGCGGCCTTGGCGGGCATAAGAGGCGTGAGAACCGCGCGGGCTTCGTTGTTGCGCTTTGCGGCGGCTTCGGCGGCGCGTTTGATTGCGTCGGAATCGAGCATATTCACGCGGCGGACGCGCTCGCAGGCGCAGATGTGGCGGCCTTCGTAGGTGAGGTGGACGACGGAAAGGTCGTCGGCAAAGTAGCAGAGCATTTTCTTGCCCGTGTAAGCCTCGATGATTTCGTCCGACGGCGACTTGAATGTGAGGTTTTCCTGAATGCGCTCGCACTTGTGGATTTTGAGCGACTTTGCCGTAAACGTGCACCCGCCGTTTGTGATGGCGAACTTCCACACCTGTTTGAGCGCGAGCAGGTGGCAGTATTGGCGCGGGTCGGGCCGCCAGAAGTCGATTCCCTTTGCAAGGCGGTTCATTCTTTCGAGCGGGCTTTCGAGGCGTTCCCAGATTTCGATTTGCGAAAGCTCGTCGTCGCTTAATTGGTCGAGTTCCGCCTTTGTGTGGACGCGGTCGAACTTGTTCCTGCGCCATTCGGTGATTGTCTCGAAGCCCTGCAAATTGTGGTCGGTGCGCTTGCGGAGCGCGTCGAGGGCTTCGATAATCAGGTCGCAGATGTCCTCGAAGCGCGGGTGCGGCAGAAGCAGCTTGTCTACGATTTCCTCGCGCGAGCCCGCCTTGCGCAGAAGCTCCCTTGCGTAGAAAAGCGCGTATTTTGTCTGCGCGGGCATATTGTCGTAGCGGTTGCCGCTGCTGCCGTCGGAGAGCGCGAGCTGCTCCTGAAACGGGCGGAAAAACACCTCAATCCAAGACTTGCACCACGGCTTTACGATGTGCGCGATGTCGCAACCCGTGGCGACGTCGAAGGCGAAGACCGCCAGCGGATAGCCGAACTGGCGTTTGAGCCCCTTTTCGGCGATTGTGCAGATTTTGTCGATGCGCACGTCGTCGAAGGCTATCCACTCCATAAAGCGCAGTTGCGATTTGTCGCGGTGAACCATTGCGGGCGCGGACGAATGCGCCGCGAAAACGCCCTGCCGCGCACCGTCGAGCAGGTATCGGCTGCGGGGCTTTATGCGTTGCAGATTGCCCAAGCTCCAGCCGTCGGGCAGTTCCCTGTCGCCGCCCATCAGCCCCGGAACGGGGCGGCCGGTGTTGCGCGCCCACTCGTATTTTGTGCCGTATCCGCATATGCGCGGAATGCAGGTTGTGGACGCCGACTCCGCCAACGAAATGGGGCGCGGCGCGGATGGGCTTTGGGCGGCATTCAGGCGCAAAATCGGGCACGGCAACCCGATACCGGTCTACCGCTCGCACCCCGATTCGGACAGCTTCCCCGACGCCCTCGACAAAACAACCTACGGCACGGTCGAGAAAGTCTACGCGGGCGAACGCGGCGTAATGGCGCGCATTGCGTGGGGCAACGATTTTCAGCACCTGCCCAAACATATGCTGTTTTCGCCGCGCTGGCGAATGAACCGCCAAACCGACGGCACGTTCCGCCCCGTAGAGCTGATTTCGGTGGGGCTCACGCACAACCCGAACATCGGCGGAACGGACTTTGCAAATTCAACCAATTCAACCCAAACAAAAGGAAATACGATGCTCAAAAACATCCTGCAAGCCCTCGGCTTTACCGAGGAACAGGCGACTGCGGCGGAGACAAACGCCGAGGGCGCGCCCACTGAGGAGTCGGTTCTGGAAAGAATCGGCAAACTCAAAGAAAAACCCGCAGAGGCTGAAAAACCCGCCGAAGCAAAGTCCGCGGAGGCGGCGATGGAAAACGAAACGCTGCGCAAGGCACTTTCCGCCGAACGAGCCGCCCGCGCGAAAATGGTTGTAGACAACTGCGTAGCCGAGGGGCGCATGAGCCAAGCCGAAACCGCAACGGCGATTGAAATTCTCTCGAACGCGAAAGACTTCGACGCGGCGGCAACGCTGTTTACCTCACGCGCCGCCGTCTGGAAGCCGTCGTCGAAAACCGCAGACTTGGGCGCACGCAACACCGAGGAGGCCGCAAACGAAGCCGCCCAAGCCGCGCTCGCCGACAAGATAACCGCACGCGCACAGGAAATTTGCGCCAACGAAAAAATCCCGTGGAGGCAGGCATACGCCCGCGCCGAATCGGAATGCAAACAATAACAGGAAAGCAAAAATGGACAACATACAGACAAACACAAGACAGGGCATAGTCCGCCTCCCGAGCGCAGACCTTTCGGGCAAGAACGGGCTTCTGGCAAAACTGACTTCGACGGGGCTCGACCTTCCCGCCGCACTGACCGACGACCCCCCCTACGTCGTCGTCGACGGCGGCGCGACGGAATCGTCCGTGAAGCCGCTAAACAGGGGCGAGCAGGTGCGCGTGTTCGTCAAGGGCGCGTGCGCGATGGGCGACTTGCTCTGCGCCGCCGATCCCTCGACCGCCGCCGACAAGGGCAAGCTCCGCAAGCTTCCCACGACTGCGGGAACGTATGCGGTGCTTGCAATCGCCGAAGAAGCGGGCGTGGACGGACAGGCGGTTCTCGCGAGAGCCTACAACAAGTCCGTGACGGTGGCGTCTTCGTAATTTGAAAAGGAAAGGAAAATAAAATGGCAAGACTATCAGACATAGCCGCGAGCGCGACAATCCGCAACTACGCGCAGGGCGCGGCCCAAAACATGGTCCAGAAGACAATCGGCAACTTCCTCGCCCCCGGCGTGGACGTTCCGACGATGACGGGCAAATACAAAATCTACACGGAAAAGAGCCGCTACCGCATTCCCGACGTGCGCCGCGCGCTTGGCGGAAGAGCCGTCCAGATCGGCTGGGACGCAAACGACGGCACATTCAACTGCACGCCGCGCGCGCTCGACTGCCCCGTCGACATCTACGAGGCGATGAGCGAGGAAACTCTCGAAAACGCCTACAAGGAAGCCGCCGACCTCGTCGCGGAAGTCGCCGCGCTCTCGCACGAAAACGAGGTCATCGCAAAGGCGGTCGAATCGCTGACAAGCACCGACATCACCCTCGGCGACAGCACAAACCTCATCAGCGACTTCGACGACGCAATCCTCGACATTATGAAGGCGAGCGGCTTCGGCGGTTCGCTGTGCATCAGAATGCTCTGGGGCGCAACCGCGTGGAAAAAGGCAAAGAACCACAAGAGCGTCATCGACAGACTCAGCGACACGCAGCTTAAAGTGCCGTCGTTCGAGACGTTCAAGAACCTGCTCATCGGGGAGCCCGAAAGCCGCTGCACATACGCCGTCAAGGACACCGCGCCCGAAGGCAAGGCAAAGGCTCTCGACTTCATCTTGGGCAACAAGGTTCTTGTGTTCGTCGCCAACGACAGCCCGACTCGCCGCGATCCGTCTTTCATGAAGACGTTCCGCCTTGCGGGTGAATGGATGAAAAGCGGCACATATCAAAGCGACGATGGCCGTTCGGAAGTCGCAAAAATGGACTGGTCGCAGGACGTGCAGGTTGTAAACGGCGCGGCCGCAAAGCTCATCACCCTTAAATAATCCGACATCGGCGGGCGCGGGGTTTTCCCGCTCCGCGTCCGCCTTTCTTCAATTTTCAAAAACAGCAGTAAAAATTTCTATGAATCCGGTTTTTCCATATTCGGGCGGCAAGCGGCGGCTTTTAAAATATATTCTGCCCGTGATTCCCGAGCACTCGACCTACATTGAGCCGTTTGCGGGCGGGCTTGCCGTGTTTCTCGCCAACCCGTCGGCCACGTTCGGCAGCAAGGAATCGCTCATAGGCGAGGTGTCGTTCAAGATGTTCGGCGACGAACTGGGCGAAAACAAGCTCTCCATCGCGACGATAGCCTCGGCGTTCGAGTTCGAAGAGGACGCGGGCGCGTAGGATTTTCTTTTAACATTCAAACCGCCCATGCATCTACGAATAGGAAACACAACACTTGCCGACTCCGCCGACGGAACGACGCGCTGGGCGAGCTGCGCCACGCCGTCGCTGTCGTTTAACAACGATTCCGTCGGCGTTGTCGGCGGGCGGTTCTCGCGCAATTTCGGCCGCGCGTCGGGCATGTCGTTCGAGGTGTCGGTCAGCGTCGGCAGGCAGTTCAAGTCGTACGCGGAGGCGGAGACGTTTTCGCTGCGGCACATTGCAAAGCTTTCCGGCGGGCTGTCGGGCGTGCTCGACTACCGCAATATGCTCGGCGTGCGCTTCGGCTTCGAAAACGCCGTGCTCGAAAGCGTGCGGGTCGCAAACGAAATCGGCGTGCATACCGAGTTCGAATACGTTTTCCGCTGCGGACGCAAGGCGGAATTTCCGTACGCAATATCGGTCGGCGGAAGCGTGCTCTCGATTGGCGGGGCAATCCCGATTGTAAAGGAATAAAATGGAAATAGACAAAAAAGACATAAAGGAATTTGCGGAGTTCGAGGAAACCGTCCCGACCGCAACCCACAATTTGATAACCGACAAAGGCCGCTTCTCGGTGTCCGCGCTCTACAATGCGGTTGCGGACTATGTGCGCTCTCTCTTCGAAGATTCCGTCGCGACTGCCGCGGCGTCGGCGGAGAATGCGGCGGCATGCGCAACTTCGGCGGAAAACTCGAAGACTGCCGCCATTGACGCGCAGGCGGCGGCGGAGACTTCCGCGACCGTTGCGGCAAACGCGGAGTCGAACGCAGGCGCGGCGGCCGAGCTTGCCGAAACCTGCATGCAGGCGGCGGAATCGGCGAAAACTGCCGCTCAAAACTCGGCGACCGCAGCAAGCGCGTCGGCGACATCTGCGGGCGGCTACGCTTCGAACGCTGCGGAGTCTGCGGCGGCGGCCTCCGCTCAGGCGGAAAGCGCGGCGGCTTCGGCAACTTCGGCGCAGTCGGCAAAGACCGCGGCGGAATCGGCAAAGACAGCCGCCCAGCTTGCCGCTGCAAGCGCGGCTTCTTCGGACGCGGGGCGTCTTGCGCTCGCAAAATCCGACAGCGGCACGTTGTACTTTTCGGGCGGCTCGGCGACGGCGACTCCCAACCTCGCTTTCGACACGCTCTCCGTGCTCTTCAAAACCGACTTCGACTTTTCCGTCGCCCGAACCGCAAACGTGCTTTTCCCGTTCCTTGTGGGCGCGATGTCAACGGGCATATATCTGGCGGCGCAGTTCGGCGGCGACAACCGCTTGCGCGTAATGATGGGCGCAACGGCAATCGGCAGTTTTACGCGTTCCGACATCGCCGCTCTCGTCGGCGACGGATTCAATGCTCTTGCGTTCGTCTTCCAAAAGCTTTCCGACGGAAACGCGCAGGTTTCGCTTTTCGTCAACGGAGTTTCCGTACAAAACCGCGCAACCGCAACGGCGGCGTATCCCGCTCTTAACAACGCGCTCTCCGTCAACAAATGGGGTTCGTCGAGCACAAGCGCGGGCACGGTCGGCTACTCCGATTTCCGCGTTTTAAACTTCGACGTCTCCGCAACCGACGCCCCGTACTCGCTTTCCGACTATCAAAAGGGCAAGCGGCTTCCGCCGTTTTTAAGCGGCGGCGTCTACATTAAAAGCAATCCCGACGTGGTGGCGCAAGCGACGCCCTCGGCGGGCAACCTCGGACAGACAACGCAGGGCACGCTCGCAAAGTCCGACGACGGCTACACGCTCACTCTCACCGAGGCGGCGACTCGACGCTTTTGGTTTAGACTCGACAAAAAGTATCCCGCAGGAACGTGGTTTAGAGTCCGCAGAGGTGCGCTCACTTGGGACGGCATGGAGACCACTGGCAACCGCATTTCGCAGACGACTCTCAACGTGGGTACATCGACGGTTGCGCCGTACACTACGCCCGTAAACGACCTGCCGACGAGCGAAGCGGCGGACGTAGTTTTCCAAACGCCCGTCGAGGCCGACATGGTTGGCTTCCCGACTTGGAACGGCGCGGACGTGCCGACCGCCACGATTTCGATTCCGTACTTTGAGTTCGCGGTTATCGGCGCAACAACCGCCCTTGAAAACTACACATTCGACGGGAAAATCCGCGACGCTTCGGGCAACGAAAGCCACGCGACAATAAGCGGCTCTGTTGCGGGAGACATGGACAACTCGGTAAATCAAATATATTCGGCGTTCTCCGCAAAATACACTCAGGAGAACGCGTAATTCAAAAATTCACCTATGAAAATCAACCTACAAACAAACATCAATGGGGCTTCGCAGACGGTCGAAGCCGAAATCAGGGGCGTGAACGTGTACATCGAAACCGCGTTCGGGCGCAGTGTAATTCAACTGAGGGAGAAGTCGGAGCTTGCGGCGATAGAGCCGTACGCCGAGACGATTCAGGCGATGGCGGACGCTTATGCCGCCCTTAAAAATCCGCAGGCGGAAGACGCGGAAGCGGGCGACGAAAGCGAAGCGCAGGAAGCAGACGAAGCGGTGGGGGAGACGGAGCAGTAATTTAAAACGAAAAACGAAGAATGAATTTCAGCGTTTATCATAGACGCTGAAAGAACAACACATTTGACGATAGGAGCTGTAATATTTCAACTCCTAATTCCACAGCTCCTATCGTCGCGTAGGTTCTTTTGGCGTTATAAATGTACGCCAAAATTCATTCTTCGTTCAAAAAGGAATCACACCAATGAACACACCAGACCAAAACAATCCCACCACCAACCCCTCCGCCCAAGATATGGCGACGTTTTTGGGCTACGAAGACGTGCCGCTTTCGCGCCCGATTGGCGACAGGAAAACCGTCAAAGTAAAATGCCTGCCCGTGCGGGCGTTTGCCGAATACGCCGCGCTGTTCGCGCTCGAATCGGAGCTTGTGGAATTTGCCACAGACCTCACTCGCGAGGAAGTCGATATGCTGCTTCCCGACGATTCGGGCAGGATTTTCGAGAAAGTGCACGAGCTAAACTGCGTCCCTTTTACGGGTTGGTTGCAGAGGAAGGCGGCGGCAACCAAGCGTCAAGCCCAGATTCTTGGGGCGAGTCTTCCCGCGGCGGAAACGGAAAGCCCGACGACTGGCGAGTAGTCTGCGAGCTTGTCGCGTGGATATGCGCCAACAGCCCGCTCAAATGGGACGACGTTCTGGAGCTTTCGCCACTGCGGTTGCGGCACATATCGAAAGCGATAGCCCGCCGCCGCGCCCGCAACACCGCCGCGACGTTCGACGCCAACCTCGCTGCCAACGGAGACGAAAATGCCCTCAGTCGAATCAACAAAGACCTGAGGGCTGCGGAGGATTAGGAAGACGGCGGGCTATTTCTTGTAGTAGACCTTTATGACGGGCTTACCGAGGCTGTCGTTCCATCCGGGAAGACGGAGCAACAATTTCAGAATGACATACCACACTCCAAGTATTCCCACGAAGAGTATTCCTTTTATAAGTATGTCAACTATGCTTTCCATTTCTTTGAAGATTATCGGCCTTAAAATTTAGAAAATCAACAAAAATCGCACAAATATGGCAGATCCTTATGACATACTCATAAAAGTCAAAGCCCAACTTGACGAAATCCATAAATTTTTGGGCGAACTGCGGGCGGTCGGGGAGGAAATCTCGAAAATCAACGGGCTCAACTTTTCGGCTGTGTCGAAGTCGGCGATGGAGCTTTCGGAAATCACAAAAGCCCTTGCCGAAGCCGCCGTTTCAAGCAAAGAAACTTTCGACAAGCTTAAAGACGCGACCGACAAGGTCGGCGAAAGCTCGAAAAAGTTTAGAGACGAGAACCGAAAGACAAAGGAGGGAATCGATAAGTTTTCCACTTCGTTGCAGGGCTTTTATATGGAGCTCGGCGCGTTAAGCGCACGCTTTGCAACCCAGCTTCCCTCGGCCATAACAAAGTCGATTCAGGCTTTCGGGCAACAGGAAATGGCGGTGTCGCGCTTGGCGGCTTCGATACGCTCCCACGGTGGAAACGTGTCGGAGGTGTTGCCCATAATGCAAAACTTCGCCTCCGAAATGCAGCGCATCACAACCTACGGCGACGAGCAGGTGATTGCGATGCAGGCAATGGCGGCTTCAATGGGCATTTCGGCGGAACAAATGCAGGGGGTTATACGCTCGGCAATAGGACTTTCCGCCGCCCTGAAAATGGACGTTATGACGGCGGTCAAAGCCGCATCGGCGGCAATGCAGGGCAAGACAACCGCGTTGCAGGAATATATCCCCGCGCTTTCCAAGTGCAAGACGGAGGAGGAAAAGCTTGCAATGGTACAAAAACTTTCGTCTTCGGGCTTCGCTCAGGCGAAAGCCGAAGCCGAAACAAGCGTCGGCAAGCTCAAACAACTCGCCAACGCTTGGGGCGACCTCGCCGAAACCGTCGGCGGACAGTTTGCCCCCGCTGCGGCGGACGTGGCTGACCTCCTGAAAGGAATGTGCGGTGTGCTTGCCGACAACAAGGGCTTTGCAACGCTCCTTACCGAGGCTCTCGCGGGGCTTGCAATCGCCCTTACGTTTTCGAGAATCGGCGGACTTGCGAGCGTGTCGCGAATGTTCAGGCTTGTTTCGCTCTCGATAAACGGCACAACGCTTGCCACAAAAACGCTCTCGTCGGCGTTGAAAGCAACGCCGTGGGGGGCGGTCGCGGGGCTTGCGACGGCGGCGGTGATGGGGCTTGCCTCCGCGTACTCGTACTTTGCCGAAAAGTCGCGGGAAGCCTACAAAAAAAGCATCGAGGCTTCGGCACAATACCGCGCCGCAATCGACGAAGAAGTGGCGTATCTCAAACAATGGGGCATTACGCTCGACGGCAACAAGAGACGCGCGGCGGAGGTTGCCGCCGAAATCGCCAAGCTCGCCAAAGAGCGCAACGAATACGAGCGGGCAAACCTCCGCAACGCAAATACCGGCTCGATGGGCGGCATATCGGGGTATGTCGATCCCAACGCCAGATCGCAACTCAACAACTACGACGAAAAAATAAAATCGCTCAAAGGGCTTCTTGCCGCGCTTGCGCCCGCCGAGAATTTGGCGGCGACTGCGGCGAAACAGCACGCGGCGGCCGTCGAACGGTCGAACGCGATTCTCGCCGAAAGCGAGGCAAAACTGCGGGCGGCGACCGACGGCACGGAAGCCCTGCGGCAAATTCGCCAAAAGTACGCCGACACCGAGCGCGAAATTGCCGACATCGAAGCGGCGTTCAACGGCGGAACGGTGAAAGACTCCGAACGCGTGGCAAAGGCAAACCGCCTTGCGCAGGCGCGGCGGGAGATTTTGGAGCTCGGCAAAGCCGAAGCCGAACAGGTTTTGAAAAACGGCGAAAACGAAAGAACCGCCGATATGTTGCAACTGCTTTCGCGGAAACTGTCGCTTGAAATACAAATTGCCGACGCGAAGAATCGCGGCGATTCGGAGGAAGAA
Source organism: Opitutia bacterium KCR 482 (assembly GCA_029269845.2). NCBI lineage: Bacteria > Pseudomonadati > Verrucomicrobiota > Opitutia > Opitutia bacterium KCR 482. The sequence goes on from CP149973.1 coordinate 1,734,616, forward strand.
AAGCGTCTGCAAAGCCTGTCGGAATCGGTCGCGCAGGATTTGCGCCGCGCCGAGTTGGCGAAGCAGCATATCAATTCGCTGAAAGACACGGTAAAGACCGAGGGCGATTATGCCGACCTTAAAAAACGCGCCTACGCTTCGGCGGAAGCGGCGTTGAAAGTCGAGAGGGAAAAAGCCGACGCGGAGAAGTGGCTTGCGTCCGAGACTGCGGCTTCGAAGACGCGCCAGCAGGGCTTGGAGATGGACATTCTCCGCGCCAGAGCTTCGGGCAACGAAACGCTCGCGAAAGAGCTCGAAGGCTCGCAGCGGGTCGCGCAGCTCGCCTCCGAAATCTTCGAAAACGCCCGCCGCGAGGGCATGAGCCGCGACGAGCTTGTAAACCTGCAAAATTCCGCCAACGCGCAGGCCCGCGAACGCTACAACCTCGAAAAGTCCATCACCGACGAAGCCGAGCGGCAGAACGCCGCGAAGGACGCGCAGACGAAAATAGAGGACATCATTCTGGCGAACAAAATCGAGCAGCTCAAAGCGCAGGGGCGGATGAAGGAGGCGCAGGCACTTGCGGAGGAACGCGACATCAAACGAAGTCTCGCGGGCTTGCAGGGCGTGTCCGACGAAGACAAAAAGAAACTCGCCGCCACAATGCGACAAACGAACGTCTACCGTACCGCCCGACAGGGAGGCTCGGCGGGCGCGGGCGGCGCGGGCTACGAAAGCGGCGGAAGCTTCGGCGGAGGAACGGGCGGAAGTTCGGGAAACAACCGCAAACGCCCCGCGACGGTCTCCGCCAAATATGCGGATTTGTACGACCAGTGGAAGGCCGCGGGCGGTTCGAAGTCGGGGCAAAGCTGGACGGCGTTTCGCGACGCCAACAAGGACACCCTCAACGCCCACGCCCAAGGCAAACAAACCGCAGGCGAGCGGAAGATGTCGGGATACGCGCAGGGGGCGGTCGGCAATATAAGGTCCGCCGCAACTTCGATGACATCGCGAGCTCCGCAAGGCGTTGCCGCAACCGCAAAGGCGGCGCAGGGCAATTCGGCAACGCGCTCGAACAAAACGCAGGAGCAGCAAAAGCCGCAGCTCGCAGCAAACCCCGCCCTCAACGAAAAGCTCGACGCAATGGGCGCAAGCACGGGCGGCGGCTCGGACGACAACAAGGCGCAGTCGCTCGGCGAAATCGCCTCCGCCGTCAAAACGATGTCCGAAACCCTCGAAACCCTCAAAACAACGGTCTCCGCGCTCGCGGAGCGAAAGGCTAAATAATATGCTCGACCCGCAAAACGACTTCAACTCTCCCTGCTACGACGACACTTTCCGCCGTAACTACTTCTTCAAGGAGTATCGGGATTTCGGGGAGTATTTCCTCGAGCTCGACTACTGGATTATGCGCGAGGCGTTCGTGTCGCGAATCGGCAGCCCCCTGAACCTCGACCAAACCCACTACGACACCGGCGGGCGCGGCGCGAAAATCTTCCGCGACCTTTCCGATTCCGAACGCGCAACGCTCGTTTCGCGCGGGTATTTTCTGGGCGACGAAACGGTCGAATGCGGAACGTCGGTGTTCGGCGACATCTACCACGTCACCGAGCTTTACGTCTACGTCCCCAAAAGCGGCGCGGACAGCAAGGTTTTCAGCTCGTACACCTCGGAGGTCGTCAACTTCCCCTCGCTCGTGGATTTCGACTGCGATTTGGCGCTTTCGGGCGGCTACGGCGATTTTTCGTACAATACTTCGACAAAGGAGGTCGGATTTAAGTCCGACAGGCTCGCGGTCGGCGACACGTTCTACATGGAAAGGGAGGAGCGGCTGATAAACGGCGTTTGGCATAAAGGCTGCCGCTCCGACGCAATGACCGTGCTGCGGCGGTCGGGCGAGCTTGTCTACGCAAAGGCGTCGGACTTCACCCGCCCGAAAGGCGAGGTGCTGACGGCAAAAGAGGTGCTCTACGACAACCGAAATGTCGCGGGCGGAAAAATCAGGGTGAGCACGCCGCTCGAAACGCTCGACTACCGCTCCTTCGAATTCCTCTGCGGGCTCGACGAAGTGGGCTTCACCACCGAAAAACTCTCCGTCGGCGACGATTTCTTTCTGGACAGGCCGTACAAAAGACTCGCCACCGACTATTACGCATGTCGAAGCTCGATGATGACGGTTTCGCGGCGCGAGGGCGATTTGGTCTATGCAAAAGCCACATCGTTCGCGAATTCGTACACGGGCGATACATACTCCGCAAAGGCAATTCTGTTCGACAACCGAAACGTCGACGGCGGAATAATTTTCGTGAGAGCGCCGACAAAGCGGTGGGGCGAGAGGTCGTTGCAGGTGTCGGTGAGGAGGGAAACGGCGTTTTTTGGGGCAAAGCCCGAAATCCGCGGAAAGTTCGCGCCGACCGACCAACTGACGGGAATCGAAACGGGACAAATAGACTCGGGGACGACGCCGAGCTATAAAGACTACCGACAACTGATGGCGTCGGGAGGGGAAATCCGCTCCGCGCCGTCGACAGTCGAGGAGGTTTATAAAGGCCTCTGGCGACGCGACGATTTCTACACAGTTGCAAGATGACCGGAGCAGCCGCCCGACGCTCTGTATATAGAGACGGGAAATTTCGCCGAACTTAGAAAAACACGACGGCATTTTCAAAGAAATGACCGCAAACTTAGAAAACGCCCGCAAAAAACCCGAACGCCTCCGTAACCCCGACCTTGCAACTGCCCTGCAAAGACAATGCACCCCCCGCGCAAACCACCTGCAACGGGGGCTTTCCGCAAGACGGGAAAATCAACCAATTTCCTCAAACGCTCGATTTTTTTCCTCAAACCGTCCGCGCGGATACACTTTCGGCGTTTAGTAGGTGATTGTTTTTTGTTCGGTGATTTTCACTTTGCGCTCGTCCGAAAGTCTTGTGGCGTACATCTCTTCGGCGATTTTCCGCGCGGCTTCGACCGCTTCGTACACGGGGGTATCGGCTATGTCCACAAAGCCCACGCTGTAATTTTCGCCGTCGCCCACTCTGCCCGTCGTCGGCTGGTCGTAGTACTGGAACCAGTGCGCCCCCACGATTATCGGGTTTTCGACCGCGCTCAGAACGTAGGTGTTGTATTTTTCTATGCGCTCCGGCATTGTGGCGCATGCGCGGAGTCCGCCGCCGAATACGCCCCTGTCCTGATTTCCGAAGTGGAATTCGCCCACGATTACGGGTTTGTCTTTTGCGTTCTTTGGCAGTTTGAATGCGGAGACGTCGTCGCGGTAGAGGTTGTAGCTCATGACATCGCAGAACTTCGACGCCGACTTCTCCACAAGCTCGTTCGTCCACGCGAGGCGGCAGCCGAGGTAGAGAGTGTCGGGCGCGACGCGCTTGACCGCCTTGCGGCATGTGCGGAAATATTTTTCGTAGAATTTTCTTTCGATTCTAAGCATGTCATTTTTGCCCGATTTCGTTTTCGGAACGAAGTCGGTTTTTGCGAGGAAGTCGTCCCAGCCTGCGTATTTGGAATTCCACGCGGCGTTGAGTTTTTCGATTTCGCCGTATTTCTTTTCGAGCATTTTTTTGAACTCGATTTTCGCGGGCTGGTCCGCCTTGCACGAGAGAATCGCCGCGGGCAGCACGAGCGTTTCGGTCTGCCACGGAAGCTCGTTGTCCACAAACACGCCCACGCAGTACGGCGAGTTCATCAGCCGCGCCGATTTCGCCACGGCCTCGAGCGTGAGCCTTTCGAAATTTTCGTCGAAGTAGTCGGGCACGGGCTGCCAGTACGCGTTGAGCTTTTTCTGCGATTCGAGTTTCTTGGGAGCTTTTGCGCTTGTGAACAGCGCGAACGGAATTTCCGAGTTTTCCAGAAGTTCGGGTCTTGTCCACGCGCCGTAAGTGTTGACGCCCCACGAGCGCATGCGTCGGGGCGCAACGGCGTTGTAGTTCTTGGCGTCGTCGCCGTATTTTTTGTCGATGTTGCGCAGGTAGAAATTGTAGGTCTGGAATTTGCCTTCAAGCAGGCGCGACCAGTACGCCGTCTTTTCGTATTTTTTGTCGGAGACGTCGGCGAAATATTCCCCGCGGTTTGTGATAATCGTGGGGGCGGTCGCGCCCACGCAGTCGATGCCGTGCGACCAGAACAGGTTGCCGTCGGGGGTGATGAGCCACCACTTGCCGCCGATTTTCTGCGCGCGGAAGTGCCCCGTCGCCGCGTATTTTCTGTCGGGGTCGAGCAGCCCGAAATACTTGTCGCGGTCGGGGATTGTCCCGAGTTTTTTCTCGAAGCTTTGCTCTTCGGAGAGGCGCGTTTTCAGGTCGGCGTCGGTCAGGATTTTATTCTTCCAGTTTCTGTGCATGTACTGCCCGTATTTGTCGATAAACGGGCAGAATTTTTCGCGCGGAATGGAGAGCGCGGGGTCGGCGTCGTTGAAGCCCTTGCCCGACATCGGCGGTCTCCTGAAATATTTGAACGCGCCGTCCTCGAAAAGCCACGCGTATTTGGGCATGGGCAGTTTTTCTATTTTGATGTCGTCTATTTTCAGCACGCCGCCGCCTGCGGAGGTGATTTCGATTTTCCTTTCTCCGTCCGCCTGCGCGAGGAATGTCGCAGTTAGCGTGTCGGAGTCTTTCGAGGTTTTGAAGAGCAGCGTGTTTTTCTGCGCTCCCAAAACTGCGTCGCGCGTATTCGACGTCTTGCCGTAGCACATGTAGACAAAGAATGTGGGTGTTTCCCCGCCGCCGATTTCGGGGGTGGAGTATTTGAAGGTCAGCTTGTAGGCGTAGCCCTTTTCGAACTTGGGGATTAAAATCGAAAGCGCAAGCGGGTACTGGCGTTTCGATTTCCGCGTGTCAACCACAAGCGACTTCCCGCCCGAAAGCGCGTTTTCTTCGGAAACTACCGCGGTTTCCTCTGTTATGACGCAGTTTGCGCCGCTGTTTTTGTCGAAATTTTCGAAGTTTTCAAAAAGCACCGTGTTTTCCGAAACGGATTCCCCCGCGACCGTCGCGCACGCCGCAAGGATAATCGGCGCGATTGCGGCTGCAAATAGATTTGGAATTTTCATGCATAAACAGCCTAAAACGTCGCTCGGCGGCGGCAATCAAAAAAAAGTCCAAAATGCTTGACAGGGGGCTTCGATGTGTTAAATCATCTTCTCATACGTTTGAGGCGTGAATTCGCTTGCGCCTTTTCGACAAACCAATTCATTATACTATCATGGACAGGAGAGATTTTATCAAAAAAATGGCGGGTGCGGGAATGGCCTTGGGCTTCCCCACAATCATACCCGCTTCGGCGTTGGGCAAGGACGGCGCGGTTGCGCCGAGCGAACGAATCACGTTTGCTTCGATAGGCTTGGGCACGCAGGGCTGCGGAAACACGGGCGTCTTCGTGAGCGACAAGCGTTTGCAGCTTGTGGGGCTTTGCGACGTAAACGCAACCGAAGGCCGCCAGTACTACGGCTACGGCAACAACGACCAGCGCGGCTTGCAGGTTGCCCGCAAAAACTTCGGCATGGACATTCCATGCTACAACGACTTCCGCGAAGTCGTCGCCCGCAAGGATATTGACTTTATCATGTCGGCTACCCCCGACCATTGGCACGCGATAATCGCCCTTGCGTGCGTCGCGGCGGGCAAGGACGTCTACGGCGAAAAGCCCCTCACCCGAACAATCCGCGAGGGCAAGATTTTGCGCGATGCCGTGGAGGCTTCGGGCATAATCTGGCAGACGGGCTCGTGGCAGCGTTCCATTCCCACGTTCGTGCGCGCGGCGGAAATCGTCAGGAACGGCTACTTGGGCAGAATAAGCAAAATCGTAATCGGCCTTCCGTCGAATTTCAGGAGCGAAATCCTCAAACCCGTTCCCGTCCCGAAAGGCTTCGACTGGGAAATGTGGCAGGGCCCCGCGCCGCGCTCGTCGTACTACAACCCGTGCAAGACGTTCACCCGCTGGCGCGGCATAATGAATTACAGCGCGGGCAAAATTGCCGACTGGGGCGCGCACCACCTCGACATCGCGCATTGGGCGATGGGCGTGGACGAATCGGGCCCGATTGAAATCCGTCCCAATTTCGTTGAATGGCCCAAAGACGGCTTCTCCGACCAGCCCACAAAGTTCTCGATAACTTTCCGCTACAAGAACGGTGTGGAGGTCGAAATGTCCGACATGAACCGCAACGGCGTGGAATTCTTCGGCGAAAAGGGAACGCTTTTCGTCTCCCGCGCGACGATTGTCTCGAACCCGCTTTCGATTGCCGAAACGCGCATTCTGCCCACCGAGGACAGGCTCTTCCCCGTCCGCGCGGGCAACCACTTCACGGCGTTTGTGGACAGCATTCTCGACAGGCGCAGGGCGGCGACCGACATCAACATTGCGCACCGCACAAACACGGGCTGCCTGCTGGGCGAAATCGCGTACAGGCTCAACCGCACAATCAAATGGAACCCCGACACGGAGGAGATTGTCGGCGACGACGAAGCCGCCCGCATGTGCGACCGCGCCTACTGCGCCCCGTGGGAACTCAAAGCGTAAAAGGAGAATTTCGACATGAAAAAATTTGCATTTGTTTTCGCCGCGCCGCTGTTCGCGTGCGCGTCGCTGTTCGCCGACGCCTATGCCGACATGCAGTCGTACAAGGCGGGCGACAGCCTCTCGTGGTTCTACGAAATCCGCACGGAATCCCTGAAAAAGGGTTCAGCGAAATCGGTCGAGGCGAAAATCCTCGAAACCATTTCGGCAAAGGAAATCGACAACGCGGCGTTCGAAAGGGCGTGCGAAATCTTGAAGCCCATCGCCACGAAAAACTCCGTCCCGGTGCTCGCGAAGTTTTTGAACGACGATTTCCGCGCCCCGTGGGTGTGCTCGGTGTTCATCACGCTCGACTCTTCTTCGGTTGATTCCGCCCTCGCGGACTCTCTCGAAAAGGCCGACGAAAAATGCGCAATGACGGTTCTCTCGACGCTCGCCGCCCGCGGCTCGTCGAAGGGTCTCGACGCGCTCGAAAAATACGCGCAGTCGGACAACAAGAACCTCGCGCTGTTCGCGGTTTCGGCGATGGTAAAATACGAGGACGCCGTGAAGACGCTTTCGCGCATCGCAGATAAAAACGACTTCCGCCGCGACGCCGCCCTCGACGCGCTTTCGCTCATAGCATACCGCGCGGCGAAATCGGGCGACAAGTCGCTCGCGACCGACGCGCTCGAAAGCGTCCCCGCCGACTACCCGATGTCAATCGGAGCGCGCGCTGAACTCGCAAAGAACCGCGTAAAGTATCTCGACTCAATCATAATTGCAGACGGCAAAAACGTCGCTCGCGCTGGCAGACTCATCTACAACGCGCGCAAATTCGCCGATTCCGAAGAAATAATCGCGGCGTTCCCCAAGCTTTCCAAAGAGGCAAAGCTTGCGGCGATGTCCACGTTCATGCTTTCGGGCGACACCCGCTTCTACCCGACAATCGCGCCGCTGCTCGATTCGAACGACCGCGACCTGCTCGACGAAGCCGTCTATGCCGCGCGCTTCATCTGCACCGACGAGGCGAACCTCCGCAAAATCTACGCGCTTGCACAGTCGAAGAACAAGATTCTGGCGTCGCACGCCCGCAACGTGTTGGAGGAAAATCCGAGTTTTGCGGCTGTCAGGGTTTTGAAGGACGCAGAATCGAAGGGCGACCTCTTCGCGCTCGAAATGCTCGTTATCAGGGGCGACTTGGACGCGGCTAAGAAGCTCGAAACAAAATTCTTCGACGGCGGCTACAAAGACGCCAAGATTTCGCAGATGTACGAAAACCTCATCACATACGGCGAACTTCCCAAGTTTGCGTCGCGCCTCAACGGGGCGGACGACGGCTTGCGCAAGGCAATCTGCAAAATTATCATCAAGAAACTCGCAAGAAACAAGGACAAGGACTTCGTCGCCGAAACGGTCTACGAAGTGCTTTCGGGCAAAGTCCCCGCCGAGGACGAAAAATTCATAGCCTCCAAGCTCAGGGTAAAACCCCGCAAATTCAGGGAGGTTTGGCAGAAGGAATTCCGCGCCCGCGGCGTCGAGGACAAACTCATGAAAGTCGCCGAGGAGCGCGAGCCGAAAATCGACGCAAGCTTCGTTTCGCTCTTCGACGGCAAAACGCTCAACGGCTGGAAAACGACGACGGGCACGGCGTTCTACGGCGTCAAGGACGGCTGCATTTACGGCAAAGTCGTAGACCAGAAGAAAAAGGAAAATTCCTTCCTCATCACCGAGCGCGCCGACTACAAAAACTTCATCTTCACCTACGAATTCAAGTGGGAGGAACTCGGCAATTCGGGCGTGATTTTCAAGGGATACTTCGAAAAGCGCAAACGCCCCGACGGCAGCGAATACGACAGAGTCGTAGGCCCGCAGGCGGAAATGGACGAAAATCCGCGCCGCCGCTGGACGGGCGGCGTCTATAACGAAGGCGTGGCTTGGAAGTACTCGCTCTCGCGCGAGGATCAGGAACAGGCCCGCAACGCCCTCGACCTGCTCGGCTGGAATAGAATGACGATTAAATGCGACGGCGACAGAATGCAGACTTGGGTCAACGGCGTGCCGACCGCAGACTTCGAGTGGGAGGGCGTAAAGCCCGGCTTCATCGGCTTGCAAGTCCACTTCGGCAAGACGGGCGCGATACTCTGGCGCAACGTGAAAATAAAAGAGCTTTAATTTTGCGAAATTTCAAACGGCGGTTTCGGGCAATCCCCGAAGCCGCTTTTTTTGCGCCCCAACTTGACTGTAAAGTAAACAAAGGGGGCGTTTTTTATCGACAAATTCGGCGCGCCTTTTTTAACTTGCGGGTCATGAGAATGAAAATATATGCACTGGGAATTTCCGCGCTGCTCGCTTTTGCGGCGCAGGCGCGGGCGGAGACGTATTCGGTTAAATCGCCCGACGGAAGAATAGAGGCGTCGGTGGACGACGGCGCGGGGCTGTCGTTTTCGCTCAAAGCCGACGGAAAGGTTCTGCTTGAAAAATGCGCAATCGGCATGGATACCGACAGGGGCTTTCTCGGTCGGGACGCCGTGGCGCAATCGCAAAAACTTTCCTCGCACAAGGGGACGCTTGAGCCCGTGTTCGGCACGCGCAAAACCGTCGCCGACGAGTACAACCAGCTGGAGCTCGGCTTCAAAAATTTCAAGCTGCTCGTGAGGGTCTACGACGAAGCCGCCGCCTACCGCTTCGCGACCGACTTCGACGGAGAGCTTGTCGTGAACGGCGAACTTCTCGAACTTTCGTCGGTAGCCGATTCCGACAACACAATTGCGCACGTCGTGCAGGCTGACAAAACATCGTTCGAAAGACGCTTTCTGCGCCAGCCCGCCGCCGCGCTCAAAAAACAGCACAGCGCGTCGCTGCCGTTCTTCTTCGAAAAGTCGGGCATGAAAGTTGCGGTTGTGGAGTCGGCGTGGTTTGACTACCCCGGAATGAGAATTTCGTATCCAGCCGACGCAAAGTCGCCCAAGGCGTATTTCACAAAGTGCCCTAAAAAGCTCGGCTTCGCCTACAAGGGAAAGGTCGGCGGCGCGGAGTACGACGGCATGTACGTCGTCAAGGAAACGGAGGACTTCATCGCGAAAACTTCGGGGGCGCGCGCGTTCCCGTGGCGCGGCTTCGTCGTCGGCAGAACCGACGCCGATTTTGCCGACAACGACACCGTCTACAAACTCGCCGAGCCGTCGCGCGTCGCCGACACGTCGTGGATTAAAATCGGCACTTCCGTTTGGGACTGGTGGGTAGACTGGAACATAGAAAACGTCGATTTCGAACTCGGCGTAAACGAGCAGACCTACCGCCACTACATCGACTTCGCCGCCGCAAACGGAATCCCGTTCCTGACGATAGACGCGGGCTGGCACGTCGGGCGCGGCTCCGAATCCAAGCCCGTCTACAACGATACCGCGCACTTCGTCAACGGCAAGCCCTATCTCGACGTTCCCGCGGTCGTAAAATACGCGAACTCGAAGGGCGTTAAAGTCGTCATCTGGATTTACAGCAAGGTTGCCTTCGACGAACCCGAAAAGGCTCTCGACCTCTACAAAAGCTGGGGCGTCTACGGGCTGAAAATCGACTTCAACGACCGCGACGACCAGTGGCTTATCCGCCATTTCGAAAATATCACGCGCCTCGCCGCCGAGCGCAAAATGGTCATCGACTGGCACGGCTGCCCCGCGCCGTCGGGCTTCCAGCGCACATACCCGAACGCCGTGAACTTCGAGGCGGTCTACGGCGGCGAAGTCAACAAGTGGTCGCCCGCCATTACGCCATCGCACAACATCGACCTCGTGTTCACCCGCATGCTGTTAGGTTCGATGGACTACACTTCGGGCGGAATGCGCAACCGCGCCAAGGGCGACTGGTATCTTTCGCGCGGAATGCCCGCGGTCAACGGCACGCGCGCGCACATGGCGGCGCACTCGGTGCTGTTCTTCGAGCCGCTTAAAATGATAAGCGACATGCCCAGCGAGTACGAAAAAGAGCCGGAAATCCTCCGCTTCCTCGCGGGCGTTCCGACCTCTTGGGACGAAACGAAAGTTCTCGGCGGCAAGATGGGCGAATACGTCGTCGTCGCCCGACGCAAGGGCGACGTTTGGTACGTCGGCGGCATGGCGGATTGGAACGGCAAAAAGTTCGAGCTTGACCTGTCGAAAATCATCGGCGCGGGCAAATACAAGGCGGAGCTGATACGCGACGCCCGCAACAGCGGACGCATCGCAACAGACTACAAATACGAAACGAAAACCGTAAAACATTCCGACAAGCTCGCAATCGAAATGAAGAGCGGCGGCGGCTTCGCCCTCAAACTCATTCCCATTAAATAGCGCAGAATTGCAAAAAATCCGAACGCCGAAGCCGAAACGCTTCGGCGTTTTTTTGCGCGCTTTAAAAATATTTGACCTCACGAAACCGATTTGCTAAACAGACCGTTAATTATGAAAGAAAAAATCATTTCGCTTCTAATCGCATGTTCGTCGCTTTTTGCGCCGCAACTCTTTGCGGAAACTTTCACGGTAAAATCGCCCGACGGCAAATTGCAGGCGGTCGTAAACGACGGCTCGCAACTCACGCTTTCGGTGTCCGCCGACGGCAAAACAGTTCTCGCGCCGTTTGCAATCGGCATGAAGACCGACAGGGCCGACTTCGGTAAAAACGTCAAGGCAAAAGGCTCGGCATCGTCGTCCTACAAGGGCGAAATCGCGGCGACCTACGGAATCCGCAGCAAAATCGAAGACAACTACAACCAGACGGAAATCGATTTCGACAAATACAAGCTCGTAGTCCGCGCCTACAACGAGGCAATCGCATACCGCTTCGCGTCGGACTTCGACGGCGAAATCACCGTTTTCTCCGAAACGCTCGACCTTCCCCTTTCTGTTGACGACAAAATCATAGGGCACGCGGTCAACGGCGTTCAGGACTCCTTCGAACGCTTCTTCCTCCGCGAATCCGTCGCCGACATGAAAAAACACCACTCGTACAGCCTGCCGTTCCTCGCGCAGAAAAACGGCTACACCGTCGCTGTGGTGGACTCCGACGTGTTCGACTACCCCGCGCTCCGCTTCGCCGCGTCGTCCGACTCCAAGCCCGAGGCGTGGTTCTCGAAAGCCCCCAAGACTTTCAAGCAAAGAAACAAGTTCACCCGCACCGTAGACCAGTCTTTCGACTACATTGCAAAGACCAAGGGCAAGCGCAGCTTCCCGTGGCGCGGCTTCATCGTGGCGCGCAAAGACATCGACCTTGCCGACAACGACACCGTCTACAAGCTCGCCGAACCGTCGCGCCTTGCCGACACTTCGTGGATTAAGCCCGGCACCTGCGCGTGGGAATGGTGGAGCGACTGCCAGCTTGAAGGCGCGGGCTTTGTCGGCGGCGTCAACGAACAGATATACCGCTATTACGCCGACTTCGCCGCCGAAAACAACATTCCCTACATTCTCCTCGACGCCGGCTGGCTCACGGGCGTCGACGTCAGCGAAATGAAGGACGGCATCGACGAAGCCCTCATCAGCGGCAAGACCGCAATCGACGTTCCCGGAATCATAAAGTATGCGCACTCGAAAGGCGTAAAAGTTCTCCTTTGGTGTCTCGGGCAGTCGATGGACAAGTACGGCGAAAAGGCGTTTCCTCTCATGGCCTCGTGGGGCGCGGACGGCGTTAAAATCGACTTCATCGACCGAGACGACCAGCAGGCGCAGGGCTTTTACGAACGCATGGCGCGTCTCGCCGCCGAAAACAAAATGGTTGTCGACTTCCACGGCTGCGCAAAGCCCGCGGGCATTCAGCGCACCTATCCGAACGTCGTGAATTTCGAGGCAGTCCGCGGCTGCGAGTTCAACAAATTCTCAGAGGGGCTCGAACCCTCGCACAACATCGACCTCGTGTTCACCCGCATGCTGCAAGGCCCGATGGACTACACCCCCGGAGCGCTCGACAACGTTTCGAAAAAGAATTTCAGAAAGTCGTTCTCGTTCCCGCAGATGAAGGGCACGCGCTCGCAGATGGCGGCGATGTACGTCCTCTTCTACGCGCCCGTGCAGATGCTCTGCGACTCGGCGAGCGAGTACAAAAAATACCCCGACATTCTCCACTTCATCGCAAACGCCCCCACCACTTGGGACGACACAAAAGCCCTCGAAGGCAAAATCGGCGAGTACGTTGTAGTCGCCCGCCGCAAGGGCGATTCGTGGTACATCGGCGGCATGTCCGACTGGAAGGGCAGGACGGTCGAAATCGACCTCTCGCAAATCCTCGAATCCGACACCGACTACAAGGCGGAAATTATCCGCGACTCCGTCAATTCCGACAGACTCCCGCGCGACTACAAGCGCGAAGTCAAGGAGGTCAATTCCGAATCTCGCATGAAGATTGAAATGAAGAGCGGCGGCGGTTTCGCAATCAAGCTCACCCCCAAGCGCATTCCCATAATCGACGACATCATCAAGTTCTTTACGGACGATTCGGAAGACTAATTTTTCCGCATAATGCGATCGGCGGCGAATCCGTCGAACGCTTTTTTTGCGCCGAAAGCGGAGACGACGCGCAAAAAGGCAATTTATGCTTGAAAGTTTATTCCGATGTCGTTAACTTAGGGGAAATTTAAAAGACTTTTCTTAAACACAACTATGAAAAAAAATACAGCAAAGAAGAGTGCGGCTCCCAAAAAGCCCGTAAAAAAGGCGGCGGCTTCCAATGCGGCTCCCAAGGCGGCGGCTAAAAAAGCTCCCGTAAAAAAAGCTCCCGCGGCGAAGAAAGCGCCCGCGGTGAAGAAAGCACCCGCGGCAAAAAAAGCCCCCGAAAAGAAATGCGCGTGCGCCTCTAAAAAGGCGGCGGGCAAAAAAGCGTGCGACTGCAAGGGCAAGGAAGCTCCGTGCTTCGGCTCGCTCATCTCGGAAGTGTTCTCGCAGTTGCAGGATACCGACAACCTTTCGACCCTCATGAAAGACTATTTCTTCACGGAACTGCTCAAACGCGGTATCGAAGAAAACACGGCAAACACCCTCGCCAACAAGCTCGACGTCCAAATCGAAAGCTTCGAAGCGAACATCGACTTCGCCGAAGACTAATTCCCTTTCGCGAAAATCTTTCACAGCCCGCGCGCGCGTTCACGCCGCGGGTTTTTTGCGTCCGCATTTCCCGCATGCCGCCGCTTTTTGCGTAGCTTCTTCCCGCGTGATTGCGGCGGTTTTTTGCGTTTTTTCGCCCGCCGAAATATTGTTGCGATTTTCAAAAGTATGCTTTCTAATCGTCTCCGTATTATGAAAGTACCACTCTTAGATTTGAAAACACAGTACGTTCCCCTCCGCGAGGAGACCCGCAAGCTTCTCGACGACATTCTCGACAGCCAGTATTTCATCGGCGGCCCCTATGTATCGAAGTTGGAGGAGCGGATTGCCGAATATTCGGGCGTTGCGCATGCAATCGGCGTGTCGAGCGGCACGGACGCTTTGATTGCCTCGCTCATGGCGTGCGGCGTCTACCGCTCGCCCCTCGACGAATCCCCCGCCGCTGAGGTAATCCTGCCCGCGTACACGTTTTTCGCCACTGCGGGCAGCGTGTGGCGTTGCGGGGCGCGTCCCGTATTCGTGGACATCGACCCCGACACATACAATATCGACGCCGACCAAATCGAGGAAAAAATCACCCCGCGCACAAAGGCTATCATGCCCGTCCACCTCTACGGCCAGTGCGCCGACATGAAGAAAATTTGCGAAATCGCCCGCAGGCACAACCTCGCCGTGATTGAAGACGGAGCGCAGGCAATCGGCGCGGAGCAGAACGGCGTGAAAGTCGGCAACTTCGGCGACTGCGCAGGCCTCAGCTTCTTTCCCTCGAAGAATCTCGGCGGGCTTGGCGACGGCGGCATGGTCATTACCAACAACGACGCCCTCGCCGTCAAAATCCGCGAAATCCGCAACCACGGCATGGAGCCGAAGTACTACCACAAGCACGTCGGCGGCAATTTCAGGCTCGACGCCATTCAGGCTGCGGGCTTGCTCGTAAAGCTTCCGCACTTGGATTCGTGGGGCGAAATGCGCGCGCGCAACGCCGCGTTCTATAACGAGGCTTTCGCCGACCGTCCCGAAATCAAGACGCCCGTAATCAGACCCGAAAACAAGTCGATTTACAACCAGTACATAATTTCCGTGCCGAACCGCGACGCCCTGCTTGCGCACCTGCGCTCCATGGACATCGGCTGCGAAGTGTACTACCCCGTTCCCCTGCACATGCAGGAATGCTTTGCGGCTCTCGGCTACAAAAAGGGCGACTTCCCGAACGCGGAATACGCGGCGGAGCACACCCTCGCCCTCCCGATATACCCAGAGCTGACGACCGACCAGCTCTCCTACATCGCACGGGGCGTGAAAATGCCCCTCTAACAGCGTTTCGCGAGTGTCTCAGACTGCTCGCGTACGCAAAGTACGCCACGCACCCTGAGCCACTCGCAAAGCCACTCTTATAGGGGCATTTTGACGCCCCTAAAAAGTGAGCGCATGGCGCAAAGATTTTTAGAATGCGCTGGGAGAAAAGTTGAGTAGGGCGTTTCGCAACGGCGCGTTATAGCACCGTTGATGCGGCGTTTCCCCGCATGCGCAGACCGCTCGCGTACAAAAGTACGCCACGCGCCCTGTGCGTACAGGAAAGCCACCCTTATGAAAGCACTTTGACATGCCTAAAATTACAGCGCACGGCACGAAGATTTTTAGAATGCGCTGGGATAAAAGTGGAGTTGTGGGGTTGGCGAGCTGGCTAATGTTTGTGCTTAGCCCGCCATGCGCAGAGGCGTGAAAGCACCGGTTTAAGGGGCGTTCATGCCTTTAATTTTAAAAGGCAAACACACTAAGTTTTTTCGTTCTTCCGATGGTCTCAGTTTTAATTGCGTTTGGTGAAGCGCGGGCAGGGCGGTATTTCTTTATTTTTCCCGCTTTTTCATAAAGCTGTTTGACTTTGCTTTGCGAAAAGCTACTATGTTTATTACAAAATAAGACAATATCATGATTAAAGCTCTTTCAACGATTTTCGAGATTGCGTCGTTCGTAGTGCCGTTTTTTGTGGCACTCGTTCTTTTGGCGCGGTCGGGCGATTCGTACAGGGAATCCTACGAGATTTCCAAGCTCCGTTTTTTGGGGTTCACGCGTTCGCAGTACATTGCGTTTTTCCGCGTGCTCGGAATTCTCTTTCTGTTGCTCGGCGCGT
Source organism: Opitutia bacterium KCR 482 (assembly GCA_029269845.2). NCBI lineage: Bacteria > Pseudomonadati > Verrucomicrobiota > Opitutia > Opitutia bacterium KCR 482. The sequence continues at coordinate 1,750,303 of CP149973.1, forward strand.
TTGCCGTTTACAGAAACTATTTCTACGAGCCGAATCCAGAGCTTCAAGAATCCGCCGACTTTTGGAAGGACATCAACAACAGGGAAAATCTGCCCATTAAAAGCGCGATGCTTTTGGGGGCGGCAATCGCCATTCCCGCCCGTATGGGTTCTTCGCGTTTCCCCGGAAAGCCCCTTGCGCTTTTGGGCGGCAAGGCGGTAATCGAGCGCGTCTACGAAAGCTGCATGAAGTGCGAACGCGCCGAAAAGGTCGTGATTTTAACCGACAGTGTCGAGATTGTCGAATTTGCCGACAAAATCGGCGCGAAGTCCGTCATGACTTCCCCGAAGTGCGCCTCCGGCACTGAGCGCATTGTAGAGGCGTTCGAGGAAATCAACGCCGATTTCGTCGTGAACGTGCAGGGCGACGAGCCTTTCATTTCTCCCGCGCTTGTCGATTCCATTATAGAAGCCCACGCGAACACCAATGTCGATTTGGTCACGGCGGCGTCGAAAATTTCGGACGCGCAGACTTTGATTAACCCGAATGTCGTCAAGGTGCTTCGCGGCAACGACGGCTCGGCGGTGTATTTCAGCCGCGCTCCGCTGCCCTACGTCAGGGGAGAGTCGAATCCCGCCGAATGGCTCGCGCGCTGCGACTATTGGCGGCACATCGGCATATACGGCTACTCGGCAAAGGCTATTGCCCGCTACGCGTCGCTTCCCGTAAGCAAAATGGAGAAGTGCGAAATGCTCGAACAGCTGCGTTTCATTGCGGCGGGCTTCAAGTTCGAAGTTGTCGAAACGCAGTACGAATCAATCGGCATAGACACTCCCGCCGACTTGGTCGCGGCCGAGGAATTTTTGAAGGGAAGAATCTGAAAATGCAAGACTCCGAAATAATATCTTTGGCGCGCGCCGCCCTCGAATGCGAGGCGAAGTCGATACTCGGCGCGATTGACAAGCTCGACGGCAATTTTGCGCGGGCGGTAAACACGATTCTTGCGCACAAGGGCAAGCTTCTTGTGTGCGGGGTGGGCAAGTCGGGGCTTGTCGGCGCGAAAATCGCGGCGACGCTTTCAAGCACGGGCACGCCCGCAGTTTTCATGCACGCCTGCGATTCCGTCCACGGCGACCTCGGCGTTTACGAACCGGGCGACCCCACGATTCTCATTTCCAACAGCGGCTCTACCGTCGAATGCCTGCGGCTTATCCCGATTTTAAAGAGCTTCAACTCGAAGATAATCGCCATGGTCGGCAACGTCGATTCCCCCATGGGGCGCGACTGCGACATAGTTTTGGACGTGTCGTCGCACGGAGAGGCTGACCCCCTCGGCATCGTTCCGACAAACTCGACGACCCTCGCGATGGCGATGGGCGACGCCCTCGCGTGCGCCCTGATGAAGGCACGCGGATTCTCCAAGGAGGATTTCGCGCGCTTCCACCCCGCGGGACAGCTCGGCAGAAACCTGCTTCTGAAAGTCGGCGACGTCATGCACAAAACGGCGGACTGCGCGGTTTCGAAAGAGTCGGACTCAATCAGAAGCGCGGTGATTGAAATGACGCGCAAGCCGCTGGGCGCGGCGTGCGTCGTGGGCGCGGACGGCAAAATGTCGGGCTTGGTGACCGACGGCGACCTCCGAAGAATGCTCCAAACGGCGGTCGATTTGGATTCCGTGAAAGTTGGCGACATCATGACGAAGTCGCCCGTGAGCGTCTCGCCCGACGCGTCGCTCGGCAAGGCGGTCGAGCTTATGGAGGCGCGGAAGTCGAAGATTTCCGTGCTGCCCGTCGTAGACGAGTCCCGAAACTTTTTGGGGCTTGTAAGACTCCACGACATCTACCAACCGAGTTCCAGATAAAAAATGGGTCTTGTAGATACCGCGGTAATGTTTTGCAAGTACGTCGCCTCGCCGCGGCGCACGGGCACGGTCTGCCCAAGCTCGAAAAGCCTTGCGCGAAGAATGGTCGCCACTGTCGGCAAGCCGCCGTCTGAGTGTTCGGCTGTGGTCGAGCTTGGCGCGGGCACGGGCGCAATCACAAAATATCTTGTGGAGGCGGGCTACGCCGACCGCTCCAAACTCTTCTGCATAGAGTTCGACGAAAAGCTTTGCGAAATCTTGAAACAGAAATTTCCCTCCGCGAACATTCTAAACGGCAGCGCGGAAAATATCCGCAAACTCGTCGGGAGCGCGGAAATTTCGGCGATAGTGTCGGGGCTTCCGCTTGTGAGCCTGCCGCGCGAAGTTGTGCGCAACATAGTTTCGGAGGTCGAGAATTCCCTGCCGTCGGGCGGGAGATTCTCGCAGTTTACGTACAGCCTGCTCCGTCCGCCCGAAGTTTTGGGGTTTTCGCGAATGCGCCACTTGGGGGCTTCGCTCGTATTGGCGAACATTCCGCCCGCGCGCGTCGATACATTCGAAAAAATGTGAGCGGTTCGCGCTTAGAATGTTGACACGGGCGTTTTGCCCCCTAACATAAAGACTTTTAAATTTCTATCGGTATGATTACTTGGATTCAAACAGTTCTTCAAAAACACCATAAATCGGTGTTCGGCGTTTTGCTCGTCGCAATCATCATTGCGTTCGTGTTCACAATCGGCTCGGTGCCGTTCTTCGGCGACAGATACCGTACGGGCGGGCAAAAGGGCAAGGTATTTTACGGCTTCGACCTCTCGAACGAATCGACGCTGGCGCAGCTCCAAAACAGCGCGTATTTCGAAATGATTTTCGAGGGCGTACAGCCGCAGTCGGAAGCGCAGTTCACACAGTATGTGCTCCGTCAGGCGTACCTCAGAAACCTCGCCAACGAATTGGGCATGACGCGCGTTTCGCAGGCGGATTTGGAGGCGTATATCCAGTCGTCGCCCCTGTTTGCGGGAGCCGACGGAAAGTACGACGCCGCCGCGTTCAAACGCTTTGTGGACTCGCGCATAGGCGCGGGCAGAATGAGCGAAGCCGCACTTTCGGAAATCGTCTCGCAAAACGCGCTCGTAAACAAGGTCGGCAAACTTTTGGGCGGCCCCGGCTACATGCCCGCTTTCGAAATCGAGCGCGAGTACAACCAAGTGCACGGCACTTGGGACTTCAACATGGCGGTTCTCTCCTCCGACGAATTGAAGCTTAAAATCGCCCCCTCCGCCGAAGTTCTCGAAAAATATTTCAAGGACAACATTGAAGCGTACAGAATCGGCGAAGGCGTGGTCGTGGAAACCGCGTTCTTCCCTTCGAAGGATTTTTCTGCGGACATAAAGCCCACCGAAGCCGAGCTTTCGGCATACTACGCCGCAAACAGGGCGAAGTACGAAACCGCAAAGGACGGCAAGCCCCACCTGCCCAAACTCTCCGAAATAAGGGAAAGCGTCAAGGCGGACTACGTTATCGACAACGCGCTCCGCGCGGCGGCTCATAAGGCGGAGGAATTCGCGCTTAAAATCTACGACGCCGAAGTTAAAAAAGGCTCGGCGGAACTCAAAAAAATCGCCGACGAATTCAATGTCGCGCTCAAAAAGAACGCGGCGTTCCGCACGACCGATGCAAAACTTCCCGACGGCTTCCCCGTAGAGGTTGCGGCGGCGGCAATGAAGCTCGACGAAACCAAATTCTATTCCGACCCGATTCCCTCCAACGACGGCGTGCGCGTAGTGTTCCTCTCCGAAAAGCTCGATTCTTTCCTGCCGAAATACGCCGACGTTAAGGACAGGGTTTTAGCGGACTACGTCGCGGCGGAAAAGGTGAAACTGTTCGCCGAACACGCGAACAACCTCGCAAAGTCGCTCCAAAAGGCGGTTGCCGAAAAGAAGTCTTTTGAAAGCGTTGCCCGCGCGGGCGGCGCAAAAGTGGAATCGGTAAAAGACTTCTCGCTCGCAAACCCGAAAGGTGACGCTGTCTTGAAGGCTTACGGAGTGATTTCATCGGCGTTGCCGTCGCTTAAAGTCGGCGCGGTGTCGTCGGTCAAAATGCAGGGCGGCTCGGCATACATTTTCGAACTCGTGAAATTCACGCCCCCCGCAAAGTCTGACAAAGCGCAGCTCGACTCTGTTAAAGAGAGAATCGAACGCTCTTTCGGCGCGATAACTTCGACCTCGGTAATCATGGAAAAGATTTCCTCGGGCGAAAAGGACGTCGCCGAAAAATAAAATTTCGACATTCTGGGAAAAGGCGGACGCCGTCCGCCTTTTTTTTTGCGGCTGTTTCGCGAATCCGTTTGTGCCCGACGGCGAACACAAGCGGGCTCGCGGTTTTGTTCGCCCCCTGTTTCACTTTATAAAAATTTTTTCGATAAGGGATACTAAAAGGGAAAAAGCGTTTTTTTTTGTAAAAAATGCTTGTATTAATAATTCTAAGGGTAAAATTTTACGCAGAATGAATGCTCGGATTCCCCGCATTCGAAATCGAAAGGAGATGAAAATGCCTACAACAAAAAAATCGGCAACGAAAACCGCAAAGACCAGAGAGCCCGCCAAGAAAGCGGCGGTCAAGAAAGTCGCGGCAAAAACGCGGAAGACCGCTTCCTGCCCGAAAAAATGCGAAACGAAAGCGAAACTCACAAGGGTAATCGCAAAGTTCGACGCGGGTTGGGGCAACCAGCTTTACATTCGCGGGCTCGGCGGCAGCCTTGACTGGCAGAAAGGCGTTCCAATGCAGAGCATCAGCGAAGACGAATGGCTGTGGGAACAGATTGTCCCCAAAGGCACGGTTTCGTTCAAAGTTCTGCTCAACGACAAAAATTGGTCGGCCGGAGAAGACCTTGTTGTCGCGGCAGGCGATACTGTTATCTGCCGCCCGACATTCCTGTAGCCGAATGCTCGAAAAGGTAATTCACGCGACGCGGATTGAAAAATCCGCGTTTTTTTTGCGCCTCTTCTTGTGTTGCAAAAACGGCGGTTGAACGTGGGGCATGCCTGCGCACTCGGAGGAAGGCGGCCCGCCCCGCTTTCAGTCTTGCGCGTTCCCGCTCCGCGCAGTCGCTGCGACGTGCGGCGGAGCGGGTAAAACTCCGCATTTCGGCGCGGCAAGGGAACTGGAAGATTCATGGTTTTGAAATCCCGCGCGGTTGCGTCGTTGAGAAACGGCGTTAAAATATTTCTCAATTAAATCTATTGACAATTCAAACCGCTATCTCAATATTGCAATATAATTTTAAATTTCTAACCCAGAAAACAAAAACACCATGAAAAAAGCATACATGATTTTAGCCGCGTTCGCCGTAGCGAGCATCGCGGCCGCCCAATTGAAAACCGGCGATGTCACGTTCTACGACGGCGTTGTCGGAAAAATCGTCTACGGGGAATCGGGTTCGGCGTCGGGTTCGTCCACGGACTTGCAGTTTGAGACCGCGCCGAACGCCCTTTGGCTCAACAACGTTACAATCAACTTCGATTCGCCCGCCGAAAGCAAGCTGGAAATCGCAAGCGGCAGCGTCATTGCGTTCGGCGACGTAAAGTATTCAATCGCGACTCAGGGAAATGTAGAGCTGAATTTCAAGTCGGGTTCGAAGGCGAGCCTGATTGCAAAAGGGCAGGGCATGCTTTCGGGGTACAAAGAGTTGGAGGCGGGTAAAATTGTTCCATCAATCGTGTCTGTTAGTGTAGAAAACGGCTACGATGGCACAATCCAGCTGAACACACTCGGCGGCGTAAGCGGTACGACAAACCTTGTTCTCGACAAGAAAAATGCAATCATTTCGGACGGCAAAGCCAGCACAAGCACGCGCCTTTATTCAAGCGGCGCAAAAATAAACCTCTCAGCCTCCGCCGACCAGACATTCATTTGGGACGATAGAAGCGCGGGCGCATTCACGTTCGACATTTCCGACGGCGCGAAAATACTGTTCGAATCTATCTGGCCTGTCAGCTTTACGCGCGACCAAAAGCAAACTCTGAATTCGCTCGACGGCGAAATTCTCTTCGAGAAGTCGCTGGTTACCGGCTACGACGCCGACAACCTTACGATATCCGTAAAATCCGGCACGATTACGTTTGTAAATAATACCGGAGGCGACGTGTTCGTGGGCGAAAAAACAATCGACGGCGGCGAATACATCTACATTTCGAATACGCAGATTCCCGAACCCTCAACATGGGCGGCGATTTTCGGGGCTGTTGCGCTGGGCGTTGCGGTCTACCGCAGGCGCAAATAGCGTTGCAACCGCATAGGATTTCTCCGCGGCGGCCGGATTTCCCGGCCGCTTTTTTTTGCGGACTGGGCGTTTCCCGCCGCTATTTTTTGTCCGATACAAAAAATGCGTCGTTCCGCTATTGACTTTTTGCGAAACTTCAAACTAACGTCTTCATAGCGGGGCGAATATGGCGTCGCGCGGTTTTCCAAAACAAAAAAGAAAGGCGAAATATGATTACGGTAAGTTCCTACCCGATTGCGGTGGCGATGTGCGTCATTACGATGATATGCTGGGGCTCGTGGGGCAACACGCAAAAACTTGCAAGCAAAAGCTGGAAATTCCAACTCTTCTATTGGGATTACACAATCGGCATTCTCCTGTTCTCGCTGCTGCTCGCATTCACCGCAGGCTCGTTCGGCGAGGGCGGCAGAAGCTTTGTAGATGACCTTTCGCAGGCGGACTCCCAGTGGCTGCTTTCGGCGTTAATCGGGGGCGCGGTGTTCAACCTTTCGAATATTTTGCTCGTTATTGCAATCGACATCGCGGGGCTTGCCGTGGCGTTCCCCGTGGGAATCGGGCTTGCGCTCGTCTTGGGCGTGATAACAACCTACGCGGCGCGTCCCGAAGGCGACCCCATAATGCTCGGCGCGGGAGTTGCGTTCATCTGCGCGGCGATTGTCCTCGACGCTCTCGCATTCCGCAGGCTCGGCGCGGGCGGCTCTACCGCCAAGGGCATTTTCGTGTCGGCGTTGGCGGGCGTGCTGATGGGTTTCTTTTACAGCTTCGTGGCGGAGTCGATGGGAAAAATCGACATGACCACGGGCGTGGCGGTCTTGGAGTCGGGCAGACTTTCGCCCTATACGGCGATGGTTGTTTTCGCGCTCGGAATTTTCGTCTCGAACTTTGTGTTCAACACGCTTGCAATGAAGTTTCCCGTGGGCGGAGGCAAAAGCGTTTCGTACGCGCAGTACTTCACCGACGGCAGCGCGAAGCTCCACTTGGTGGGCATTCTCGGCGGCTCGATTTGGTGCTTGGGCACAAGCTTTAGCTTCATCTCGGCGAACGCGGCGGGGGCGGCTCTCGCCTACGGACTGGGGCAGGGCGCGACGATGGTTTCCGCGCTGTGGGGCGTGTTTGTCTGGCGCGAATTCCGCGGCGCGCCGAAAGGCACAAACAAGCTTCTGGCGCTGATGTTTGCGTGCTTCGTGGTGGGGCTTTCGATTCTCGTGTTCTCGAAAGCGGCATAGAAAAACGTTCTCGCTTCCGCAAAACTTTTGCATGACGGCGCCGAATTTTCGGCGCTCAATTGCCAACTTTTTGCGTTGAAGCTTTAACGCGTTTTCCGCGCGCATGCGCGGGCATTTCTGATTTTTTATATGGGTTAGCGTAGAATCGCTGCGATTCTAAAACAAAAACACACGATTCCATATTTGGTAATCGGGCGCATGCTGTTTGTAAAAGCAATATTGCATATGGAATACGAATTTTCGATATGTAATCGTAAGCTAATTCCGCGCAAAGCGCGTCTATTTTAATTTGTTTCTTTCTTTGCAAAGAATAATCTCAACGCCAGTAATTGGCGAAGCCAATACGAACTAAACGGGGAAAGGCGCGGTTATAGCCGCGCCGCATAATCACAGAAAGGAGCGAAGCTCCGTAGGGAGGCGCATCTTGCGCCCGCCTTTTGGGGGCGGCAGCCCCCTCTGTTGGCGTCAAGTCTCCAGCCTTGCGGGGGAGTGGGTGGAGAATTTCGCAAAGCCCAATCCACCCCTGGGGGCGCAAGCCCCCAAGTTTCGGGAGGTGCGGCCCGCACCCGTGCAGGCTGCAGCCTGCCTAGATGGAGCGGCAGTCGTCTTTATTTTTCTGGGTGTAGCCGGAGTCTTGGCGGTCGTGGTTGATATGGTTTTTCTTGGCGTAGACGTCGTAGAAGTCCTGCGCCGACATGCCGAGAACCTGCGCAAGTGATACGAGGAAGTGGAGCATGTCGACAACCTCGACTCTTGCGTTTTGGGGGTCGAACTTCTGGTACTTCGCCCACCATTTCCACGGAACGGAGTCTACAAGCTCGGCGTTTTCTTGACCGAGCGCGCGGCTGTAATTGAGAACCCACTTGACTTTTTCCTCGTCGGACATCGCGGCGGTGTCTATGCCGATGCGCTTGTTGAGTTCATACTGCATTTGGAAGATTTCTTCGAGTTTATCCATAATGGGCAAGAGCCTAACGCCTTTGCGCGGCGCGTCAAGATTTCGATTTCGGGGAAAGGCCCAATTCGCCGATTTGCTCCGATACGAAGCCGTCGATGTCGTCCTCTTCGAAACGCTCGACCCTGTCGGTGGGAATCGCGTCTACGAAATTTTTGCCGTAAGCTTTTGTTACGATTCGCGAGTCGAGTACGGCAATTACGCCCCTGTCGGACGCGCTTCGAATCAGCCGCCCCACGCCCTGCCTGAACTTGATGATTGCCGCGGGCAGGGAAAGCTCCATGAACGGGTTGCCGCCTTCCTGACGAAGCCTGTCGATGCGCGCCTGTAAAAGCGGGTGCTGGAAGTTCTCGAACGGAAGCCGCGTGATGATTACTTGGGAAAGTTTTTCGCCGGGGAGGTCGATGCCCGTCCAGAACATGTCGGTGCCGAGCAGGATTGCGTTGCCCGCTTCGGCAAAGGCGTTGACGGTCTCGCGGCGCGACATGCGCCCCTGCACGAAAATTTTGCGCCCTACGATGTTTTCCTCCAAAAATTTCGCGGTCTTGTTGAGGTCGGCGTAGCTTGTGAAAAGAATGAGCGTGCCGCCGCGGACTTTCTCGCAAAGCTTTTTGCAGACGCGCGAAAGGTAGTCGGAGTCGAGCCGTCCCGTCTCGCGCTCGACGTCGGGGGCGTCGGTCGCGATGAACGCCCGCATGTGGGCGTTGTAGTCGAAAGGCGAGTCGCACACAAAACGCTCGGCGTCGTCCGCGCCGACTTTCGCGACGAAGCCGTCCATGTTCCCGCCGACCGCGAGCGTCGCCGAAGTCATCACAACCGACGTTTCCCGCGCGAAAAGCACGCGCCGCAAAATTCCCGAAACTTTAAGCGGCGCGGAGTTGAGCTGAGCCCCGCGCCCGTCTTTGCCCGCGCGTTCGACCCAGTAGACGGCGCTTTCGGCGTCGTCGAGGAAGATGCAGTTTTCGAGCGTGTTTTTGAACGAGACAATCCGCCGCTTGTAGTCGCGGATTTCGGCGGCGAGCTTGTCGGTCTTTGCGTTCATCGCGAAGGAGTCGAGGAGGGCGGCGAGCGCGTCGAGCTTGCGCGGAAATTCGTCGTCAATCCAGTTGGGGGCGGTGAGTCGCACGGTCTCGCGCGAAATCAGAAAATTCTTTTTTATGTGCGCGAAGAAATCCTCGCACATAGCCATTGTGTCTATTACGACCTGCTTGTCGTAGTGCTCCGCCATGCCTTCGCGGGTGATTAGCCCGCGCCGCTTTTTGGGGTCGTAGATTCGGCGCAGCTCGCGCAAAATTCCCGTGTTGCTAAGCGACGTTCCGAACGCCTCGCTTGCTACGTGCGGCACAAGGTGCGCTTCGTCGAGCACAAGCATATCGTTGGGGAATAGCACGCCGCGCCCGCCAGCCTCCTCGCCCATGCCCGCCGCGAGCAGCGCGAAAAGCAGGCTGTGGTTGAGTATTACGATGTCCGCCGACGCAACCTGCCTGCGTGCGTTTTGGTAGAAGCAAGTGCCGTCGTCGCAGTTCTTGGCGGTGCAAGAGGACGAGTCCGCGCTGACCCAGTTCCAGACTTCGGGGTTCGGCGGCGGGTTAAGCTCGTCAACAAGCCCCGTCTTTGTGAACGCCGCCCACTGCGCGATTCTGTCAAGCTCGAGCGATTCCTCCGTGTCGAATAGCTCGCGCTTTTCGGCGAGGGCGCGTTTGAGCCTGTGCGTGCAAAGATAGTTGCTCCTGCCGAGCAGAATCGCCGGCTTGAAGCCGGCGCAGTCCTCCAACGCGTCGCAGTTTTCGAACATCAGGCGGATTCGCAGCAGGTCTTTTTCGATAATCTGCTGTTGCAGCGCGATTGTGTGCGTTGCCACAATCAGCTGCCTGTTGAAGCGCACCGCCGCGATAATTCCGGGGACGAGATACGCCAGGCTTTTGCCGACGCCCGTGCCCGCCTCGAACAAAATCGGCATGTCGCCCGCGAACGCCTGCGCGCAGCAGTACGCCATTTGCGCCTGTTCGGGGCGGTGCTCGAAATTCGGCAGAATCGCGGCATAGCCGTCTTTGCAGAATATCTTATTGCAAAGGTTCGGAAATTCGAATTTCTCCTGCGCCGACGCTTCGGACACTTTGTGCTATTGCGTTTTCTTGTTGAAATTGCGCATGTGCTTTGCGGCGCGGAACATTCCGCCCCACGTTCCGAAAATGTCGCGAACCGCGCTCGCCTCGTAGCCGCTGTGGAGCATGCAGTCTTTGCATTCGGGGCGCGTGCCGTGCCTGCCCAGCCCGTACTTGTCGATTTCATTCATCAGTTCGGCGAACGTTTCGCAGTAGCCGTCGTTGATGAGGTAGCAGGGCTTCTGCCAGCCGAGAATGGAGTAGGTGGGGTTGCCCCACGGCGTGCAGTCGTAATCCTGCTCGCCTTTGAGGAACGCGAGGAATCCGGGGGAGTGGTTGAACACCCAGCTCTTTTTCGGGTTGCCGAGTATCTTTTTGAAAAGCTCGATTGTCTTGTTGCGTTCGAGGAAGATGTCCTGATTCGGCGCTTTGTCGTAGGGGAATCCGGGGGAAATCATCATGCCCTCCACGCCGAGGGCCATTGCGTCGTCGAAGAATTTGCGGACTGTTTCGGGGTCGGCATTGTTGAAGATAGTCGTGTTTGTTGTCACGCGGAAGCCGCGCTTTACGGCTTCCTTGATTCCCTTGACGGCGGTGTCGTACGCGCCCTCGCGGTTTACGTTTTTGTCGTGCATTTCGCGCGTGCCGTCGAGGTGGATTCCCAGCGACAGGTATTTGCTGGGCTTGAAAAGGTCTATTTTGCGCAGGAGAATCTGCGCGTTTGTGCACATGTAGACGTACTTTTTGCGCTCGATGAACCCTTCAATCATCTGGGGCATTTCGGGGTGGAGCAGGGGCTCGCCGCCCGCGATGCTCACTACCGGCGCACCGCATTCTTCAATTGCCGCCCACGCCTTTTCCTTAGGCATGCGCATGTCGAGTATGTTTTTGGGATACTGGATTTTCCCGCAGCCTGAGCACGCCAGATTGCACTGGAAAAGCGGTTCGAGCATCATTACCAAAGGATAGCGTTTTTCGCCTTTGAGGGTTTTCCCCAAGGCGTATTTAGCTACTGTCAATACTTGCGACAACGGCACTGCCATATAAATAATCTCCTAATACTTTGTTAAACGGGTCAATATTGCACTTTTCCCTCCGCTCTTCAACTTTTTTTTGCGCCCGCGCTCTTAAAAAAAATGCTTGTAAGATTTCGCGTCGGCGGCAAAATGGCTAACCGATTTTTTAAATACCGGCATAATTATAAATACAAAGATGAGATTCGACAAACTTTCCATCGTCGCGGTTGCGGCGGCATTCGGTTTTCTGACCGCAAATGCGGAAATTCTCACGCTCTCAAACGGCGACAGAATTTCCGGCAAAATTTCGCAGGCCGACGACGCTCAGGTCATTCTCGACACTGCGTTCGGCTCGATAAAAATTCCCCGCGCGTCGATTAGCGGAATCAGCGCAGACCAAAATTCGCCAGAGCTTACCCAGCAGGCGGCGGAAAAATCCGCCGAGGCAGCTCCCGCGCCCGCGGCAGCCCCAGCGGCGGACCCGACCGCGCCCGAAGCCGTCGAAAAAGAACCGCAGTGGATTACCGACTACCGCGAATTCGTCAAGGAGAACTTTCCCGAAGGCTGGCAGTTCAGGCTTCGCGGCGGCGTTGAATACCGCCAGACGACATCGAAAGTGTTCTCCGTCTACGGCGCGTTCGACCTCAAAAAAGAGTGGGACTTGAACAAGTTCTCCGCGACCGCCTACTACAACTATACGCAGGAAACAAGCACCAACGACGTTTCCAGCACCACCCTCGATAAATGGGGTATCGACACCAACTTCCGCCGCGACTTCGACGAAACCAGCCACTGGTATGTGCAAAACATTCTCAACTATAAAAAGGATATGGTCAAGGGCATCAAAGACCAGGTCGACGAGGCGATAACGCTTGGTTATAGGTTCGAGTTCGAACGCTACGGTTTGACAATCGACATCGCCCCCGGTCCCGCTGTCCGCTACATCAATGCCGACGACTTCAACACAAAGTGGGTGCTCATGGGTGTTGTCGCCGAAGACCTCGTTTGGGAAATCAGCAAACTTCTCCGCTTAGAACAGAACGGCTACGTCGGCATGAATCTCACCAATTCCAACCAGTACTCGGCGTATCTGCGAATCGGATTCATCGTGAAGGCGACCGACGTTCTCGAAATCGCCCTCCGCTATTCGTACGACTACGACGCCGTCAACGCTTCGACCGCCCAGAAAGAGGAACAGCGTCTGCTGCTCTCGTTCGAAGCCCCGTTTAATTGGCAGTAATTTTTTCAAAACTTAACGCAAAATAATAAAAAAACATGAAAGATCCTATTAAAATCGCAATCACGGGTGCCGCCGGACAAATCGGCTACTCCCTGCTTTTCCGCATTGCAAGCGGAGCAATCTTCGGTCCCGAACAGCCGGTAGACCTTAGCCTCATCGAAATCGAACCCGGCATGAAGGCTCTCGCGGGCGTCAAGATGGAGCTAGACGACTGTGCATTCCCGCTCCTCAACAAGGTCGTTACGACCTGCGACATGAACGAAGGCTTCTACGGCGCGAACTGGGCGCTGCTCGTCGGCAGCGTGCCACGCAAGGCGGGCATGGAACGCGGCGACCTCCTCGGCATCAACGGCAAGATTTTCATCGGTCAGGGCAAGGCTATCGAAGCAAACGCCGCCGACGATATCCGCGTTCTCGTTGTCGGCAACCCCTGCAACACGAACTGCTGGACGGCGATGAAAAACGCCCCCAAGATTCCCTCGAACAGATGGTTCGCGATGACCCGCCTCGACGAAAACCGCGCAAAGGCGCAGCTCGCCGAAAAGGCTGGCGTGCACGTCAACGAAGTCTCCAACATGACCATTTGGGGCAACCACTCGTCCACCCAGTATCCCGACTTCTACAACGCCAAAATCGACGGCAAGGCGGCTCTCGACGTCATCAAGGACGAAGCGTGGCTTAAAGACACGTTTATCCCGACTGTCCAGAAGCGCGGCGCGGCGGTTATCGCGGCTCGCGGCCTTTCCAGCGCGGCTTCGGCGGCAAACGCGGCAATCGATACCGTCCGCACTCTCGTCACCCCGACGAAAGCAGGCGACTGGTTCAGCGTCGGCGTTTGCTCCGACGGCAGCTACGGCACTCCCGCCGGTACGATTACCTCTCTCCCCGTCCGCTCGAACGGCAAAGACTGGGAAATCGTTCAGGGCATCGAGCTTAACGACTTCGCCAAGGAAAAAATCGCCGCCTCCAACGCGGAACTCCTCGAAGAACAAGCCGAAATCTCCAAGCTCTTCTAAAAAGGCGAGGCCCTTTACGATTATTTCTTATACAGCGGCGCGGGTATACCCGCGCCTTTTTTGTATAAGTACGCATTGCCGTTTGCAATGGCTTGGTTTTGCGAACTCAAAATGCGCTTGCCGAAACGTGAGCGCAAAGGCGAAGCCCTTGACGAAAACTTCTTATGCAACGGCGCGGGTATACCCGCGCCTTTTCTGTATAAGGGGCGCATTGCCGCTGGCAATGGCTTGGTGTAGGGAACTCTCAGGTGTTGGTTGCCGAAACGTGAGCGCAAAGGCGGAGCCCTTGATGTTCGGGCTTTGCTTGTGGCGGGGGGCGGTAGCGGCTCGAGTCGGCGTTTTAAATGCGGCTTTTGGTATGCGAGGAGGGCTGTATTGCGCCTAAAATTCGGCTATGAGTTTCCCGATTTTCAGACTGTCGGTTTCCCTGTTTTTTGCGGCTTCGCGGGCGGTCTGCGCCGGCGCGGGGAATTCGTTTTTGAAGTACGAAAACAGCATCTCGGAGTATTCGCGCGTAAATTCGGGGTGTCCCTGAAAGCACAGAACTTTATTGCCGATTCCGAACGATTCTACTGGGCAAAACTCGCTTCCCGAAAGGCGTTCCGCGCCGTCGGGCAGTTTCAAAACCTGGTCGTGGTGGTTGTAGTCGAGCCAGAAGCCGCCGTCGGGAAATTGTGCCGACATAAATTCGGACGCCGACGGCGAGAATCTGATTCCCTCGCCCCAGCCGACTTTTGCGCGTTCGACGTGTCCGCCGAGCGCGTCCGCCACGAGCTGGTGTCCGAAGCAGATTCCCGCTATTTTCGCGTTTGCCGCAAATGCCAAGCGCACAAAATTTTTCAGCCGCGCAATCCATTCGTCGGCGTCGTACGCGCTCGACAGGCTGCCCGTTATGACGTATTTTGCGCCCGCTTCGGGGCGGGGCAGTTCGCCGTGTTTTGCGTCGAATACGGCGAATTGCGTTGTTCCCGCCGCGCGGAAGAGGTCGGCGAAAAGTTGCGGATATTCGGGCGTAGGGCGTCCGAAGGCGCGTCTTTGCTCGCCGAAATCCTCGCATGAAATTATGTTTATTTTCACGGGAAACGACATCTTACACGCCCGCTGCAAAAATCAAATTTTTTTTGCAAAAAAACGGAGGCGTTTCCGTCTCCGTTCGTCGAGAGTTTTTGCGCGTCTGCGTTAGAAGGGGAGCGAGAAGCCGCCCGTGATTGACGACATCTTTTCTTCGCTCGCCTGTTTCGCTTTTGCCGCGGCGTCCTGAACCGCAGCCACGACCGAAGTTTCGACGCTCGCGGCGTCCTCCTTCAAAAATTCGGGGTCGATTTTTATCGATTTCAGTGCGCCCTGTCCGTTGACGACCGCCTTGACTGCGCCGCCCGCCGCCGAGCCTTCGATGTCGAGTGCTTCAAGCTCGCTTTGCGCGGCTTCCATTGCCTTTTGCATTTTCTGCGCCTGTTTGAGAAGTTTGCCTACTCCGGGCATGATGTTTCCTTTTTTTAATTGTGAATATTGCGGTTAAATGTGTTTTATTGTAACGAGTGTAAGGTCGTCGGCGTATGTCGAATTTTTCATGAAGCGTTCGACGTCGGCGATGATTTCGTTGTTGATGTCGGCGGCGTTTTTCGCGGCGACCGCCGAGACCTCCTCGGCGAGTTTTGCGGTTGTGTATTCGTTTCCGTCGGGGTCTGCTGCTTCGGTTATGCCGTCTGTGTATAGTGTGAAGATGTCGCCGCGGGCGAAGTCGAACGAGACGTCCTCCATCGTTTCGTCGAAGATGTCGGGCGCGACCATGCCGAGCGCCATTCCGCCGCTTCTGATTTTTTCGGTTTTCCCCGTGGCGGCGCGGTAGAGCAGGGCGGGTTCGTGCCCCGCGCGGGCGAGCGTGATTTTCGACGCGTTCGAGTCAATCACTGCGTAGACCATCGAGATAAACATGTCGGAGCGCATTGCCACCACCATTTCGGCGTTGAGCTTTCTGAGCGTGTCGGACGGCGACGCGCTTCCCCTCGCGATGTACCGCAGTTTTGTCTGGCAAATCGCCATGATAATCGCCGCCGAAACTCCCTTGCCCGACACGTCGCCCACGACTATTCCGAGCTTGCCGTCGGGCAGTTCGATGAAGTCGTAGAAGTCGCCGCCGATGAGCTGTTGCGGGAAGTATTTCACCGCGAATTCGAGGTTTTCCGTATTGGCGAGCTTTGCGGGCAGAAGGTATTGCTGCACGCCGCTTGCGAGGCGGAGGTCGAACTCCATTTTGTTTTTGAGGATTAGCGCGGAGACCGCCTCTATGTTGTGGAGCGCAAGTCCCGCCTGTTCTCCGAGCGAGCGCGCGAGCGAGAAATCCGTCCGCGTGAACGAGCAGCCCGAAATCGGGTTCGCCACCGCGAGCACTCCGTAGAGTTTGCCCGAAAATATCACGGGCACGGCAATCAGGCTGCGGATTTTCAGCGATTCGTCTTCGTGTTTTATTGCGCGCGTGTCCTTTTCTGCGCGTTTTACCAAAATTCCGCGTTTTTCCGCCGCCACGCGCCCGACTATTCCGCTGTTCGGCGCAAGAATTTCCTCCGCGAGCGCGTCCTCCAAAAATTTTGAGCGCAGAATGTCCGACTTCTGTTTGGGGATTTTTTTCGACTGCGGCGGGAACAGCCCCTCCGTCGCCATCGCTTTGAGTTGTCCGTCGGGGAGTTTTTCGTAGAGGCATGCGCTCATTGCCCCGCACGAAAGCGCGGTTGCACGCACAATGCGTTTGTAGAGGTTCGACTTATAGTGCGACGGTTCGCCCGCGCTGCCGATGTCCTCCGCCGTCTTGTGTAGGAATTCTATGACGACGTCGGTTTCCTCGCGCTGCCTGTCGATTTCCTCCCTCGCGCGGAAGTATTCGCGCCGCCAGTAAAGCCCCAGCCCGAACGACACCAGCGCGACCGCCGCGCAGAGAAAAATTGTTTCGGGCGACTCCATCACGCCTTGTTTTCCTTTTTCAAGAAGCTTATTACGTCCTCGAATTTCGCTAGGTTTGCGGCGTCGGCGTCAACGAGGTTTTGGTGCGCGTCGAGAATCGCCGAGGTCGGCGCGGACGCCGACGGCAGGGTGTCGCCGAGGTTCGCGTCAATCGAGCCGTCCGAGATTTTTACGAGCCTTGCTATTCCGAGGTTTTCCACGAGTTCGCGGTTGCGTTCGTTGAGGTTGAGCAGCAGCAGTTCGCCGTCCGACTTTTTGAGTTTCAACGCCACACCCGCAATCATTCCCAGAAACGTGCTGTCCATGCCCGTGCATTTTTCGAGCTGGACAAGCACTTTCGTACAGCCCTTTTCGACCGCCGACGCGAAGAATTCCCCCGCGCTTCGGCAGTTCAGATAGCCAGCCTTTCCCGCAACCGCCAGCATTGCGGTTTTGCCGCAAATTCTAACGAGATATTTTGTTTCTTCACCCATAGTGATTTGAGCGGAAAAGACCGATTATTTGTTAAGGATTTTTTTCAGGACGTATGGCAGAATGCCCGCCTCCTTATAGAAATCCACTTCAATCGGCGTGTCCACGCGCAGGAGCAGTTCGGCGGTTTTCACCGAGCCGTCGGGCTTCGTTATTTTGAGCGTCGCCTTTGCGGCGGGCTTGATTTCGCCATCTATCGTGAACGTTTCCGTTCCGTCTATTCCCAGCGACGCAGCGTCTTCGCCGTTTGTGAATTCGTAGGGCAGAACTCCCATTCCCACGAGATTGCTGCGGTGGATTCTTTCGAAAGACTTCGCCACAACCGCCCTCACTCCGAGCAGCTTCGTTCCCTTTGCCGCCCAGTCGCGCGAGCTTCCCATGCCGTAGTCTATTCCGCCGAAAACAATCAGCCCTTCGCCGCGCTTGCGGTATTCCTCCGCCGCGTCGAAGATTGACACGTTTTCGCCCGCGCCGTCGATTTTCGTGTAGCCGCCTTCGACGCCGCCCGCCATTTTGTTTTTTATGCGGACGTTCGCGAAAGTGCCGCGCGTCATGACTCTGTCGTTGCCGCGTCTCGATCCGTAGGAGTTGAAGTCCTTTTGTTCCACGCCGTGTTCGCGCAGGTATTTGCCCGCGGGGCCGTCGGGGCGGATTGCGCCCGCGGGCGAGATGTGGTCGGTCGTGACCGAATCTCCGAGGATTGCGAGCGGGCGCAGGTTTTGCAGTCCCGCGATTTTCGGCGCGCCCATTGTGAACTCTTCGAAGAACGGCGGGTTCTGAATGTAGGTGCTGTCGGGATTCCACTTGTAGACGCTTCCCGCCGAGCTTTCGATTTTCTGCCAGCGGTCGGGCCCGCGCATGTCGGAGTAGCGTTTTTTGAACATCTCGCTCTTGACGTTCTTTGCGACCGTTTCGGCGACTTCGCGCGAGGACGGCCAAATGTCGGAGAGGTACACGTCTTTGCCGTCGGGCGTTTTTGCGAGCGGCTCCCTGTCGAAGTCGATGTCGATTCTGCCTGCGATTGCGAACGCCACGACGAGCGGCGGGCTCATGAGGTAGTTCGCTTTGAGGAGCGCGTGCACGCGCGCTTCGAAGTTTCTGTTGCCCGAAAGCACGCTTGCGCATGCGAGGTCGTTTGCCTTTACCGCTTCGGAAATTTCGTCGTCAATCGGCCCCGAGTTGCCTATGCAGGTTGCGCAGCCGTAGCCCGCGAGGTTGAAGCCGAGCATGTCGAGGTACTTTTGAAGCCCCGCCGATTCGAGATAGTCGGACACCACGCGCGAGCCGGGGGCGATTGTGGTCTTGACGTATTTCGGCGGCTTGATTCCGAGTTCCGCCGCCTTTTTAGCCACAAGACCCGCCGCTACCATAACAGAGGGGTTCGACGTGTTTGTGCAGCTTGTTATCGCCGCGATGAGCACGCTGCCGTCGCCGATTTTGCCTTTCGAGGTTTCGGCTTCTGCGGACTTTTTGCCTTTTGTTTCGGCGATGAAAGTTTCGAACGATTTTTTGACGTCGGCAAGCTCGATTCTGTCCTGCGGGCGCTTCGGGCCCGCGATTGCGGGCTTCACTTTCGAGAGGTCAAGTTCGAGCGTTTTTGTGTAGTCGCACTCGCCTTTGAGCGGTATGCCGAAGATTCCCTGTTCCTTGAAGTAGTCGCGGACGAGCGCGATTTGCTTTTCGCTTCTGCCGCTCAGGCGCAGGTATTCGAGCGTCGTTTCGTCAACGGGGAAGTAGCCCATTGTCGCGCCGTATTCGGGAGCCATGTTGGCGATTGTCGTTCTGTCGGCAAGAGACAGCTTTCTTGCGCCTTCGCCGAAGAATTCCACGAATTTGCCCACGACCTTTTCCTTTCTGAGCATTTGCGTAACGAACAGCGCGAGGTCCGTCGCCATGACGCCCTCCGCCAGTTCGCCCGAAACGTGCACGCCCACAACTTCGGGCACTTTGAAGTACACGGGCTGTCCGAGCATGCCCGCTTCCGCCTCGATTCCGCCGACGCCCCAGCCTACGACGCCAAGCCCGTTAATCATCGTTGTGTGCGAGTCCGTGCCTACGAGCGTGTCGGGGTAGAAGATTGTTTCGCCGTCCTCTTTGCCCTCAAAGACGAGCCGCGCAAGGTACTCCATGTTGATTTGGTGGATAATGCCCGTCGAGGGCGGCACGACCGAAAACGTCTTGAACGCCTGCTGCCCCCATTTGAGGAATTCGTATCTTTCGCGGTTGCGCTCGAACTCCTTTTCGAGGTTCTTTTCGAAAGCTTCGGGGACTCCCGCGCAGTCCATCTGCACCGAGTGGTCGACGACCAAGTCCACGGGCACGAGCGGCTCGACCACCGCGGGGTCTTTGCCCTGTTTTGCGGCGGCGTCGCGCATTGCCGCGAGGTCTACGAGCAGCGGAACGCCGGTGAAGTCCTGCAAAACGATTCTCGAAACAACGAATGGTACTTCGTAGTCGCCGGGGTTTGCCGCGTTCCACGCCGCGAGCTTTTTGACGTCGGCTTCCGTGGCGCGGTTGCCGTCGCAGTTTCTGAGCACGCTTTCGAGCACAATCTTTATGCCCACGGGCAGTCTCGACACGTCGAAGCCCGATTTTTCAAGCTCTTTGAGGCTGTATATATAACCCTTTGCGCCGCCTTCTTCCGACGCAAACTTTTTCAGTGTATTGAGCGGATTTTTCATGTATAAAATTCCTCTAATCTTCGTTTTTTTCGGCGTCCTCAATCTCGACCGTGCATTCCCCGACGAGCTTGTCTTCGACGGTGTCGATTCTGATACGCATGCGCTGTTCCTTCAAGTAGAGACGTTCGCCTTTTTCGGGGAATCTGCCAAGCAAAAAAGTAATCAAACCGCCGAAAGTGGAGACTTCGTCGGTATCGAAATCTACGTCGAGAAAGTCCTCCACGCTTCTGAGTGTGGCGCGTCCGCGCACGAGGTATTTTTTGCGTCCGAGGGCCTTGATGTCGCTTGTGCGCGAGCGGTCGAACTCGTCGCGGATTTTCCCGACAAGCTCTCCGAGCGCGGCGTCGAGCGTAAGCACCCCGATGACCCCGCCGAATTCGTCCTCCACCAGAGCCATGTGCAGCCTGTATTTCAGAAGCTTTGCGAGCGCGCTTTCGAGCTTGTCGTTCTCCCTCACGCGGAACGTCTCGCGGCGGATTTTCATGAAGTCTATCGCGTCGGGGTTCGCCACGCCGCCGTTTATGAAAATGTCCTTGATGTGGACAATCCCGAAGCAGTTGTCGAGGTCGTCCTTGCAGAGCGGGTAGCGCGTGTGGTTCGACTCCGTCGCCCGCGCGACGTTTTCGGCGTTCGAGCATTCGGTGTCGAGGTACACAACCTGGCTTCGCGGCAGCATTACGTCGCTTGCGTCAAGCTCCTGCAATTTGAAGGCGTTTTTTACGATTTTCCCCGTGTAGGGCGTGATTGCCTCCGCGTCGTTTTCTTCGGCGCGGAGCATCATTTCAACGTCGATGTAGTCGAAGCCGACTTCGAGGTCTTTGAGCTTTTTCGGCAGGAGTCTTGCCCCCAGTCGTCTCGACAGGAATTCGAAAGGCAGAAAAACCGCGAACGCAGCGTACATTGCGCCCCCGAGTTTCGCCATCGTCTTTTCGGGGAAGTTGCGCCCCAGCCGCATTGCGGGAATGTCGAACACCGCGTACTGCACGAACAGCACCGCCAACGCAGCCGCCACCGCGATTGCCGCGCCCGAAAACGTGGAGGGGCGAGCTCCGCAGACAAGCTCGTCCATTCCGTCCGCCGCGAAGTACGCCATGACCGTGCCCACAGCGAACAGAAACCTGCGGCCGAGCGAGACGACCGACGCCGTCTTTTCGGAGTTCAGCACGCAGTACTTCGCCGCGCCCGAAAGCTTGGGCTTTTCGGGCTTGTTGAGGTTCGCGAATTTGTACGCCGCCACCGCAACCGACGCCGCCGCGAGGCACGAGCCCGCCGCCGTCGCCGCCAGCGCAAGCGACGCGCACAACGCTATCTGCCAGACGGGCGACATTCTATTTTGCGAATTTCGAAAGTTCGTCTATGCAGCGCTCGTTCTGTTCGGGCTTGCCGATTGTGATTCGCAGCCATTCGGGCAGTCCGTAGCCGACGTTCGGGCGCACGATTACCCCGCGCTTTTGCATCTGCACAAACACGTCGGGCGCGTTTTCCACTTTTACCATTACGAAATTCGCGCCGTCCGAATAGTATTCGAAGCCTAGCCTTTCGAAAGCCTCCACAAACTGCTTTCTGCCCGCGTTGTTCACGCGCCTGCTTTCCTCCACAAATTCGGTGTCGTCGAGAGCCGCCAGCGCGCCTACCTGCGCAAGGCTGTTTACGTTGAAGGGCTCGCGCACTCTGTTGATGTAGCCCGCAAGCTCTTCCGACGAGTACGAGTAGCCTATTCTAAGCCCCGCCAAGCCGTAGATTTTCGAGAACGTGCGCAGGCAGATTACATTGCGGCCCTCCGCGATGAGCGGGCGCAAGTCAACCTGTTCGTCCTGATATTCCGTGTAGGCTTCGTCGTAGCAGAACACGACGTGTTCGGGGAGAGAGCGCACAAAGTTTTCCACTTCCGACTGCTTCACGACGCAGCCCGTGGGGTTGTTGGGGTTTGTCATGAAAACGATTTTCGTTTTGTCGCTCACGGCGTCGCGCAGGGCGTCGAGGTCGTATTTTAGGTTGGGCATGGGCACGGCGACGCATTTGCCGCCCATGAAAATGGTCGCCAGTTTGTAGACGATGAACGACTGCGCGCCGAAGACGGTTTCGTCGCCCCTGTCCACAAAGCACTGCGCTATGAATTCGAGAAGCTCGTTCGAGCCGTTTCCGAAAGCGAACTGCGAGGGTTGCAAGCCCCACTTTTTTGCGAGTTTCTGGCGCAGCTCGTAGCAGCCGCCGTCGGGGTAGTAGTTGAGCGTTTCGAGGTGCTTTGATACCGCCGCGACCGCCTTGGGCGACGGGCCGAGGGGGTTTTCGTTGGACGCCATTTTCAAAATTCCGTCGGGGTCAAGCCCGAACTCCCGCGCGACGTATTCGATTGGTTTTCCCGTTTCGTAAACGGGCAGGTTTTTGATTTGCGATTTTACCGTATTTTCAAGCTTCATGATAACTCTATAAATAATCTCCTTTAACTATGTATATAGCCACGGCTTTTGCAAGGCAGATATTGCGCTATTTTCACCGCGGCGGCGTTTCGGGCGCGTCCGCGCCTTCCGCAAAAAACGCGTTCGGCGCAATTCAAACGGAGGCGAATCGGCTCAAAATATGGCGAATTTACCCGAAATACGGCTCACGGTGAGCCGAAAAGCCTCAAAAAACTTGACATTTTGAGCTGAAAACCGATTTTTAGTGTATGTCGATTTTAGATGAAATCTTAGGGTTTCTCCACTACAATCCCGATTCTACAAGGTCGGAGATAGCGGAAAACCTCGCAAACCCGCCGAGTCCTTCGAGCATGAAGCGTCTTTTGTCGGACGCCGTAGAAAACGGCATGATTGCTATTGACGGGCGCGGGCGGGCGTCGCGCTATAGCATAACGCCGAAAGCCCACCTGTTGCGCACCTACGACGTAGACGAGTATTTCAAAAAGGAAATCGACGAGCGCACGGTTCAGACGTCGTTCAACTTCGATTTGCTCGAAAACCTTTTGCCCAAAGTGGAGCTTTTCAGCGGCGACGAAATGCGCCGTCTCGACGCCCTGCAACGGAAGTTCACGGAGAACATTTCGAAAATTTCGGCGGACTCCTACAACGCGGAAATGGAGCGGCTCGGCATAGATTTGAGCTGGAAGTCGTCTCAAATAGAGGGCAACACGTATTCGCTTTTGGAGACCGAGCGGCTTTTGCGCGAGCGCAAGCAGGCGGACGGGAAAAGCCGCGAAGAGGCTATCATGCTTTTAAACCACAAAGAGGCGCTGCGCTTTCTTCTCGAAAATCCCGACTATTTGCAGTCGCTTTCCGTAAGCCGAATCGAAGACGTGCACAGCATTCTTGTGCGCGACTTGAACGTAGAGCGCAATATCCGCAGGAGCAGGGTGGGAATCACCGGCACGAATTACAGACCGCTCGACAACGACTTCCAGATAAGGAAGGCGATGGAGCTTGCGTGCAATCTGATAAACGGGCGCAAAAACGTTTTCGAAAGGTCGATGTTGTCGGTTTTGCTGCTGTCGTATATCCAGCCGTTTGCGGACGGCAACAAGCGCACTTCGCGGATTGTGGGCAACGCTGTTTTGATTGCCGAAAAATGCTGTCCGCTGTCGTTTAGAAGCGTCGATTCGCTCAAATACAAGGAGGCGGTTCTGGTGTTCTATGAGCAAAACAACATAAGCGCGTTCAAAAAAATATTCATCGACCAGTACGATTTTGCCGTGAACACTTATTTTTGAGTTCCCCCCGATTTTTCAGCAAAGGCAAAATATGTTTGCGTGTCGGGGTTTGCGTGCCAAACTGTACTCAACTAACAAAGGTTTTTTTATGCTGATTTTCTGTACGGGCGCGACTGGGCTTGTCGGCTACAATTTCATAAAGGCGGCGTCGGAGGCGGGGCACCGCGTCGTTGCGGTTTCGCATTCGCACGGGCTTCCGCAGTTCAAGGGGGTCGAACAAATGAAAATCGACCTCGCCGACACCGCGGCTGTTCAACGCGCGGTTCTCGACGCGTTCCCCGAAATGGTCGTAAACTGCGCGGCGATTTCAAGCCCCGCAGACGTGGACGCAAAGCCCGAACTCGCCGAGAAAATGAACACGGTGCTCCCCGAAACTTTGGCGATCCTCGCCAAGCACGTCAACGCGCGCCTGATTCACATTTCGACCGACATGGTTTTCGACGGCTCGTGCCCGCCCTACAAAAATACCGACGTTCCCATGCCAGCAACCCTCTACGGCACAACGAAGCTCATGGCGGAAAAGCGGGTTCTGAAAATCTGCGCGCCGTCGAGCGTCGTGTTGCGCCTAAGCCACGTCAGCGGAAACAGCCTCACTACAAAACGCTCGCTGCACGAAAAGCTTTTGCGCTCTTGGGCGGCGGGAAAGCCCGTATCGGCGCGGACGGACGAAATCAAGTGCCCGCTTTCCGCGTCGAGGCTCGCCGACCTGCTTTGCGAGCTTTGCGAACGCCCGAACGTCAGCGGCATTTACCACTACGCGGGGCTTGAACCCGTCAGCCGCTACGACATGGCCGCGCGCATCGCAAAGCACTTCGGGCTTGACCCGCAAAAATACGTCGTGCCGACAACGGGCGACAGGCGCGTAGATTTGACCATGGACATGTCGTGCCTTGCCGCCCGCGTGAAAACGCGCTCGTGCATGTTCGACGAACTTTTCGACGAAATGCGCGTGCCCGCCGACGTCGAAGACTGGCTCAAAGCCGAGGGAAAGCTGCCCGTCAAACGCTTCAAACTGTGATGGCGCGTGATTCGAAAACGTCGGCGTTGTCGGGGCTTTTTGCGGCTTTCGCGCTTCTTGCGTTCTCCGCGTGTTTTGCGCGGGCGGAGGTGTCGGCGCAAAACCTTTCGGGCGCGGCTTTGAAGCCGCTTGCGGAGTCTTTCCGCGCGGGGCTTGCAAAGTGCGGCGCAAAGTCGGGCGCGGTTTGCGCGGCGGCTCGCGGGCGGATAATTTTCGGCGCGGATTTTTCGGAGGGAAGCGGGCGCGTCTACCCGCTCGGAAACACGTCCCAGCCTCTGCTTTCGCTTATGCTGGCGGCGATGGAATCCGACGGAGAATTGGCGGCGGACTGGCGCGTCGCGCGGCACTGCTCGTATTTCAAGCCCGCCGACAGCCCCGCGACTTTCGACGACCTTCTCTCCATGCGGGCGGGCTTCGAGCCTTACGCCGATTCGCTCGTTCCGCCCGACGCCGACGCGTTCGAATTTTTCGGAATCGCAGCCCAGTTGCCCCGCGCCGCAAACGGTTTCTTCGCGAGGTCGCGAGCAAGCGCGGCTTTGGCGGGCTACGCAATGGCGTATGTTTCCGACAAGAAATCGCGCAATCTGAAAAAGGCGTTCGCCGCGTGCGCAAAAAAATACCTCTTCGAGCCGCTTGAATTTTCGTCGCCGCGCTTCGCGTCTTTCGACAAGCCCGACTTCCCCGCGACCGCGTTCGCGCTGACCGTTCCCGACTGCGCAAAATGGCTCGAATGCGAAACCGCCGACAGCCCGAAAATCGCGACCCGCGCCGCGCTGGACTCTCGCCGCAACCCTCGCGATTCCGACTGCAAATTCGGCGGCGGCTGGACTTCCTCGACCGAATGCGGCGTCTCGTTCCGCGTGTCGGCGGACTACTTCGAGGGCTGCGCGAACGTCGTTGCGGTGTTCCCCGCCGAGCGCGTCGCGGTGGCGTTTTTCGCCGCCTCGCGCGACGCAAAGGGCGCGGCGAAACTCTGCGCCGACTCGCTTTCGCAATTCGTAAAAATTCTTTCAAACGCACAATGAAAACCGACTTTTTTAAATCAGTTCTGCTCTTCGTTTCCGCCGCTTTCGCGCTTCCGGCGTTCGGCTCTTTGAAATTCGCGTTCGTTGCTCCCGACGCCCTCACGCCGCAAAATGCCGCCGTCTTCAACGGCATGCGCGACGCGTTTGCGGAGCTTCAATCGCGCTACGGAAAAACCTTCGAGGTCGAGTACATCGACGCCCGCCTCTCCGCCGAAAACCAGGCAAAACAGCTCGGCGGGGCGTATATAGGCGGCTTTGCGGGCGCGGTCGTTCTGCCCGTAGAATGCGCGAAGCCGCTTTCCGAAAAAATTTCCGCGCTGGCGGACAGGGGCTTTCCCGTAGCGCTCGTAGGCTCGGACATGCCCGAATCGAAACGCCTGTGCTTTGTAGGCGACGACCGCGACTCTTTCGGGAAAATTCTTTCCGGGCTTATCGCCGAGCTTTCGCGCGGAAAAAAATTCTCGCTTTTCTGCTATTTCAGGGGCGCGCCGTCCGCCGACATTCCGCCGACCGACACCGCCGAAATCTCCGCGCTTTTGGGCGGCGCAATGCCGCTCGACGCGTACAAAGAGGCGGTTTCGAAATACAATCCCAAGCTTGTCTCCGCCGACTACTACTCGGTTTACGCGCGGCAAAATTCCGTGGAAATCATGCGGCGCGACGACTACGGCGAGCTGTTTTTCAGCCCCTATTTGCTCGCCGACATGCAGCCCATTAAGCGCGATTCCGACAGGCTTTTCGCTGTTTGCGTAGGCGCGGTTCCGCAGCTTGAACGCTATCTTGCCGACTCCTCCGTCAACGCGTGCGTTTTCGGCGACTACTACGGCTGGGGCTATTTTGCGGCGCGCGCACTCGCGGAAAAGGCGGTCGGGAAAAGCAATCCCGAAAAAGAAGTGCGCTTGTTGAAGCCGCTCGTTGCGACCCCAAAAAATCTCAACTCATTCATCTCAGATTGGAAACGCTGGATAAAGTAGGCGCGTTAGACGGCGCGTGAAAGCACTTCCCTAAGGGCGTTTCCCTGTACGCCCAGACCGCTCGCGTACGAAAGTACGCCACGCGCCCTGTGCGCACAGGAAAGCCACCCTTATGAAAGCACTTTGACGCGCCTAACAAGTGAGTGCTATCGCACGAAGATTTTTAGAGTGCGCTGGGATAAAAGCGGGGTGGGGCGGTAGGCGGAGAATTTGCGTTTGCGGATTTTCGTTTTTTTTATCCGCGCAAAGCGCGTCTATTTAATTAGTTTCTGTCTGATATTCGTCAATTTCAATTCCAGTAATTGCCAACGGCAATACGAACTAAAACAGAAAAGGCGCGGTTATAGCCGCGCCGCATAATCACAGAAAGGAGCGAAGCTCCGACGAGTGGCGCGGCTCGCGTCTGAAATAAGGCTTGCATAATGGAGGTGTGGTGTTAAGGTTTTGGATAAAAGTACAGTTTATGAAAAAATTTGCGTATATAACGATGATGGTAGCGTCGGCGGTGTCGGCGTTTGGTCAGGCCGATGTTGAGTCGTCTTCGGCGTCGGTTGCGTCAACGCTTGCGGGCGGCGCGTCGGCGGTTCGCGACATTGCTCCCGAGATGTCGCTGTCGCTTTTGAGCGTGTCGGCGTCGGTTGGGTACGAATCGCAGTACATGTTCCGCGGCGAGAAGTTCGCGGGGCATTCAATCCAGCCGAAAGTAGAGTTTGCATACCCCGTGTACGGCTTCGACATCTACGCGGGCGCGTGGGCTAACACCCCCGTTGAGGGCAACAAGGGCGGGCTTACGGAAATCGACATTTACGGCGGCGTGAATTACTATTATAAGTCGATGCGCCTCGATGTCGGGTATATCCTCTACTACTATCCCGACTCCGACCAGACCCATAACAAGCTTTCGCGCGACATGGAAGTTTACGTCGGCGGCGCGTTCGACACCTCCGCATACCTCGACGGAATCAACCTCAACCCCTCCGCGTACTATTTCTACAACTGGATTCTCAAACAGCAGGTTGTCGAAATCTCGCTTTCGTACAGCATTCCCGTTGGCGAGCAGCTGCTCGACGACGCGCGTTTCACGCTTCCCGTCAGCGTCTACGGCGGCTACTTGACGTCGGGCAGAAAGAACGGCGACAACGGCAGCCCCGACAGCGGCGTTTCCTATTTCTACTGGGGCGTCAGCGGCGACATCGCTTTCGCCATTACCGACTATTGCACAATCAGCGGCGGTATCCGCTATTCGATGCGCGAGGGCGGCAACGAGGGCGACCCCGTAGACCACTACCCCTTGCAGGGCAGGGAAAACAACCTCTGGTTCGGCGGCAAAGTCGATTTCGGCTTCTAAGCCGACATTCCGCGCTTGCGGAGTCGGGTTTGCATTCTTTCAATACACGGCGCGGTTTTTCGACCGCGCTTTTTTTGCGTAATTTTTCCCGAATAAAAATCCCTCCACGCGCCAAATAAAAGCCCGCATGTTTTGCGGGCTTTGACGCTATGCGCTTTGCAAAAACACTGAACGCGCGGGCGCAAAAAAAGGCGCGGAATTTCCGCGCCTTTTTGTTTTTTGAAATGTCGGGGAAATTAGGCGTTGAGAGCCGCCGTTGCCTCTTCCGCGTTCTTGCGGATAGCCGCCCAGTCGCGCTCGTTGATGAGCTTTGCGGGGGCAATCCACGAACCGCCGATTGCAGCCACCAGCGGCGACGAAAGGTATTCGCCCATGTTCGCAAGCTTCAAGCCGCCGAGGGGAATGAAGCTTACGCCGAGGTGCTTGTAGGGGGCAGCCATGCTTTCGAGGTGCTTCATGCCGCCTGTCGTGCCCGCGGGGAAGTACTTCATGAGCGTGCAGCCGTGTTCGAGCGACTGCTCGATTTCGCTGGGCGTCATGATTCCGGGGGCGAAGGGCAGACCCGCCTTTTGCGCGGCGTCAATCACGCGGACGTTGCAGCCGGGGCTTACGGCGAAATCCGCGCCGCGCCTCTTGGCTTCCTCCGCCTGTTCGGGCGTCAAAACCGTGCCGATGCCGAGCATGATTTTCTGCGCCTTTTCGACAATCGCCGACGCGCATTCGAACGCGTTGGGCGTGCGGAGCGTAAGCTCGATTGCCTTGATGCCGCCGTCGGCGAGGGCGTTTGCCAAATCGACGGCGTCGTTTTTGTCGTTTACGCTAAGAACCGCGACAATGCGCGCTTCCCTTACTTTTTCAGCCAAAGTTTTCATGTCGTCGAGCTTGGCGCATTCTCATTCGATTGCAAATTAAATTTTGCGCCAATTTGCGGATTCCCGCGATTTTTTTTGCCGCGCCCGATTTGCGCCGCGCAAAGGCTTGGCTTCCACACGCGGAATGCGCGGCGTCGGCGGGGCATGCGGCTGATTTTGAAAACGCGGAATCTGCTTGCCGCACGCGCGGAGTCGGCTTCGCGGGCGCGGGCGTTTAGCGTTCCCCGCCGTTGCGGACGCCCGACTTGAAAGCTTCGAATTTTTGCGTGTCGAAAATAATGTCGATTGCGCCGATTTTGTCCGCGGGGAAGCCAGCCGGCGCGAGCACGTTTTCGAGGACGTATTTTTTCAGCGAAACTTCGGCGTCGATTCTCGCGCGGAGCATGTTTTGCGCGCTTTTGGAACGCTCGGCGAGGTACTGCGGGAACTCGCTTTTTTTTGTACTCGGCGATTTTCGCGTTGACGCCGTCGGAAATCGAGCTTTCGCGGACGTCGCATTTGATTTCGGAGTACTTGACGGGCGTTTCGCATTCGAGCGCGTCGAAGTAGAACGCGAAGCGCAGCATGCCGTCGTCCGACTTGCTCGTGTCGAATTTCAGCCCTCTGAACGGAATGTAGTACTGGTAGTGCGCCACCGCCTCCATTTGCAGAGAGCCCGAAAGAAATTTGAATTTGGAGAAGTCCGCCCTGATTTTCACGCGCTCGTCGATGCCTGCCACAACGTATTTGTTTTCGGGGCTTGCGCCCAGAAATTCGGTCTCGTAGCTTACGGTTGCCTTCGGGGCGGCGGCGAGCGATTTTTGTATAGACTGCGCGGCGTCCGACAACGCGCTTTTTGCCGCATTGTAGGCGTCGTCCGCCGTTTGGTTCAGGGCGGAGCAGCCGCGGAAAACGAGCGCGGAGGCAACGAACGCCGCGACGAACGTAAAGCAGAGCACGGCGCACGAAATTTTGCGCCTTAAATTGAGCTTTTTATTTTTGCGCCTGCGGGGCGCAGCGGGAGAGTCTGGCAAGTCCGCGCCCGACGTTTCGCGGCTTTCCGAAACGCCTGCGTTTTTCGGGCTTGCGTTGTCCGTCTCCATTTTTTCGGCGGCTTATCGAAGCGCGGCGTTTGCCGCGGCGATTAGAGCCGCGCCGTTTTTGAAAAATTCCGTTCCCGCAACGACCGTGTCGCAGCCGCGTTTCACGCATTCGCCGACGTTTTCGGCGGTGATTCCGCCGTCGATTTCAATGCGGTACGAGAGTTTCAGCTCGTCGCGCAGAGCCGCAAGGCGCGAGATTTTGTCGAGCGCGACGGGGTTGAACTTTTGCCCGCCGAAGCCTGGCTGCACGCTCATCACAAGCACCATGTCAACGCGCGGCAGGTAGGGGATTGCCTCCCCGATTTCGGTTTTCGGGTTTATGACGACGCCGAGCTTTTTGCCCGCCGTGTGGATATTGTCGAGCGTCGCCGCAACGGGGTAGTCAGGCTCGACGTGGATTGTAATCATGTCCGCGCCCGCTTCGGCGAACGCGTCGATGTACAGGTGCGGGTTGTCGAGCATGAGATGGACGTCGTAGAACATTTCGGGGCGGCGTTTTTTTAGCGCCTTCACGACCCCTGGTCCGAACGAAAGGTTCGGCACAAAGTGTCCGTCCATCACGTCGACGTGAACCCATTTCAGACCCGCCGCCGCTATTTTTTCGACCGATTCGCCGAGCGCGGCGTGGTCGCCGCCGAGAATCGACGGGGCTATTTCGAGAGAGTTTACCATATTCCTATAACAGCGTCCTTGATTTTTCCGCCAAGTTCGCGCATGAGCACGGGCATGTTCTGGTATTCCGCGCCCAGCGTGCCGTTGGCGGCTTCGGGGTAAATCATCGCGCGCGCGCGCACTTTCCTGTTTTTGAAAACGACGTCGCCGTTGGAGCGCACGAGCGTGCATTCGGCGACAGCCTCCATTGCGTAGGACGCCGCGAGCGCGGTATCGTCTTCGCGCGTGGCGACCGGCTTGCGCTCGTATGATACGATTGTCGTGGAGAGCGTCGCCTGCGCGTCGCCCGCGAGCGCGGTTTTGAGGTTTGGCGTGCGGTTTATCGCGTTCGAAATTTCGTTTGTGAGCAGGTTCGACGCCTGCGCCGCATAGGAGTCGTTCCTGACGGGCTTGACGTAGACCGACTTGAACGGAAGCTCCGTGGGAGTCCCCGCAAGCCTGTAATTTGCGCAGCCAGCCGCGAAAAGCGCGAGCGCGGAAAGCGTGAGGAGTGTGGCGAGTTTTTTCATGTCTATTCCGCTTTTTCGATTTCGTCGGAGGTCCACTGGCGGAAGCCGTCTTCGAAGAGGAAGTCGTCGAGCGGTTCGCCGAAAATCGGGGCAAGCCCCTCGTAGGTTTTTGTCTTTCCGTCGGCGTCGGTCTCCTGATAGACCGCCGCTCCGGGGGTTGCGAGGAAGTCTTCGACCGACATCGTTTCGAACTGTTCGTTGTCGAGTTTCGCGATTTGCGTTTCGTCGTCGAACTGGTCGATAGTGGGCTTTTCGTACCTGCCCCAGAACCAGTCGTAGGGGGTCATCGGCGCGAGAATGCCGTCCTTGATTTTTTTCAGCTGCGCGCGCGCCTCCTCCGCGGCGGGGCTGTCGGGCGCAAGGGTGATTGTCTCGTTGTAGAAAATCGACGCCGCGACGTGGTTGTTGCGGTAGTAGTAGTAGAAATCGCCCATGACGAGGCGGCTGCGGGCGTAGGTGTCGCGCATTTTGTCGAGCCCCTCTTCGGCTTTCGAGACGCCCGCCTCTTTGGGGAAGAGAATGAGGTAGTCCTGATAAAAGCTGATTGCATTCTTTGTGGGCGACTGGTCGTATTCGGGGCCCGCCACCATGCCGCGGTAGACTTTCGCCATCTGCATGTAGGCGTCGGGCGCGAACATGCTTTGCGGGTAGTTGTTGATGAGCCTGTCGAGCGCGTCGAATGCGACTTCGGGGGTGTCCTCCTGCTCGGCGATGAGGGATATGTTCATCAGGGAAATCGGGGCGTAGTCGCTGTAAGGGGCGTTTTTGACGACGCCCTCGTAGATTTTGATTGCGTCGTTGTAGTTTGTGAACCACGGAAACCAGCCCCAGAGATAGGGGGTTGCGCCGCTTTGGATAATCGAGGCTACGTTGTATTCCTCGCCGATGATTCTGTTGAATTTGGGGTAGTCGGGATAGCGTTTCACGACTTCCTGCAAAGATTCGAACGCGTCCATGAACTGCCCGCGCTTTGTGTAGACGAGCGACATTTGGTAGTACGCTTCGGGCGCGAAAATGGAGTCGGGATACTGCGTGATGATTGTTTTGTAGTAGGAGAGGGCGACCCTGTTTTCGCCGTCCTCCTGCGCCCGCTTGCCCTCGTTCATGGCTTGGAGCGCGTTCGAGACCGTTTTCGCCTCGCCGAGGACGTTTGCTATTACGCCGCCCTGAACCTCCCAGCCTTTTTCGGCGTTCCAGACGAGGTCGGCATTCGCCGTCCCCGCCGCCGCAAGCGACAGCGCGACCGCCGCCGATTTGATGTATTCGCTAATTCTCATTTTGCGCCGATTCAATATCATAATTGCGAAAATGGCAACAGAAATATCCCGCCGAAATTTTCACGCGCGGGGGTGGTTCAGGCGGTGTTCCTCCACGAGTTTGCGCGTGCCGAGGTGCGTGTAGATTTGCGTCGTCGAAAGGCTTGCGTGTCCGAGCATCTCCTGCAACGAGCGCAGGTCTATACCCGCGTTCACAAGGTGCGTGGCGAACGAGTGCCGCAGTTTGTGCGGCGTGATGTCCGACGGCAGCATTGTCTCGGCCAGGTATTTTTTTATCATGCGCTGGACGTAGCGCGGGTACAGCGGCTTCCCGCTTTCGAGCGTTATGGCGGGCGCGTCGCGCTCCGTCGATTTTGCGAATTCGCTCCGCCAGAGCCTCAGCACCTCGCCTGCCTTTTCGCCGAACGGGCAGAAGCGCACTTTCGAGCCTTTGCCCAGTATCCTCGCCGAGTTCGTGGAAAAATCCACGTCTCCCCATTTGAGGTTGCAGAGTTCGCTTACGCGCAGTCCCGCGCCGTAGAGCAGTTCGAGGCACAGGGCGTCGCGCACCGCCTCCTCTTTGCTCTCGCGCCCGTCGGCTTCGTCAACGCGCGGTGCGGAAAGCAATGACGGCATTGCGCTTTCCGACAAAAACACGGGCAGCCCCTTCTCCTTTTTCGGAAGCCGCACGAGCGAAAACGGGTCGGCTTCCGCGCTTTGCGAGCGTATCAAATATTTGTAGAACGAGCGTATCGCGGAAATCCTGTTGTGGATTGTTGAGCGCGAGTACTCCATTCCGAGTTTTGCGACGTACGCGCGGGCGGTTTTTTTGTCCGCCATGCGGAAGTCTCCGCCCGCGTAGTCCGTTTCCGCAAGCCAAGAAATCCAGTCGGCGACCGCCTCGCGGTAGTTGCGGACTGTGTATTTGGAGTACCTCCGCTGGTTCGAAATCATGAACACGAATTCGTCAAGCTCGCGCGGGGCGGCTTTTGCGGGGGCGGTTTCTCGGTTTTTCTCCATTACATTCCGAAGAACGCGCTTGCGATATTCGCAAAGTACGAGTCCACCCAAGTTTTCAGAAACACGAAATAGAGAAGCCCGCCGCACGCAAGCCACGGGCCGAACGGAATTGCGAGCGGGTCGGCTTCCGATCCGTCGGCGAATTTTTTGCGCGGCGCGGATTTTTTCGAAAAGACGCGCTTTGTCGCGACAATCGGAATCATCGTCAACGCCCCGATTATCGACCCTCCGAAGATTGCAAAAATTGCGCCCTGCCAGCCGCAGAATGCGCCTATGCAGCCAATCAGAATGACGTCTCCCTCGCCCATCGCCTCTTTTTTGAAAACGCACTCGCCGAGCGTCCTTACCCAGTAGAGCACGCCCGAACCGACCGCGATTCCGACCGCCGACTTTATCCCGGACGCCACGACCGACGCCGCGAAAGGCGCGTCCTCTATCAGCGTTCCGTGGATTTGCGGCATCATAAGCGACAGCGCAAAGCCCGCCGCCGTCCCGCCGATTGTCGCGAAGTCCGGCAGCATCATGTGGTCTATGTCGACAAACGCGCAGAAAACCATAATCGCGGCAAATACCATTCCCGCGAACGCCGCGTAGGGCGTCGCCGTCGTCCACAGCGCGAGGAAGATTGCAGCCGTCAGCGTCTCGACAAACGGGTAGCGGAACGAAATCCTGCGCCCGCAGCACCGCGCCCTTCCGCGCAACAGAAACCAGCCGACAATCGGGAGGTTGTCGAACCACCTAATCGGCTTCCCGCACGCGCAGTGCGACGGCGGGCTTACTATCGATTCGCCCTTGGGGATTCTGTAAATGCACACGTTCAGAAAACTGCCGACGCACGCGCCGAGGCAGAAAAAAAACGCGTCGAAAATTTCGGGAAACTGCGCGTTGATTTCAGCGATGTCCATACAGGTTCTCCTTTATTGTTTCGAGCATGAACGCGCCCATGAGCGGCGCGCCCGTCCAGATTGAAAGCGATTTCGCCCCCTGCCACGCGAGCATCGCAAGCCCGTTTTCGGCGGGGATTCCGTTTGCGCGCGCGGCGAGCACCGACGGCGTTTCGCCGTTGCGGCGGTAGGGCATGTCGAGGAACGCGCAGTCGGGCGGGATTTTCGAGAAGTCCACAACGGGACTGTCGTCCGCATTAAGCCCCACCGACGTCGCGTTTACGACGATTGCCCGCGGCGGAATTTTTGCCTCTATTCCCGCGAGCGACGCCGTTTTTATTTCGAAATTTTCCATGCTTAAATCATCGGCAAATTTTTTCAGGCGTTCGGGATTTCTGTTCGCCACAAGGAGCGATTTGCAGCCCGCCGCGATTATCGCCGCCGCCGCTCCGCGAGCCGCGCCGCCCGCGCCGAGCAGCACCGCGTCGGCGTTTGCAAAGCCGCGCCCGAACGCGTGTTCGACCGCCGCCGACACGCCGAATCCGTCGGTGTTGAAGCCTTTCCAGCCGCGCGGCGTGCGCAGAAGCGTGTTGCACGCCTTGGCGTTTTCCGCGCTTGCGTCGAAGTCGTTTACGACGCGCATTGCAATCTCTTTGTGGGGGATTGTCAGGTTGATTCCGGCAAAGTTTTTCCGCCAAAAAACGTCGAGCGTCTCGGCGAGTTTTTCAGGCTCCACTTCGAACGCGAAGTATTTTGCGCCGTCGAGCTCCGCGTTCGTTTTTGCGACTTTCGCAAGCGCGGCGTTTTGCATGAGCGGGCTTAGCGAGTGCCCTATCGGCTTGCCGAAGACCGCAAAAAACGGCGGCTTCGAATTTTCCGAGCGTCCGGCGAACGCGCCCTCCGAGAGGTTCGAAACATGCAGAACTTCCGCCATATTACAAAGAGTAGTCGCGCGCGCCGAACAGGAATGTTCCCACGCGGATTATTGTGGAGCCGCATTCCACGGCGCGTTCGAGGTCGCCGCTCATGCCCATCGAGAGTTCGGGAAGCGCCACCGAAAAGCTTTTTTCGAGCGCGTCGCGGAGGTTTCGGAGGTTTTCGAAACAGCGCGTGGCTGTGTCCAAATTGGAGTCGAGCGGTGCGATTGCCATCAGCCCCTCGACCTTTATGTTTTCGAGCGCAAGCGCGGCGTCGAGCAGCGCGGGGGCTTCCTCCGTGTCCGCGCCGAATTTTGCGGGGTCGCGCCCCGAATTTATTTGCAGGAGCACGCGCATTTTTTTGCCGAGCTTTGCGCATTCGGCGTCGATTTTTTTCAGCAGTTTTTCGGAGTCCGCGCTCTGGATTCTGTCGACGCGCCCGACGGCGTGCTTTACCTTGTTTGTTTGGAGGTGTCCGATAAGCTCCCACTCTATTTTCAGGGCGCGGCCGCGCTCCGAGTCGAACTTTTCCATGACTTCCTGAACGCGGTTTTCGCCGACCGCCCCGAACCCGTAGCGCGCCGAGTATTCTACGGCGTCCACGGGGTGCGTTTTTGTGACGGGCAGTATTTTCACGTCGGCGGGATTGCGCCCGCAGGCGGCGCACGCGTTTTCGACGCGTTCAAGAAGTCTGCGGCAGTTGCCGCAAAATTCTTCGTATGCAATCATTGTATTACTTGTTTTTCTTGTTGTCGATGCTTGCGGCGATTAGGCGTTTGCCGAATTTCCACAGCGAGCCGGTCGGGTTTGCCGCCTCCGTGAGAGTTTCGTCGAACGCCTTTACGAACCTGTCCACTTCCCTTTCCGTTATGATAAACGGCGGAAGCAGTTTCACGGCGTGGACTTCGTGGCTTGTAACCTGCGTTATGATTTTGTAGTTGTCCATAAGCGACGTTACAATCATCTGCGTGAAGAGCGAATTATTCGCGGCTTTCAATGCTTTCCACGCCGCCTTTTGCAGAAGCCCTTTCGGCTCCTGAAATTCTATTGCAATCATAAGCCCCAGCCCGCGCACTTCCCTGATGTACGAGTGTTTCTCTTTGAGGGCTTCGAGCTTCTGTTTGAGCAGCGCGCCCATTTTTGCGCAGTTTTCGACCATTCCGTCCTTTTCGAGAACGTCGATTGTCGCCAAGCCCGCGACCATTGCGAGGTTGTTTCTGCCGAAAGTCGTGGAGTGTTTTACGCAGTTTTCGAGCGGCGAGAAGACGCTCTGGTGGATTTCCCTTGTGGTGATGAATGCCGCGCACGGAACGTAGCCGCCGCTGAGCGCCTTCGCCATCGTGACGATGTCGGGCTCTAGCCCCCAGTGCTGGTATGCGAACATTTTGCCCGTCCTGCCGAAGCCCGTCTGCACTTCGTCCATGATGAAGAGCGCGCCGTATTTGCGGCAGAGTTCCTGCGCCTTCGGGAAGAAGCCGTCGGGCGGAATGTCGACGCCGTGCCCGATGACGGGTTCGGAGATGAACGCGGCGACGTTGCCCTCTTTGAGTTTCGCTTCGAGGTCTGCGAGGTCGGCGAATCCGATTTTGTCGGTGTCGGGCAGGAACGGGCCGAAGCCGTCCCTGAAATGCGGCGTGTGGGTTATCGACATCGAGCCGTATGTCAGCCCGTGGTAGCAGCCGTCCATCGAAATTATGCGCGGACGTTTTGTGTGGGCGCGGGCGAATTTTATCGCGCCTTCGTTTGCTTCGGTTCCGGAGTTGCAGAAGAAGACGGCGGAGAGTTTGTTGTTGTGCAGTTTTACGATTCTCTCCGCGAGCAGGCCGCTGAGCAACGCGCAGTCGAGCTGTACCATGTTCGACAAATCCATGTCGATTGCGTCCTTGATTGCCTTGCCGATTACGGGGTTGTTGCGCCCCATTCCGAACACGCCGTAGCCCGATATGAAGTCGAGATATTCGTTGCCGTCGGCGTCGTAGAGGTATGCGCCCTTGGCGCGTTTGTAGCACTTGTCGAACCCGATTGTTTTAAGCACGGTTGCGAGCGTTCGGTTGACGTATTTTTCGTGCAAATCGTAGTTCTGCCCGAAGCGCGAGTCTATCAATTCCTTTAAGTCGAAATCTTTCATTGATAAATTTTTTTTCCGCCTTAACTTTACCCCACACTATAAATACTTCAAACATTATTTCGATGGAAATTTTATCCTCATACTATGTGGTCGATTTCGACCCCTTCGCGCTCCGCTTTCCCGACGGCTGGTTTTTGGAGGGCGTAAGGTGGTACGGGCTTGCGTATCTGGCGGGCTTTGTAATCGCGCTTTGGCTGTTCAACCTCTATTATAAAAAGGGCAAAAGCCCGCTGTCGCCCGACGACAACGCGTCCCTCATTACCTATCTGCTCTTCGGCGTGATTCTCGGCGGACGCCTCGGCTACATGCTTTTCTACGATTTTTCGAACTTTGTGTCGAACCCGCTAATCGCGCTCCAAATCTGGAAGGGCGGAATGGCAAGCCACGGCGGATTCATCGGCGTGGTGCTTTCCATGGTATGTTTTGCGAGAACGAGGAAAGTCTCTTTCTGGAAAATCGCCGACATTGTCGCGACCGCGTGCACCCCGGGGATTTTCCTCGGCAGAATCGCAAACTTCGTCAACGGCGAGCTTTGGGGCAAGGTTTCCGACTTTCCGTGGGCGATGGTTTTCCCGCACTCCGCGCCCGCGGGCACGGCAATCGAAAACATCGCCGCCCGACACCCGTCGCAGCTCTACGAGGCGTTCGCGGAGGGGCTTTTCATCTTCCTGTTTTTGCAGTGGCGTTTCTGGCGCGGGAAAAACCTTTCCGACGGGCGCATAGCGGGCGAATTTCTTTCTGTCTACGCCGTGGTGCGCATAATCTGCGAGGTCTTCCGCGAGCCGGACTTCGGCGTAGAGCCTATTTTGGGGCTGAGCAGGGGCACGTTTTACTCCGCGCTGACGCTCGCGGCGGGGCTTGCCATAATTGCCTATTCCAAATTCCGCACTCCCGAAAAATAGCGCGTCGAGCTTTTATTGTTGCGTTCGGCGGGCGTTTTTTAACATACTTTTTTCAATTCAATGGGAACGATAAACAAATACATCTTCAAACAGGTCGCGATGGCGGCGTTGATGACCGTCGCGCTGTTTGTGTTCGTGCTCGTGCTCGGCAACGTCATAAAAGAGGTTATGGGCGAGCTCGCCGCGGGAAGGCTCAGCATTTCGTTCTTTCTGTATATCGTCGCGCTGATTATACCGGGAGTCATTCCCTACGCGCTTCCGCTCGGCATGCTCACGGGCATTCTGCTTGTGTTCGGCAGAATGTCGGCGCAAAGCGAGGTCGTGGCGATGAAGGCGTGCGGACGCTCCATTTACAGCATGGCGGCTCCCGTGTTCTTTCTGGCGATTTGCGCGTCGCTGTTTTCGGTGGCAATCAACTTCTACTACGCGCCCGCCGCCGACTACGCCTACAAGAGCGCGCTCAAAAACCTCGTCCGCGCAAACCCGCTCCAATTTATCCAACCAGGTTCGTTTATCCGCGACTTCCCCGGCTATGTAATCTACGCAAACTCCTCCGACGGCAACGAGCTTGTGAGCTTCCGCATTTGGGAGCTTGACAAACGGGGCAGGGCGCAGATTTCCATACAGTCGGAGCGCGGCGCGCTTTCGTACGACGACGCCCGCGACGAAATCGTGCTGACCCTCAAAAACGGCAGCGCGGAGCGCGCGAGGTCGGGCGACCCCGAAGACCTGCGCAAGCCCCTTCCGTCGGCGCGTTTCGACGAGCTTGTAATCAAGCTTCCGCTCAACGAGATTATCGGAACTATGGACAAGGGCAAAAAGCGGCTGAAAGTAATGACTTTCGGCGAGCTTCTCGACGCCCGCGAAACTTGGCACAGATTCCCGCCCGAACAGACCACGCCCGAACGCGCGTTCCACGACAAAATCGAGGTTCAGTTGCAGATTCAGAAAAATTTTGCGATGGCGTTTTCGATATTTTCGATGGTGGTGCTCGCCGTTCCGCTCGGAATAAAGGCAAGCAGAAGCGAGACTTTTGCGAACTTGGCGATAGCGCTGGCGTTGGCGATGAGCTACTACATGATGACGGTCGTGATTTCGTGGCTCGAAAAATACCCCGAAATGCGCCCCGACATTCTGATTTGGATACCCAATTTCATATTCCAAGCCGTAGGCACATACTTAATCTATCGGTCATCGCGCAACTAACGGCGCGTGAAAATACTTCCCTAAGGGCGTTTCCCTGTACGCCCAGACCGCTCGCGTACGATAAGTACGCCACGCGCACGGGGCGTGAAAGCACCGTTGATGCGGCGTTTCGCGAGTGTCTCAGACCGCTTACATACGCCAAGTATGCTGCGCGCCCTGTGCCACTCGCAAAGCCGCCGCCTGAACGGCACTTTGACGCCCCTAAAATTACAGCGCACGGCGCGGAAGATTTTTAGAATGCGCTGGGAGAAAAGTGGAGTTATTGGGTTGGTGAGCCGACTTGTGTTTGCGGATTGCCGTTTTTTTATTTATCCGCGCGGAGCGCGTCTATTTTAATTTGTTTCTTGCAAACATTCGGCAATCCCTATCGTCAGTAATTGCCGCAGGCAATACGGACTAATCCAGAAAAGGCGCGGTTATAGCCGCGCCGAATAATCACAGAAAGGAACGAAGTTCCGACGCCGTGCAGGCTGCAGCCTGCCTCGCGCCTTGGGGCTTGACTTTTTGGGGGGAGTGGGCAAAATGAGTTGATGTTGGAGGGCGATATACGCTTGGGGGTATTTGAGCCGATGGCGTGGTATTCTTGGGTGTATGTGGCTCTTGTTTTTCAAAAATAAAATCAA
The DNA here is from genome assembly GCA_029269845.2 of Opitutia bacterium KCR 482. Taxonomy (NCBI): domain Bacteria; kingdom Pseudomonadati; phylum Verrucomicrobiota; class Opitutia; species Opitutia bacterium KCR 482. The sequence continues at coordinate 1,790,229 of CP149973.1, forward strand.
AGGAAGAGAAGAATATGGTAAATCGCAGAGGATTTATGAAATCGGCTGCCGCTGCGGGCGGATTGATGTTGTTGCCTTCGTGGAGCGCGGGCAAGCAGGTCGGTCCGAATAGCAAATTGAACATCGCGCTGGTTGGCGTGGGCGGAATCGGCGGCATGGCAATCGGGCAGTTGCTACCCTGCAAGCAGGCGAACATTGTCGCGCTTTGCGACGTAGACGACGCCCGCGCGGCGAAGAACTACAAGGCGTTTCCCGCAAGCATGCCGCGCTTCCGCGACTACCGCGTCATGCTCGACAAGATGGACAAGCAAATCGACGCCGTCGTGGTTTCCACTCCCGACCACATGCACTATCCCATCGCGGCTTGGGCGATAGCAAAGGGCAAGCACGTCTTCTGCCAAAAGCCCCTCACGCGCACAATTTGGGAGGCGGAAGAATTGAAGCGTCTCGCGAAAGAGGCGGGCGTCATCACGCAAATGGGCAATCAGGGGCACACCAATGAGGGCTGGCGTCTGATTAAGGAATGGTACGACGCGGGAATCCTCGGACAAATCGAGGAAATCCACATTTGGACAAATCGCCCCGTGTGGCCGCAGGGCGACCTCAAAATGCCCGCGGGCCAGCCCGTTCCGCCTACGCTCGACTACAACCTGTGGCTCGGCGTCGCGCCCTACCAGCCCTACAACAAGGCGTTCGTTCCGTTCAACTGGCGCGGTCTGCGCAACTACGGCACGGGAGCTGCGGGCGACATGGCGTGCCACTTCCTCGACGTTCCCTATTCGGCGTTCGACCTCGGCTTCCCGATGAGCGTCAAGGGCAACTCTACGCCTTTCAACGATTACAGCTGGCCGAGTCAGGCGTCGTCTGTTATGACGTTCGTCAACCCGCGCGGCGTCGACAACAGAATCCGCCTGCACTGGTACGACGGCGGCAGAAAGCCGAAGGCGATTAAGCGCGTGGACAAGGCGTTCCTCGACGACCCGCGCAACAACAACGCGACATTCATCGTGGGCACAAAGGAAACCGTCTACACCAACGAATACGGCATGAATACCCGCATTTGGCCTGCGGCTCGCATGAAGGAATTGATGAAGGGCGGCAAGCTTCCGCAGAAGACCGTGCCGCGCTCCGTAGCCCCCGGCAAGCCGTTTGTTGAATGGACTCTCGCGTGCATAGAGGGCAAACAGCCCAAGGGCAATTTCGACTACGCCGCGCCGTTCACCGAAATGGCGTTGCTGGGCATGATTGCGCTCTGCTTCCCCGACCGCGAACTCAACTACATTCCCTCGACGATGTCGTTTGCGGGCTGCCCCGAAGCGGACAAATTCGTGCGCTCGCAGTACGAATACCGCAGCGAATTCCTGCCGTCGAAAATCATGCTGTAATCCGCAAAAAGGCGGTTGCGGAGAATGCTCCCCGACCGCCCGCGCGGCAAACAAAAAAGGCTTTCGGATTTCCCCGAAAGCCTTTTTTTTGCGCCTCGTTTTAAGCCCTATTTGAAAAGGCTTTTGAGCGTGTTTTCGACAGCCTTCGACGCGCCCTTCGCGGCTGAATTTGCGCCGTCGCCGCCAGCCTCGATGCCGCCCTTTACTGCGTCCCTAAGGAGCGCGGAAGTGCCGATGAGCGCAAGCTGTTCCACGATGTCCGTGATAAGCTCGCCCGCGGGCTCGCCGCCTTTGGAAGTGCCGATGTTTTCGAGCGCGAACGCGGGCATGCTGATTTGAAGCGCGCTGCCGTTAACCGAGCCGTCGATAACTCCCGCGCCGAAAGTCATCTTTTTGATGATGAATTTCCACTGCGCGGCGTCGGCGTCGGCTTTCGCCGTCTGTTGCGCTTGGGCGTTTGCGTCCTTTTGGTTGGAAAGCCCGAATTTGTTTTCGAGGGCGGTTTTAATCGCCGTGATGTTCGACTGCGGCGAGGAGAGCAGGGCGGAAATTCCCTTTGCCGTCTTTACGTCGAGGTTCATGGCAAGCCCGTCGACTTTGATTTCGTCGATGACGATGAGCTTCTTCGCGAGGGCGTCGGAGAGCGTGATGTCGGCGTCGATAACCGCCTCTTTGAACGCGATTGCGTTGCACTGCTTGAAGTCGGGCGGGTTGGCGATGAAGAAGTTGTTGACCTGCACCTTTTGGTCGGAAATGCCGAGCGACACGGACGACACGCCAGCGTTGATTCCCGTGCCCGCGGTTATTGTTTTGAGCGCGTAGTCGGCAACAAAGCCGAGCGTGAAGTAGAGCGCAATGCACAGCACCACGACCGCCAATACGAAAATTTTTACGAGCGAAAATAGGCAACCGCCCCTTCTGTAATTATGGTTGGAAATCTTCATGGCTTCGAATATCGTAAAAAAAAATTAAAATTTGCAAGGTTTTTGAAGTAAAACTTGCAAAATCGCGCAGAGGTTGCGATTCTTGCGGGCGACTATGAAAATCAAAGCATTCAAAGGGTTGAGACCCGTGAAGGACAAGGCGGCGGACATCGCAAGCCTGCCCTACGACGTGGTGAATTTCGAACAGGCAGCCGAGCAGGCCAAGGGCAAGCCGCTGAGCTTCATGAGGGTAGTGCGCTCGGAAATCGAGCTGCCCGAAGGCACCGAGCCGTACTCGCAGGCGGTCTACGACCACGCGAAGGAGAATTTCGAAAAGCTCGTCAAAAACGGACACATGGTCCGCGAGGACGCGCCGTGCATGTACCTCTACCGCCAAGTCATGGGCGGACATGCCCAGACGGGGCTTGTCGCCACGTTCAGCGCGGAAGACTACGACAACGACGTAATCAAAAAGCACGAAAAAACCCGCGAGGCAAAGGAGAACGACCGCTACATGCTCACGCGCACCCTGCGCGTAAACACGGGCCCCGTGTTCCTCACGGTAAAGGACGGAACCGAGCTTGACAAAATAGTCGAAAACAAAAAGGACTCCGACGCGCTCTTCGACTTTACCGCCGACGACGGAATCCGCCACACGGTCTGGAAGATTTCCGACCCCTCAACGCTCGAAAAAATCGTGAAGATTTTCGACGCAATTCCCTGCGCGTACGTCGCCGACGGACACCACCGCAGCGCGAGCAACGCCCGCTGCGCCCGCTTCTTCAAGGCGCAGAACCCCGGCCACACCGGCGACGAAGACTACAACTGGTTTCTGTCGGTAGTCTTCCCCGCGGGGCAGCTGAGCATTCTGCCCTACAACCGCGTCGTGCGCGACTTGGCTGGCAACACAAAAGAGCAGTTCCTCGAAAAGCTCGGTAAGGCGTGCAGGCTCGAAAAGGGCGCGGCAAAATCGCCCGACGGCTCGAAAAAGGTCTCCATGTACCTCGACGGCGAATGGTACGGCTTGACTTTCGAAAACACCGACGGTCTCGACGCGGTTTCGTCGCTCGACGTCGCGCTCTTGCAGGACAGGGTTCTCGCCCCGATTCTCGGAATCGGCGACCCCCGCACCGACGAGAGAATAGACTTTGTTGGCGGAATCAAGGGCACTGCCGAGCTTGAAAAGCTTGTAGATTCAAAGAAGTTCGCAGTCGCCTTCTCCATGTTCCCCACCACGACCGACCAGCTCATGGCGATTGCAGACGCGGGGCAGATTATGCCCCCCAAGAGCACATGGTTCGAGCCTAAGCTCCGCTCGGGGCTGTTTGTCCACACATTCTAATGGAATACAAGCTGCGCACGCCCAAGCTTCTGCCGCTCCCCCAAAAAGCCGTTTGGGGCGGCGGATTTCTCGAATGGGAAAAGGCGGAGTTTCAAATCGACGACGCGGGGCTTCCGTGCGGCGCGTTTCTGACGCTCGAACGCGGAGACTTCGACAATCCCGAAGCGTACAGATTGCGCGTTTCGGAGGACGGAATCTCGATTGTTTCGGCGTCGGACGCCGGCGCGCGCGCGGCTTTGCAGACACTGCGGCAAATCGGAATGCAGGCGGATTCGCGCGGCTTCCGCTTCGTCGAAATGGAGGACTCCCCCGACATCGGCGCGCGCTGCTTTGTCCTCGACATTTCGCGCGGGCGCGTTCCGACGCTCGCCGACATGCGCCTTTTAGCCGACAGGCTCTCGCTTTTTAAATACAACAGGCTCGAATTGCGGCTCGGCGGGGCGTACCCGTTCGAGGGACGCGAGCGGGAATGGGCGGGGCGCGGCCTTTTTACGCCGAAGAAAATTGCGGCTCTTAAAAAATACTGCGCGGCTTTGGGTATTGAGCTTTCCTGCGGACTCGACGCTTCGGAATTTCAGTGCGGCTCGCGGGAGATTTCGGAAATTTCGGCAAACTTCGACTGCGCCGACTTCGACGTCGGCTCGCCCGACGACGCCTCCGAATTGTGCTCTGCGTGCGCCGAACTCGGCAAACGCCCCCTTTGCGCCGCGCCCGACGCGGGTTCGCAGGCGGATTTTTCCGCGCCCGCTGGGGCCGTGCCGATATTTTCGGCTTCGAGCGAAGGCTTCGCGGAGGCGTGCGCAAAGGCGCATTCGCAAAAACGCGCGTTTTTCGTCTCGGCAAACGCGGGAATCGGCTTTTGGGACGACATCGGCTTCCTCCCGCGTCTCGACTCCGCGAAAGCCGAAATCGACGCGGCGTCAAACGCCGCAAAAAAATACGGCGCGGAGGGCTTTGTTCTTTGCGCAGAGCTAAGCCCCTACGCCCCGTTCGCCGCGGTCTATCCGCCGCTCGCGCGGGCGGCGGCTAAAATGTGGGGTGGTGAGTCTTCGGAGGAGGCTGAATGCGAAGCGTTGGACTCTTTCGCGTTCTACGACGCGTCGGGAGACTTCGCCCGCGCCCTGTGCGCCCTCGGCAGAATCGACGGCGACGGAATCTTGGAGTGCGCGTTTTTCGGACTCGGCGGCGACGCCGCCGCGTTCGATACCGACGACTTCGAGGGCGCGGCGGATTTCGCAATGGGCTTGGCTGCGACCTCAAAACCCGAATGCCGCGACGCCTCCATTCTTTCCGCCGAAATCGCGCTTGCGGGCGCAATGGCGCGCCGCGCCGTGGACGTTCTGCGCGGACGCGGAAAAACCGCGGAATCGGGAACCGCGTTGAAGTTTTTGGTGTCGGATTTCGAAAACATCTGGAACGCCCGCAACGAAACGGGCGGACTGTGGGAGGCGTCGGCGAAAATCCGCGCAACAGCCCCAGAAATTTTCAAGCTATGACGGAAATCGAATAGGCATCGAAAAGCGGCATTCCGCTTATCAGAAAACTCGCGCTCGAAGCGTTTCCCGCAACCTACGCGAAAATTCTGACTCCCGAACAAACCGAATACATGCTCGAAATGATGTATTCGGAAAAAAGCCTCGAAAAACAGTTCGACGACGGGCACGAATTTTTTGTGGGCTACGCCGACGGCGAGCCTTTCGGCTACGTTTCGGTCAGACCCGAATCGGAGGGCGTCTTCCACCTCGAAAAAATCTACGTATTGGAAAATTTGCACGGCAGGGGTTTCGGCAAACTGCTTTTCGAAAAGGCGAAATCCCGCGTGAAGGAGCTGCACCCCGCGCCGTGCCGCATGCTGCTCAACGTCAACCGCCACAACCGCGCCCTCGGCTTCTACAAGCACATGGGCATGTTCGAGGTCTCGCGGGGCGACTTCCCCATCGGCAACGGCTATTTCATGAACGACTGCATCATGGGGCTTGATTTATAAGCCCCTTTGCCGCATAAAAACTCTTTACATTTGCGCGTACGGGTTCAGTATAGGCTTTTACGGATTAATACCCGCGCGCGCTTTTGCGCGGATTTTCTCCGAAAGGATTTTTTTACAAGGAAATAAAATGAACGAAGAACTTCTGAAAATCAGACACAGCGCTTCACACGTTTTGGCGACGGCCGTTCTGCGCCTTTTCCCGAACGCAAAACTCGACATCGGTCCCGCGACGGAAACGGGCTTCTACTACGATTTCGACCTCGACCACAAATTCACGGCGGAGGACCTTGCGAACATCGAAGCCGAAATGAAAAAGGTGATTGCCGAAAACCAGAAATTCGAGAAGTTCGAACTTACCCGCGACGAAGCTGCCGCAAAGATTAAGGAAATCGGACAGGAGGAATTCAAACTCGGCAGACTCGCCGACATTCCCGACGGCGAAAAAATCACCTTCTACAAAAACGGCGAATTCTGCGACCTCTGCGCGGGCCCGCACGTTGACTATTCCAAGCGCATCAAGGCGTTCAAACTGCTCTCCGTGGCGGGCGCGTACCACCGCGGCGACGAAAACAACAAACAGTTGCAGCGCATTTACGGCACGGCTTTCGCGTCGAAAGAGGAGCTTGAAAGCTACCTCAGACAAATGGAGGAGGCAAAGCTCCGCGACCACCGCAAACTCGGCAAGGAAATGGGGCTGTTCACAATCGTGGACAGAGTGGGGCAGGGGCTTATCCTCTGGAAGCCGAAGGGCGCGATTGTCCGCCAGAGCCTGCAAAACTTCATTCTCGAACTCCTCAACGAGCAGGGCTACCAGCAGGTTTTCACGCCGCATATCGGCAAGCTCGGGCTTTTCCGCACAAGCGGACACTTCCCGTACTACAAGGACTCGCAGTTCGTGCCGATTGTCGAGCGCGAAGACCTCGAAAGAATGGCGAAGGAAAACCTCTCCGTCGCGGAATTCGAGCCGAAAATCGAATCGGGCGACGTAGAGGGCTTCCTCCTCAAACCGATGAACTGCCCGTTCCACGTCGAAATCTACAAGAGCGACCCGCATTCGTATCGCGACCTCCCCGTGAGACTCGCCGAATTCGGCAACGTCTACCGCTGGGAACAGTCGGGAGAGCTTAACGGCATGACCCGCGTGCGCGGCTTCACTCAGGACGACGCCCACATCTTCTGCACCCCCGACCAGCTCGACGACGAAATTCAGGGCTGTCTCGACTTGGTAAAGGAAGTGTTCGCGAAAATCGGCATGAAGGAATACCGCGTCAGAATTTCGCTCCGCGACCCCGCCAGCGACAAGTACGTCGGCGCGGAGGAAAACTGGGTAAAGAGCGAGGCGGCAATCCGCAAGGCGGCGAAAACTCTGGGCGTTCCCTACACCGAGGAAATCGGCGAGGCGGCGTTCTACGGGCCGAAAATCGACTTCGTTGTCAAGGACTGCATCGGCCGCGAATGGCAGCTCGGCACCGTTCAGGTTGACTACAACCTACCCGAACGCTTCGACCTTTCCTACATCGGTCAGGACAACAAGCCCCACCGCCCGATTATGATTCACCGCGCCCCGTTCGGCTCGCTCGAACGCTTTACGGGCGTGCTTATCGAGCACTTTGCGGGCAACTTCCCGACGTGGCTCGCGCCCGAACAGGTGCGCATAATCACGCTCAACGACGATGTCGTGCCGTTCGCCGACGAAGTCTTCAAGAAGCTCAAAAAGGCGGGAGTACGCGTGTCGATGGACGCTTCCGCCGAAAAGCTGGGCGCGAAAATCCGCAAGGCTGAGACGGAAAAAGTTCCGCACATGTTCGTCATCGGCCGCAAGGAGGCCGAGGCGGGGCTGGTGTCTGTCCGCTCGCGAATCCGCAAGGCGTTCGAGGGCGTCAAGGGCGCGGACGAAGCCGTTGCGCAGATTGCCGAAGACGCAAAGGCGCGCACGCTTCCCGACAACTTCTAAACGCATTTCGCAAATTTCAAAACGCCGTAGCGGTGCTCCGCCTCGGCGTTTTTTGTTGACTCGAATATGGGCGCAGAATAGTGGTATTGCCGATTTATATACATATGGAAAAATACTTATTCTACTGCATTGCGGCGTTCTGCGCCGCGTCTTTTGCGTGCGGCGACGTCGCATACAAATTCGGAACGGGCGCAAGAAAATGGGACTATTCGGGCAAAGGCTCGTCCGAAATGCTCGAAAACTCCATGAAGTTTTCGGCGGACTCCCCCAAGCCCTTCATGCACTCGCGCATATTCGTAAACCCCGGCGAATCCTACGAAATCTCCGCGACGGGTTCGGGCGCGTGCAACCTCGCTCTTACACCCGACAAATCTCCCGCCGACGCCGCGCTGAAATTTGCGCCGTCGTATAGCGACATTTTCAAAAACGGCGAGTTCAAAACCGTCGTCAAAATTCCGCGCGAGTGTCCCGAACGCATACGCGTAGACCTGCACGCGGCGGACAAGTCTTTCGAAATCCGCACGTTTTCCGTGAGGCAGATTGTGCCTGCGGGCGGCTTTGTGCGCGACAGAAACAAACAGAAAGCCGAACGCCCGACTCCCGCGGTAGCCCGCGGAGTGGCGTCGATTTCCGACGTTTCGAAAGCGGCGCGGGTTCACGCAAACATTGTCGAAATTCCGTTTTCGGACGCAAAATCGGCGCATGCCGCCGCAAAAAAGGCGGGCGACGCCGCAAAATCGGGCGTCCGCGCGCTGATGTCGTACTTGCCGAAAGACGGAAAATTCGACGCCTCCGTCTTGAAGGCGGCTCTTGCCTCAAACCCGCCCGCCTACGCGTGGTCGATTGCCGACGCCGACTTGCCGCGCGGCGACTTCGCCCGCAGTCTCGCCGAATTCCGCAAGCTAGCGCCCGACGCGTGGGTTGTGTACAAATGTTCGGCGAAGTCTCTCGGCACGCTCGAGCCGTTCGCGGAGTACCGCGTTGTCTATTCGCCGGAAATTTCGGAGGAGGCGGACATCGAGCGCGCGCGCATTTTCAAAAATGCAGTGCCCGCGCCCATGCTCGCCCGCGCGGGAACGGAGCTCGTCCGCGCCGTCGAAAACCTCAACGTGTCGTGGCTTGCGGACTCTCTCCCGACGGGGAAGTCGGGCGACTTCACCCGCAGGCTGCTTGTCAAAAACGCGTCGAAAGCCGCGCAGCTTGAAAATCTGAAAAAGGCGTATCTCGCCTCTCCGCACGACGGCTGCCTGAACTTCGCGTTTGCGTCCGACACGCACTTCCTTTCCAACAAAAACAACCCCCGCGCGGCGGGCGCGACGGGCGCGGAGCACATGCGCGATATGGCGCAGATCGCAAAGGAGCTTAAACTCGACTTCGTCTGCAACGGCGGCGACCTCGTTCAGGGCATAAAGCCGAAAGAACGCAGCATTGCCGACATGCGCGAAATCGTCGCGGCAATGGAGACGTCGGGGCTGCCCGTGGTTGTTTCAATCGGCAACCACGACGACGGCGTGTTCTACTTCCTCCGCACGAAAACCCCCGACGACTCGCAAATCGTAACCGGCGCGGAATGGCACGACGCGTGCGTTGCCACAGCCCTCAAAAGCGGCGCGGTCGGCGACGAAAATTTCCCCCAGGCAAACTATTTCTACATCGACTTTCCGAAGTCGAAAATCCGCCTGATAAACATCGCCGTGAGCGAAAACCCCATGGAGGTAGGCGCGGACGGAAAAATAAAAATAGACTCGTGCGGGCTTTACGACATCACCCAGCGGCAGCTCGACTGGCTTGCCCGCAAGGCTCTCGACTTCTCCGCAAAGGCGGACGCTCCCGAATGGGGCGTGGTGTTTGTAATGCACACGCGCATTTCGTCGCCGAACACAAAGCTTTTCGACGGCGTCGTAAAGGCGTTCCGCGAGGGCGGGAAATTCAGCGGAGAAACGCGCACAGGCAACTTTCCGTCGAAAATTTCGTGCGACTTTTCGGGGCGCGGAAAAATGGACGTGCTCGCATTCTTCGAGGGGCACGAACACGCCGACGAAATCTTGAAGTCGCCCCACAGCTGCCCGCGCGTGCGCGTTCTCAACGACAAAAACCGCCCCGAATTTCCCGATTCCCCCCCGCGCAATTTCGGCGAGGCCGACGACGCCTCGTGGTCGGTCGTGTCGGTAGACAGAAAGCGCAACGAATTCCGCGTTCTCCGCTTCGGCGCGGGTATGGACTTTTCGGGAAAACTGCTTGAAAATAAGTAGGATTGTTTGAAAATAATTTGCGCATTTCCGCGTCCGAAAGGCGTTGCGGGAATGCGAAATCAAAAAAACGCGGAAGCCCGTTCGGACTTCCGCGTCGCGTTTTCGGGAGCGCGTCAGAATCTCCGGACTATTCCGAATATCGCAATCGCCACCAAAACCACGGCGAAGAACGCCTCGGTTTTAGTGAACGCCCGCGCTCCGTTTTCGCGCTTCGCCCAGATATAGAACGGTATTCCGAGCGCGAGGAATATGATGGAGTCGAGCAGGTAGTTCAGCCCCGCCGCGTAGATTAGCCACACCGCGTAGGCCGACCCCGCCGCGCCCGACACCAGCGCGCCCGTCCTGCTTACGCGCGCGTTCGGCGGCGTGTTTTGCAGCCCGTGTCCCTTCGCCAATTTCCAGAGGTATGCCGTGCTTGCCAAATAGGGCGGCAAAACCATTACGCCCGTAATGCTGAGCATTGTGTTCCACGCGTCGTTCGAGAAGTACACAAGCAGCATCGCAAGCTGCATGAGCGCGCTTGTTATCCAAAGCGACACGCTCGGCGAGCCGTTTTTGTTCTCGTGTCCGAATATCTTCGGGAACGTGCCGTCCTTTGCGGCGGCGTAGGGCATTTCGGCGGTAATCATCGTCCACGCCAGCCAGCTTGCGAGCACCGAGATTATAAGCCCGGCGTTCATCACCCAGCTGCCCCATTCGCCGACGATGCTTTCGAGTATTCCCGCCGTCGAGGGATTCGGCACGGCGGCGAGCTGCGCTTGGGTCATGAACCCGAACGGGAGAATCGAGAGCAGGACGAAAATCGCCAGTCCGCAGATGTAGCCCGCAATCGTCGCCCTGCCGACGTCCTTTTGCGACTTCGCCCGACCCGACAGCACAACCGCGCCCTCGATGCCGATGAACGCCCACAATGTGACAAGCATTGTGCCCTTAATCTGCGCGCCGAGACCGCCGAGATTTTTCTCGCCGTGCGAGGTCAGGTTGCCCCAGATGTCGAAGGTGAATTTGTCCCAGTTGAAGACGAAGAACAGCACCACGATGAACAGCGCAATCGGCAGCAGTTTGCACACCGTGGCGATTGTGTTGACCAGCGACGCCTGTTTCACGCCGGAGAGCACGACAAAATTGAAAATCCAAATCAGCAGCGAACCGCCGACTATCGACTCCCAATTATTGCCGCCTGCGAACCACCCCGGAAAAAAGTAGTTCAGCGCGTCCATTGTGATTACTGCGTACCCGACGTTTCCGCAGACTTGGCAGAGCCAGTAGCCCCACGCTATCGTGAAGCCCGCGTATTCGCCGAAGCCGTCCTTGCCGTACATGTAGATGCCGGCGGTGAGGTCGGGGCGCGCGGAGGCGAGCGTGCGGAACGTGTTTGCGATGAAAAACATTCCGATGCCCGTGATAACCCACGCGATAGCCACCGCTCCGACGCCCGCAGTGTCGGCCATGTTTTGCGGCAGGCTGTAAATGCCGCCGCCTATCATGGAGCTTACGACAATCGCCGCAAGTCCCGCCATTCCGAGCCTTTTGGCGGTGTCCTGTCCCGCCGCGCCGTTGTTGGTGTCGGACATTTTAGAGCCTTATTTTACCGAAACGGGGTCGGCGAATTCGAAGTTCAGGAATCCGAGCGCGGTCAGGCAGTAGCCGAATGCCTGCTCGATATTTAGGTAGTTGTGGAAAAACTGGAAGTCGCTGTGCTTTTCGACCCCGCGGATTTCCAGCTCGTGTCTGAGAGATTTGTTGAGCCACATTTCGCAGTGCGATTTCGCGATGTCGTCGTCAATCCAAGTGTCGAAATACTCGACGTATTCCGCCGCCCAGCCTCCGATAAGCTCGCCCTTTGCGTCTTTGCCCCAGCAGATGCCGACGCCCGTGGCAATCGCGCGGTGCTCCGAGCTTCTCGCCCCGTTTGCCGCCATGATTACCTCCAAGACCGCGCCGTGCTTGAAGTGCTTCGCCACCTTGTCCACTGGGTAGATTTTTCCGAACAGCTCCTTCGGCAGAACCGACGTGTAGGGAACCACGTTGAAGTTTTCTATTTTCGCCTGCAAGAGGGCGGAGTCGTAGCAGAACGTTTCGAAGGGCTGCGGGGGAATGCCGTCCGCCGCCTGTCCTACGCCGCCGGTGTGAAACGCCAATGTCGGATATCTTGTACCTAATACCATATTGTTCTCCTTGTTTTTTGTCTTTTTATATGTTTTGCGTCGGGCGCAAGCCCGCGCGGATTTCCCGTGACAGTAGAACAATATTGCAGACTATATCGGCGCAATTCCGCGCGGCATTAACCGCCGAAGCCCGCGGGCGCAAAAAAAGCGGAACGCGCAGCCCGCGTTCCGCCCTTGCCGAAATGTTTTGCGCTGCCGCTATTTCGCGGCGGCTTCGCGCTTTTCGCGCTCCTTTATGAGAACCTCCTTGAAGGGGTTTTCCTCCTCCCTGATTTTCGTCTCTCGCTTTTCCTTTTTGATTGTTTCGAGGCGCGACGGGTATTTGTCGGGCGGGAAATATTCAAGACACCACGCCACTTGGCGTTTGATGTTCGCCGTCGTGCAGTCGGCGGCGGAAACGTGCGAGGGCGAGAATCCGCGCCACGACCAGATGTCGCCGCTGTCGGGGAGAATCGCCTGGATTTCGAGCGTCGCGTAGATGTCCGACGCCGCGTTCGTGCCTATCGAAAGGGCGGTATGCTGCTTGTCGGGGTTGTTGTCGTCGTCGAAATCGGCGCGGCCGTGCGTCGCGTTCCAGAGAGGGCGGAAGACTATCTGCGCCTCCTTTGGGTCTGACACTTCGACGAAGCCCTTTTCTTTGAGGTTCTCGGCGACCGCCGCTTTCAGCGCGGCGTCTGTTTCGGCGGCGTTGCCCGTCTGCGCGAACACGTCGTTCGTTCCCGCGGGAGCCGCGACGTAGAAAGTTTCAAGCCCGTCGAAGCTCGCGTTTTCCTTCATTTCCTGCGTTATCGAGCAGCCCGCGAGGAGCGCCGACGCCAAAAGTGCAAAGCAAATTTTTTTCATGGCGTCCAATATGCCGCGTTTTTTTCCCATTTCAATTAAATAAACGGCGTCGCGGGGATAATTTAGTGTTGAAATCGCCCGCCGATAATTCCAGTATGGACTGAATAATTATGGAAGATTTGCAACAACGCGCCGATTCCGTTTGGCTCTCGATAAGGAGCGAGGCGGCGGAAATTTCCGAACGCGAGCCGGTTCTTGCGCCGCTTTTGCGCGCCGCCGTGCTCGACAGGCGCGATTTGTTCGACTCCGTGGCGTGGCGCATTTCGCGCAAGCTCGGCCGCAACGCGGTTTCCTCCGACGACTTCCAAGCGATTTTCGCCGAGGCTTTCGCCGCCGACGAATCGATACGCCGCAACATCGTTTCCGACATTCTCGCAATCCGCTCGCGCGACCCTGCGTGCGCGTCGTACCTCAACCCGATTCTTTATTTCAAGGGCTTCCAGTCCATCACGACCCACCGCGTTTCGCATTACCTCTGGAACAGGGGGCGCAAGGCGCTGGCGTACTACCTGCAAAGCCTTTCGAGCGAAATTTTCGGCGTCGACATTCACCCCGCGGCGCGTTTCGGCGGCGGCATTCTGCTCGACCACGCGACGTCCTTTGTCGCGGGCGAAACGAGCGTCGTCGAGGACAACGTTTCGATTCTCCACGAGGTAACCCTCGGCGGCACGGGCAACGAAACGGGCGACCGCCACCCGAAGGTGATGTCGGGCGTGCTAATCGGCGCGGGCGCAAAGCTCATCGGCAATATCACAATAGGCAGGGGCGCGAAAATCGGCGCGGGAAGCGTAGTTCTCGACGACGTCGCGCCGCATACGACCGTTGCGGGCGTCCCCGCGCGGAGGGTCGGCACGCCGTCCGAGGAAAACCCCGCCTCCGACATGAACCAGCGCGTTTAGCAGCCGGCGTGCGTGAAAATGTGTCTTTCTATCCGATTCGGATAGTTTTTGAGTGCGGATTTTGCGCGGTCTTGCCTGCGGGCTATTTTGCGACAAGCCCCTGGCTTAGCCCCAGAATGCTTGTGACAATGCCCGCCGCGAACGTGAAAATCAGCAGAAACGCCGTGCCGAGCGCAAGCCCGCCGAGCGCGGAGGTCGCCGTTTTTATCCTGCGTCCGAGCGATGCCGAGTGCGCCGACGCAAGCTCTCCGAACGCCGAAACGAGGCTTCCCGTGCGCTCGCCGACCGCGACGACGTCTACGTCTTCGTCGTCGAGAAGCCCGAATTTTTGCAGCGCCGCCGAAATCGGCGCGCCGTCGTTTACTGCCGTTCTGAACTGCCTGAAACGCGCGGCGAGTTCGGCGTTTGAGATTGTCTTTTCGGCGAGCCTGAACGTTTCCGTGGCGTTGACGCCCGACGCGAAGAGTGTTGCCGCAAGCTTCGAGATTCTGCAAATGTCGGCGTCGAACGCGATTTTTCCGATTATCGGCGTTTTCAAAATGTTTGCGTCTATTTTCGCGCGTCCCGCAGGAGTTTTGCCGTAGAATTTCAGGGCGACGACTGCCGCTCCCGCCGCGAAGACAAAGGCGGGCACGCCCACCGTCAGCGCGTCGCCAATAAAGTTCATCATTTTTATGGCGAAGTTTTCTGGCGCGCCCATGTTCGCCATCATCGACTTTATGCGCGGGAGCATGAAAAACAAAAACATCAGCACGACCGCCGACGCCGTTGCGCACAAAAACGCTGGGTAGGCGAGGGCGGACACGATTGTCGCCCGCAGTTTGCCGCGCTCCTCGATGTACTCTATGATGTTGTCGAAAACGAAGCCGAGGTTTGCCGTAGATTCGCCCGCCTCGACGAGGTGCACGACGGACGCGTCGAAAGTTTCGGGGCGTTTTGACATTGCCGCGGCGAGCGTTTTGCCTTCGCTCAGTTCCGCGTACAGTTCGCGGGCAAGCCCCTTTACGCGCGGGTCGAGAGAGCGCACGGAGAGCGATTTCAGCGCGTCGCCCACGGGCATTCCGCCGCCACCGCAGAGCTGTTTCAGCTTTTTCACGAGAGCGAGCGCGGACTTCTCACCGCCCGATTTTTTGGGAGTTTTTTCCGACTTCGTCGCCTGTGTTGCCGTTGCGCGGACGGAAAGCGGCGTCAGCCCCGACGCGGACAGTCCGAGAGCCGCGGTTTTTGCGTCCGCCGCGTCGATTTTCCCCGTGCGGATTTTTCCCGCCGCGTCGCTTGCCCTGTACTTAAATTCGGGCATTGTTTCCCTCCGACTGCGTTGCGTAGTACATGATTTCTTCGAGCGAAGTCGAGCCGCGTTTGACAAGCTCCCAGCCGCATTCGCAGAGCGTGCGCATTCCGCGCGATTTTGCAAGTTCGGCGATGTCGCGGGCGGTCGCGCGCGAGGAAATCATTGCGCGGATTTCGTCGTCGCAAAGGAGAACTTCGAAAATTCCTATCCGCCCGAAATAGCCTATCCCCCTGCATTTGTCGCAGCCTTCGGGGCGTTTGACAAGCTCGGCAAAACGCGATTCGTCTTCGCGCACGCCGAGAGCCGCGAGGCTGTTTGCAAGCACCCCGCGCGGAATGTCGGCGCGGACGGCGCAGCGGCAGAGCCTGCGCACGAGCCTTTGCGCGAGAATCATCTCGACGGACGAGGCAATCAGGAACGGCTCTATTCCCATGTCGACAAGGCGGGTGAGCGCGCCCGCGGCGTCGTTTGTATGGAGCGTGCTCAGCACAAGGTGCCCCGTAAGCGACGCGCGGATTGCGATGTCGGCGGTCTCCCTGTCGCGGATTTCGCCGACCATTATAACGTCGGGGTCTTGGCGCAGAACCGAGCGCAGAACCGACGAGAACGTCAGCCCGATTTCGGGGTGAACCTGCGTCTGGTTGACGCCCTCGACCTCGTATTCCACGGGGTCTTCCACCGTGATTATGCGGATTTCGGGAGCGCGGAGTCGGCGGATAAACGCGGTGAGCGTAGTCGATTTTCCCGAACCCGTGGGGCCTGTCACCAAAATTATTCCGTGCGGCCGCGAGAGGGGGACTGCTATTTTCGCTGCGTCGTCGGGCATGAAGCCCAAGTCCTCTATCGTAACGGGGCGCGATTTCTGCGAGAGCAGTCGCAGGGAGACGCTTTCGCCGAAAATCGTCGGCAGGCTCGAAACGCGTATGTCGATTTCTCCGCCGTCTTTTGCGGCGAATGTAATGCGGCCGTCCTGCGGGCGGCGTTTTTCCGAAATGTTCAGCCGCGCCATGATTTTTATGCGCGACACCACCGCGTCCTTGAAGCGCGAAACGGTTTCGGGCAGTTTCAGCGGCACGAGGTTTCCGTCGATTCTGAACCTGATTGCGAGCGCGTTTTTCTGCGGCTCGATGTGAATGTCCGTCGCGCGGTCGGACTTTGCGCGGGCGACAAGCTCGTTGACGAATTTTATGACGGCGGCGTTTTCGTCCTCCTGCGCGTCGGCGTCGTCGATGTCGGAGAAGTCGTCGTCGGAGTCGCCGTCGAAGCTTTCCGCGCCTACTCCGAACGCCTCCGAGAGCGCGGCGTCGAGCGCGTTTGTCGGCACTATTTTCCATTCGGGCTTTTTGCCCGTGATTGCCGCAATCCACTTCGACGCGTCGGGGGAGGGCGGCCACGAAACCGCGAGAGCGCCGTCGTCGCACGGCATGCAGGCGTACTCCGAGATTATCCTAAGCGGCACGCGCTCGGTGGGATTTTTTGCGGGCGTCGGGGCTTTGCCCTCCCTGATTCCCGAAAACTCCGCGAGCCTGCGGGCTATTTCGCTTTCGGTCAGCCGCCCGCGTTCGAGAATGAACGCCGCGCGTTTCGACGCATCCGTTTCGCGCAGTTCCGCGATTGCATCGGGTTCGAGCGTGTCGGAGAAAATTTCGAAGATGTCGTTCCCGCTGTTCATCGCGCCTGCTCCGTTGTTTTTCTCGCGCCGAAAACCGGCATTTTTTGCGCGTTCGCCGCGCCGTTTTTTTTCGCGGTCGCGGCGGGGGCCGCTATGCTTGCGGGCTGCGGCGCGGGGCCAGTCGGGGCGTCGGGGGTTTTGAGGGTTAGGGTGAGCGATTCGAGGTTGCTCGAAACGCTTACGCTGTTTGTTTCGTCGTCGTAGAAATCGACAGTATAGGGGACTTTCTCGGACAGCTCCTGCCGCAGTTCCACCGTGTACGATGTTTTTGCCGTAGTGTCGAAAAGGTCGAATTTCCACTTGCCGTCAACGCAGTAGATTGCCCGCAGTTCGAGCGCGGCGCGTTTTGCGTCCGCGCCCGAACCCGCCGTTTTCTCGCCCGCGCCCGCCGCCGCGCTTTTAGAGCCGAAGGGGTTTTTTGCCAAGAGCTTTTCGACCGCCTCTGCGCGCTTTTGCGGCGCGGTTTCGCCCGCCGCGAATGCGGAGAGCGCGGCCGCTGCCGCGAGTGCCGTTAACGCGATTTTCTTCATCGTACCGCCCTGCGCGATTTTTTCGCCGCGCGTTTTTGTTTTGTTTCGGGCTTTGTTTCCGATTCGCCCGCCGCTTCGGTTTTTTCTTCCGCGTTTGTGTCGGAGGTAATCGATTTCGGCAGCACCGTTTTTTCGAAAGAGCTGAACTTGCGGTTTCCCGCGTCCATTGTTTCGTTTTTCGCGTCGTGGAATTTGCCCGTTTCGAAGTACCGCGCAAC
This sequence comes from Opitutia bacterium KCR 482, assembly GCA_029269845.2. NCBI lineage: Bacteria > Pseudomonadati > Verrucomicrobiota > Opitutia > Opitutia bacterium KCR 482. Next base: position 1,807,693 of record CP149973.1, read on the forward strand.
CTCTTTCGACGTTTCCTCCGAGCCTATTTTGTTTTTTGCAAGCAGGGAGGCATACGCCTCGCTCTTTACCATTGTCGGGCGGATAAAAATGATAAGCTCGGTGCGCTCCACCTTTTTGGAATTGGGTTCGAAGAAGTGTCCCACGAGCGGGAGGTCGGAGAGCAGGAAGACTTCGCCGTCGGTCTTTGTTGATTTCGTCTGTTGCAGACCCGCAAGAATCACGGTTTCGCCGCTTGCCGCCGACACGAAGCTTTCCGCCTCGCGCTTGCCGATAATCGGCTGGCTTACGTCGTTGATAAGCTGCGTGCGTACGACCGATTCCACGGTCTGTTTTATCTCCATCTGCACGACTCCGTTTTCGCCGATGAGCGGCTTTACTTCGAGGATTATGCCGATGTCCTTCCACTCGACGGTGTTTTTTGTCTGCGGGTAGTTTGTTGTTTCGATGGAGGTTGTCTGCGTGATGAGCGCCTGCGTTTCCGAGACGTTGATTGTCGCCTTTTTGTTGTGCGTTGTGACAATCGACGGCGCGGAGAGGATTTTTATGTTGCTGTTTTGCGACGCCACGCTGAACACGCTGTTGAAGCCGTATTCGTCGATTGAAAGCGTGAACGGCGAGGTTTCGGTGCCGTCCATTGCGGCGACCGCCGTCCGCCCGTTCCAGCCCTTTTTGCCCGAATCGTTCGGGAGCGTAGAGTAGCCCAGTCCGAACGACGAAAGCCCCGATGTCTGGTTGTCGGTGAGGGTGACTTCGGTTATGATTACGTCGATTTTTACCTGCGCGAGGACGATGTCGATTTTCTTTATGATAGCGTCGATTTGTTTGAGGTCGGTGGGCGTGCCGTAGACCACTACCGAATTGCTGCGCTCGTCGGCGACAATCGTGATGTAGTCGGAGAACTGCAACGCCGCGCCCGTGGGGTCTGCCGTGAGGTTTGTTGGGAGCTTCGCGGCGTTCGCCGCCTTGTTTTGCGCGTTCGAGATTCTGTTTGCGCGGTTGGCGGCGTTGACCGCGGCGGTCTTTGCGGTCTGCGCGTTTTTGGCGGCGGTTTTCTGCCCCTTTACGACGCTGTTCAAAACGCTTTCGATGTCCTTCGCCTCGCCGTGTCTTATATAGAATACTTCCGACTTCGTAAGCGGCTGCGCGTCTACGTCGAGCTTTTCGATGATGTCGGTTATGTTTTTGAGGTTGCCCTTGGAGGTTGCGATGAGCACTTGGTTTGTGCGCTCGTCGGCCTCTATTGTGGTTTTGTCGAAATACTTTTTGAGGACTTCGCTTTTGAGGGTTGCGAAGCGGCGTTTGAGGTCGTCGGCTGACATGTTTTTGAGCATGACAACGCCGATGTCCTCGTTGATTGTAGTGGGCGTGTCTATTTTCGAAAGCAGGGCTTCCACACGCTGGTGGTTTACGAGGGTGTCGGTAAGCAGGAACGCGTTTTTCTGCGGGAAGAGCGCGATGAAGGGCGCGGCTTCGGGCGACACGCATTTGAGGAGCGTCTGCTGGAATGTTTCGGCGTCGGCGTATTTAAGCTCGTAGAGTTTCGAGAAAATCTCCTGCGTGGGCGCGATATTTTTTGCCGAGCCTGAAATGAGCGCGGGAGCCTGCGTTGCCGAAACTCCCGAATGCGACGCCTTGAAAAACTTTTCGCCGAGGGGCGTTATCGCAACCCCGTTTGCCGTCAGCAGCGACTTGAACGCAACTATCGCCTCCGACCTCGACAGCTTGCCCTCCGTGGAAAAATTTATCTTTACGTTCGGCAGGTTCGGCGCGACGATTGCGATTTTCCCCGTCAACGCCTCCAAAATCTTCACCGTGTTTGCGGGAGTTTCGTCCACGAGGAAAAACGGCCCCTGCGGGGCGTCGTCAAGCTTGGGCGATTGCAGGGCGGAACTTTGTTCGGGTTTCGCCCCGTCGGCGCGTCCGCAGACCGCCGCCGCCGTCGTTGCGACGGCAAACGCCGCCAGTTTTAGTGTCTTAAATTTCATTGCAATGTGGTAAATGTGTATTTTTGCCCCGCGCGGCTATTGCGCGCGAAAGTCCGAAATGTATAGTCTCAGTACTATTAAATGCAACAGCTATCCGAAAGTTTCCGAAAAAAAATAAAAAAATGAGTTGCATTTGGACGCGCCGAACATACAGTGGACTCTATGAAACTTCGTAATACAGTTTTTCTTACTTTGATTGCCGCAGGCGCGGCTCTGCTCTCAGGCTGCAATGTGGCGGACGAAACCACGGCGCACCAGAAAAGCACGGTTTTCGGTCTCTACACCTACGAACCCGCCTGCTTTGCCCCCTCGTCTCCCACGTCGATGACCGTCCGCACGGACGACGCTTGCGGCATGGAACTGCCTTCCGGCGACAGAACCCAGTTCCTCTGGGGTCTCATCTCAATCGAAGACTACTAATATTTCGGGAATTTTCCGCGCGGACGGGCTACCTCCACATGCTCCGCGCGGCATTTGCCTAAACGCTCCGTCGTTCGAACCGCCGCAGGTCGGCTGTCGATATATCGTCGGAGCGTTTTTTTATCCCCCTATTCGACACATGGATTCCGTTTATACAATAGACATCGGCAACACCCGCACGCACTGCGCGCTCGTTTCCGCAAGCGGCGGAAAGTACGAAATACTTTCGTCGGCGGACTACATGAGCGCGGACTTTGCGCGGATTTTCGCCGAAGAACGCCTGCTCGACGCAAGCGGCGCGGACGCCGCGGCATGGTGCTCCGTAGTGCCGAAATACTCGGACGCGCTTTCGGAAGTTCTTGACGGGCGGGGGTCTTTCAGGCTCTCGCACGAAACGTCGCCCATCGAAATAGACCTGCCCAATCCCGCCCAGTTGGGGCAGGACAGAATTGCCGACGCCGTCGGCGCGGGGCTGTTTTTCGAGCCGCCGTACATCGTGGTGGACATGGGGACTGCGGTCACGATTGACTTGGTCGATTCGCGCGGGAAATATGCGGGCGGGGCAATCGCCCCCGGAATGCACGCGTTTGCGGAGTATCTCAACGAACGCGCGGCGCAGCTGCCCAAAATAAACCCCGCCGACGCCGACTACGGGGCGAGCATCGGCAGGGACACGGTTTCGGCAATGCACGTCGGCTGCGTGAAGGGCTTTTGCAAGCTTGCCGACGGGATTATCGCAGACATCGAGCGCGACTTCTTCGGCGGCGGGAGCGCGGCGGAGCGCACGGTTTTCACGGGGGGGAGCGTTGGGCTTCTTCCTAAAAAATGGCTTGCAGACAGGAAAATCGAGTCCAATCTTGCAAACTTGGGTTTGGCAAGGTCGTACCTTTTGAACACGGAAAAAATATAGAATATGAAAAAGATTTTGACTGCATTTATATTGGCTTCGCTGGCGTCGGTTTCGTTCGGAAACCCGTCGCCCGAACTTCTCAAAAACAAGGCGGACTTTTCGAAGACCGAACTTTTCGAGTCGAACGCGGTGTTTGCCGACAAGGCGGCGAACGCGGCCCTTCTGCGCGACTACGAGGCGAACCCCGCCGCGTACAAGCCCGACCAGCTTCTGCCCGTCGCGGTCTGCTACCTGAGCTTCGGCGACATTCCGAAGTCGAAGGCGGCGTTCGAGTCTTTTCTGAAAACCTCGCCGAAAAATATCCGCGCCCTCAGGACTCTCGGCACGATAAGCCTGCTGTCGAAAGATTTCGACACCGCGATGCGCTACTACAAAACGGCAATCGCCGCGGGCGACGAGAAGTCGAACGTGTTTCTCGGAAGCGCGTACATCATGGCGAACAAAGCCGACGAAGTTAAGCCGCTTCTGCCCGTCCTCGAAAAGCTTGCCAAGACGAATTTGGAGGCTCTGAACGTGGTGATGTTCTACGCGGGGCGCGACAGAAAGAACTTCGACAGGGAGCTTGTCCAGAAAGTCCTCGCAGGCGTTGACGCCCGAAGCATTCTCGAAAGCGCGACGCCCGACGGAATGTCCACGGTTTTGCGCCTGTATCTGGCAACGCGCGACATGTGGCCGGTGTCCGCTCTCGCGGTGCCCGCCCGCGCGGCGGCTCTCGCCGAGCTTTGGACTGTTGCGCTGCCTGCGTATAAAAAGATTCTCGCCGCCGAGCCCAACAACAGGCTCGCCCTGCGCGGAATGGGCTTGGTTGCCTACCGCACGGGCGACATCATGGGAGCTGCAAACTACATCATGAAGGCGTACAAGGCGGGCGAAAAGGCGGCGGTTTCCGACGGCATAGACCTTTTCCTGCTCTCGCGCAACCGCGCCGTTTGGGAAATGTTCAAGCCGCTTTCGGGCGAAGTGGACCCCGCTCCCGCGGTTCTCGCGGAGCTTGTGCGCTGCTCGGTGGGGCGCGACGACTCCGCCGACGCTTTCTACTACGGCGCGCTCGGCAAAAACTCCGCGCCCCTCTACGCCGACGAAGCGGTTTCAAAGCTTCTCGAAGACGGCGTGAAAAAATACTCCTCCGACAAGCGTTCGGCGGAGGTCGCAAAGAGGCTCGCCGCGGCAAAGCCCGCAAAAAAATAAGATGGTTCGCGAGCGCAAAAAAAAGACGGACTACGGCGCGCTCAACAGCCCGTTCATGCGGATTCCGCGCATGGACGTACGCGCGGCGCGCGTGCTGCTCGACATCGGCGTGCGCGAAATTTACGAGCTTCGCGGGCGCGACCCCGAATCGCTCCTCGCCGACGCCCGCAAAAAACGCCCGACGATTCCCGACGATATTCTGAAATTTTTGAAAATCGCGGTCGATTTCGCCGACGCGCAGGAATAATGCGCTGCGCGGAAAAATCGCAAAATTTGACCAAATATGTACAAAGACGATAAATTGACGATAGGCGGCAGGGAGTTCTCCTCCCGCCTTTTTCTCGGCACGGGAAAGTTCTCGTCGCCGCAGGTAATGATGGACGCGCTTGCGCAGAGCGGCGCGTCGGTCGCGACGGTCGCGTTGAAGCGCGCAAATCTTGGCGGAGGTTCGGACGCGTCGGCGGACATCGCCGAATGGCTCGAACCCGACAAGTACCTCGTTCTGCCCAATACGTCTGGCGCGGTGAACGCCGACGAGGCAGTGAGAATTGCGCGGCTCGGACGCGCCGCGGGCTTCGGCGATTTCGTGAAGCTCGAAATCCACCCCGACCCGAACTACCTTCTTCCCGACCCCATCGACACCCTCGAAGCCACGAAAATCCTTTCGAAAGACGGCTTCAAGGTGATGGCGTACATCAATGCCGATCCCGTTCTTGCGCTCCGCCTCCAAGACGCGGGCGCGGTCGCCGTCATGCCGCTGGGCGCGCCAATCGGCACAAACAGAGGCGTCGAGACGCGCGGACAGGTCGAAATAATCATAGAGCAGTGCGACGTCCCCGTTGTAGTAGACGCGGGCATAGGGCTTCCGTCGCATGCGGCGGAGGCCATGGAAATGGGGGCGGCAGCCGTCATGATAAACACTGCGGTTGCGGCTGCGTCCGACCCCATCGCGATGGCGAAGGCGTTTGCGGCGGCGGTCGAGGCTGGGCGCACGGCAAAGCTCACGGCGTCGTTCGAACGCGGGGTTTTCGCTTCGGCGACAAGCCCTCTTACGGGGTTCTTGGAGTAGACCGCAATGAAGGACACTTTTTTGGAGGAGTTGCGCAGCCGCGACCTGCACGCGCTTTCGGAAATTTCGCGCAAAACTTCCGCGCGTGAGGTCGAGCACATTTTGCGCAAGGGGCATGCCGACACGCTCGAAGAGTTCGCCGCGCTGATTTCGCCCGCCGCCGAAGCCTATTTGGAGCAGATGGCGCAGCTTTCCGCGGCAATCACGCGCAAATATTTCGGGCGCACAATGCGCATGTTCGCGCCGCTTTACGTCAGCAACGAGTGCATAAACAACTGCGTCTACTGCGGCTTTGCGCACAGGCATTCGATAGAACGCCGCACTCTTTCGCTCGAAGAGGTCGAACGCGAGGTCGAGGCTATTTACAGGCTCGGATTCCGCAACATTTTGCTTGTAGCCGCCGAGAACCCCAAGCTTGTTTCGTCGGGCTACATGGCGGACGTCATCGACATCGCGATAAAGCGCATGCCGTCGGTCTCGATTGAAATCGCGCCGTCGCGCGTGGTAGACTACAAAAAGTACGTCGACACGGGTTGCGAGGGGCTTACGGTCTTTCAGGAAACATACGACGAAAAGGTGTACCCCACGCTCCACCCGTCGGGGCCGAAATCGGTGTTCTGGTGGCGTCTCGGCACGCCCGAACGCGGCGCGGAGGCGGGCATGCGCAAGCTCGGCTTGGGCCCCCTTTTGGGCGTCAACGAATGGCGCTTCGAGGTGCTTGCGGTCGCGCTTCACGCAAAGTTTTTAATGCACAAGGCGTGGAGGTCGCAGATTTCGATAAGCCTGCCGCGCATGCGCCCCGCCGCAAGCGGCTACGTTCCGCTTCCGCAGAACATTCCCACCGACCGCGAGCTTGTCTTGACGACATGCGCCCTCAGGATTTTCCTCAGCCGCCTTGCGATTGTGGTCTCCACGCGCGAAAGCAGAAAACTTCGCGACGGACTCATGGGCTTGGGCGTAACCCAGATGAGCGCGTTCAGCAGCACCAAGCCCGGCGGATACGCCGACCGCGAGGAAAGCGGCGAGCAGTTCCATATCGACGACGGCCGCACGCCCGCGGAGTTCGCCGAAGCCCTGAAAAAACACGGGCTCGACCCCGTCTGGAAAGACTTCGACACGGCGTTTGTGTCGCGCGGCGCGGAGTAGGTTTTCCCGCGCTTCGGCGCGTTTTTTCCAACAACAAAAGCGCTTCATATGAAAAAAATCGCTTCCGTTTTGACATTGATTGCCTGTTGCGCCTGCGCCTACGCCGCTTCGGCGGGTGCGTGGACGGTTTCGGGGAGGGCGTCGGCGACGCCCGACGGCGTTCTGCGTCTTGAAAGGGGCGCGTCCGCGCTGCTCCCGCCCGAAAACAACGGCGGTGCGTTTGCCGACTTCGAGCTTTCATGCGAAGTCCGCACGTCGCCGAACACAACGGGCTTTGTGGCGTTCCACACCGATTCCGCGTTCTCGAAAGGCTACAAAATTGCGCTCGACAATTCGGCGGAATCGAAAACGTGGTGGCGCAAGACGGGCAGTCTGCTCGGAGTGCGGAACGTCGTAAAGCGCGTTGGCGCGGACGGCGAATGGCTGAGGCTTTGCGCGAGGGTGTCGGGCAACCTTGTTGAAATTTCGGTAGACGGACAGAAGCTTGTGGAGTACGCCGAGCCTGAAAATCCGTACAGGCTTCCGCAAAACAAAAACGCGCGTCTGGGAGACGGCGCAATCGGCGTGAAATGCGATTCGGGCGGCTTTGTGGAGCTAAGAAATTTCAGGGTGTCGAAGCTCAAAAAATCGGCGGCGCGCGCGCAGTCCGAACCCGAAACGGCGGAGGGCGTCATTGCCCTCCACCAGTCCGACTTCCCCGTGCTCGACTACCATGTGCACCTTAAAGGCGACCTCGACGCCGAAAAGGCGAAAGCACAGTCGCGTAAATACGGCATAAACTACGCAATCGCCGTCAACTGCGGCAAGGACTTCCCGATAGATAGGGATTCGCTCGCGCTCGAATTTTTCGAAAAGAACAAGTCGCAGCCGTACATCGTCGCAATGCAGGCGGAGGGGCGCGAGTGGACAAAACTCATTTCCAAGCCCGTCCGCGCAAAATTCGCCTACGCCTTTACCGACGCCATGACTTTCGAGGATGGAAGCGGAACGCGCGTCCACCTTTGGATTCCCGCCGAAGTGAAAGTGGGCGACAGGCAGGAGTACATGGACATGATTGTGGAAAAAATCTGCGGCGTGCTCGGCGAACCCGCCAACATCTACGCCAACGCGACATACCTGCCCGCCGAGCTCCAGCCCGAATACGCAAAACTTTGGACACCCGCCCGACGCGCAAAAATGCTCGACGCTCTGGTTCGCGGCGGCATGGCGCTGGAAATCAGCGCGCGCTACAAAATTCCCGACGCCGAATTTGTGAAGGCGGCAAAGGCCCGCGGCGTAAAGTTCACATTCGGCAGCAACAACGGCAACTCCGATTTCGGCAAGCTTGAATACTGCCTGAAAACCGCGCGGGAGTGCGGGCTTACCGCCTCCGACATGCTCAACCCCTACGAGTGCCGCCCGCGTTAAATTGTGCCGCGCGGCTGTTGCGGCGCATGTCGGCGGACAGTGCGTGTTCCGCAGGGCGATGCGCGTTTTCCCTTTGCGCTCGGGTTTGTTCTATTTTTGCTTCGCGATTCGGCTTGGTTTTTTGCCTTGCCGATTTTTTTTGCGCTTGTCGGAAGTTTCGCGGCGGCGCGTTATTTGCGCGGCTTGTTTTATCTACGCCATGTTTTTGCCGGTGCGCAATACGAGCTGCCCGCAGGCGGCGTCTATTTCCGAGCCTTTTTCGCGACGGAGCGTGCACGACACTTTTTCTGCTTTCAGCAGGTTTGCGAACGCCGCGCGTCTGGGCGCGGGCGAGCGTTCCCAGTCGAGCGCGTCAACCCTGTTATAGGGAATCAGGTTGACGTGCGCGTGGAGGCGTTTTGCGATTTTCGCAAGCTCCCTCGCGGCGTGCTGCGAGTCGTTGACATCTTTTATCAAAATGTATTCAAGGGTAATCATTCTGCCGTTCGCCGCGGCGAACTTTTCGGCGGCGGGCAGGAGCTTTTCGAGCGGGAACTTCCCGTTAATCGGCATGATTTTCGAGCGTATTTCGTTCGTCGAGCCGTGCAGGCTGATTGCCAGTCGGTAGGGGAAGTCGGAGTCGGCAAGGCGTTCGAGAACGTCGGCGATTCCGCTTGTTGAAACGGTTATGCGGCGCGCGCCGAACGCGAATTTGTCGGGCGCGTTGAGCACCGCGAGCGCGGCGAGCAGGTTGTCGGCGTTCATGAGCGGCTCGCCCATTCCCATGACGACCACGTTTTCGAATTCGAATTTGCGCGTCTTTTTGCCGTTGCGGATTTCGTCTGCCGCAAACGGCAGCATTTGCGCCACGATTTCCCCCGCGGTGAGGTTGCGGAAAAATCCGTTAAGCCCCGACGCGCAGAATTTGCAGCCGCACGCGCAGCCAACCTGCGTGCTTACGCAGAGCGTTTTGCGAACCTCGCCGCCGTCGTCGGACGGTGCTTCGAGGAGGACGCATTCGACGAATTTTCCGTCGGACAGCCCGAAGAGGTATTTTTTTGTTTCGTCGGCGGACTCCCTGTTGCCGACGAGTTTCCCCGCGGCGAATTCGAAATTTTCGGCGAGCCAATTTTTGAGCTTTTCGGGCAGCGCGGGGAAGTCGGCGGGCGAGAATATCTTGTGTTTGTAGACTGCGTCGAAAACCTGCGACGCGCGGAATTTCTCGAAGCCCGCGGCGGCGAGCGCGGCGGAGAGTTCGGGTTTTGAAAGCGTGTAGAAGTCGGGTTTCACGCGCGGTTAGAAGCGGTCGTTTTGCGGACGCCAAGTATCGCGGTCGGCGGCTCTGTTGCGTTCGCTGACGCGTTTCATGTAGGTGTCGGCGTCGCGCGTTTCGCCGCTTACGACGGAGCCTATCGGCGTCTGCTTGGCGTCGTTTTCGACGTTTTCGAATGCGTTGCACGCGGCAAGCGTTGCGATTGCCGCCGCCGACAAAAGGAGTTGGGCGATGTTTTTCATTTTTTTGCGTTCGTGTAATATTTGGAATCGATAAAAATCCGTCCCTTGTAAACCCAGCGCGGCGATTTCGAGCCGTCCGACTTCCTGATTATCGCGCGTTCGAAGCGCAGGGTTTTGTCGGGGTTGTCGTCAACGCGGATTTCGTGCGTTTCGTCGAGCGTCTTTGCGGGGTCGGGCAGCGACGCCAGAAGCGAGCGCAACTGCGACATGCTCGGAATGTAGCCGCCTTTTTTCTCTTCGGACTTTTTAAAGAAATTCATATTTCCATTCTTTTACCGAACGGCGCGTCTTGCAAGAACAAAGCGTTTGCGCCACGCGTCTACGGCTTGAACGGACTTTTGCGCCCGCCCTTGTTGCTGCGGTGGCGGGCAAGCTCGCGCATGTCCACCGCGATGTCGTCGGTCTCGAATATTTCCGAGCCCAAGAGGTGCTCGAAAATGTCTTCGAGCGTGATTACGCCCGTGAGCGACGCAAATTCGTCCACCACGATTCCCATCTGCTGGTGCTTTTTTATTAGCTGGCGCAGAACCGCGAGAGCCGAGCCGTTTTCGGGGACGAATGTCGTCGGCTGCATGATTTCGGAAATTTTCTTCGCGTGGCAGTCGTTCGCCATGGCGGTCAGAATGTCGCGCCGCCGAACGACGCCCACGATGTTGTCGAGCGTGTCGCGGAAAACGGGGAAACGCGAGAAATTAGGGTTGGGGTGTTCGGCGAAAAACTCCCCTACGTTTTGGTCGTAGTCCGCAGTTTCTACCACCGTGCGCGGCGTCATGATTTCGGCTATCGTGACGTCGTCGAGCGAGAGCGAATTCGCAATCAGGTCGCGCTCCTGCGGGGTGATTACGCCGTCCTTTTCGCCCTTGTTCGCCAGCATCACGATTTCGTCGTCGCCCGATTCGTCCTTCTGCGCGTTCGATTTGAGTCCCTTCAACACGAACGACGTGAATTTCGCCATCGGCGCCATCGCCACGCGCAGCCACGAGAGCGGGTATATGAGGTAGGGTTGCAGGGGGCGGCGGTAGATTATGCCGATGTTTTTTGGCATGATTTCCGAAAAGAAGAGAATGCCCACCGTGAGCGCGGCGGGGAAGACGTACGCCGTGGCGATTCCCGACCCGAACAGCGCGGCGCACTGCACGCCCGCGAGCGTCGCGCCGAACGTGTTTGCGATTGTGTTTGCCGTGAGAATCGCCGACGTCGTTTCGTCGATGTTGCGCACGCAGCGTTCGAGTATCGCCCCGCGGCGCGGCGACTGCTTTTTGAGGCGTTCGATTTCGATTTCCGTAGTGCTCAGCACAACCGCTTCGAGCGTGGAGCACAGCGCGGAGACGCCGAGCGTCAGGATAATTGTGATTGCAAGGTATGCCATTTACGGGAGCTGTTTATCGCAAAACGTCGGCTCTTTCGCAAACATAAATTTGTCCGCCGCCGAATTTAGAGCGGGCGCGTTCCGCAAACGAAGTCGGCGTATGCGCGCGAAGCCTCGCAGTCGGTCTGTACCCATTCGGGGCATTCGTAGGGGTGGAGCTGGGCGAACCTTTCGCGCAGTCTGGGCAGGGCGTCGGGCGAAGCTTTTATGACGGCGGGGTATTCGGTTTCGCGGCAGAGTTTGCCGTTCCAAACATAGGTCGATTCCACGGGCGAGCCTATTTGAACGCATGCCGCCAGCCCCTCCGAAACAAGCGTTTCGGCGGTGTCGGCGGCGGAGTGTTTTTCGGGGAATGTTGAAAAAATGCAAATTATCCTGTTTTCCATGGAAGGCATTCTACAAAAAATTTTTGACCCGCGAAGACTTATTTTCTGCATTTTTACACATCGGGTTCGGCGGAGTTCCGCCGCACTCCCGATTTTTTCAAAACATTCAGGAGGATACAAATTATGTTTACACGCAGGGAATTTCTTAAAAATTCCGTTTTGCTCGGAAGCGCGGCGATGCTTCTGCCCGCGCGCTCTGCCGCGCCGAAACCGCGCAAAATAGGCGCGAACGAAAAGCTGAACGCGCGGTAGTAGGCTGCGGCGGACGCGGCTTCGACACGGTCATGGCCGCAGGCGCGCTCCCCTCCGTCCGCGAGCTGAAATACAACCCCGCCACGATGTCTTTCGACTCTTGTCCAGAGGCGGAGAGGTTTGTCTCGTCGCTCTACGACTACAATCCGTCGTTCCTTCCGTAGTCGGCGTGGGATTCGAAAAAACGCGCGGGCTAATGCGTCCGCGCGTTTTTTGTTTTGTGTTTTCCTATTTGAATTTGGGCAGGAACGGCGCAAGTATTTCGGCGCATTCGGCGCGTTTCAAACCGCCGAGCTGCACAGTAAGCGCAAGCGTTATTTCTCCGCGCCCCGCTGCCGCGCAAATGTCGGAGGCAAGCTTGTACGCCTTGAACGCAGTCGCCGCGTCGGACTTTTCCGCAACGTAGTAGAGGTCGCCGAGCAACGCCGCCGAAACGTCCCTGTCGCGCAGACAACCCGAAAGGAATTTCAACGCCTCCGCGGGGCGTCCGAGGTCGGCGGTGTTCCGCGCTATCTTCCCGCAGAGCGCGGCATAGCCCGCTGTTTTCTCCGCGCCGGACGCGCGTACGCGGTCGGCGGCGAGGGCGTTCAACGCCTCTGCGAAGTCGGCGTTCGAGCCTGCGAGCATGGACGAAATTTTTGCGAGCCTTGCGGCGGGCAGTATTTCCGCGCCGTAAGTTCCAGCTTCGTCGCCGCCGTCGAAAACCGAGAGGCAGTCGAGATTCGAAACGTCGATTGCCGCCACGAGCTTTGCGGCGTCGTTCGGCTTGCCCGCGTCGAACGCAGTTTTTGCGCACGCCGCGTAGGCGCGGTTTCGGCTTGAAATGTCGGATATTTTTGCGGCGTTTGCCTGCGCCTCGGCGAAGTTGCCCCGCGCCGAGATTCCCTGCGAGAGCCTTGCGAAGAACGCGTCCCTTTCCGCGGAGTTTGCGAGGCGTTCAGCCAACGCCGCCGCCGCCGCGCTGTTTTTGCCGCGCCCAACGACGTCCGCGATTTCCGCGAACGCTGCGGCGAATGTTTCGGGGTCGGAAATTTTCTTTGCCGTCTCTATCGCGCGCGCGTCGTCGCCGAAGTTTGCGAACGCGGCGGCTATGCCTCCGAGAGCCTTTTCGCGCAGGTTTTTCGCGCTGATTTTTTCTATGTTGTTCTGCGCGGAAGCGAGGATTTTTACGAATTCCCGCTTGACGGCATTGTCGGCGAACGCGGCGGATTTCGCCTTTTCGCGCAGGTTGTCGATAGTCCTTACGTCGTAGGCTACGAGCGACGCGTCGGTGCTCGCCGCTTTTAGGAACGCCGCTGCGTCGGCTATTTTGCGCGTCTGCGGCGAGGCCGCCGGCGCGGCGGCTTTCGGCTTTGCCGCCTGTTGCGCGGGCTGCTTCGCCGCGTTGAGCCTGCCGCGCAGTTCGGGAGATTTTATGTTTGAAACTATCGCCGCGCGGATTTTTGAAGCTTTGTCCGCCGAAATTTTCGGGGACGCCGCCACGGCTTCGGCGAGTTCCGCAAGGGCGTCGTCGCGCCGCGCCGCGTCGGCATTCGACATCGCGATAGCCCACGCCAGTTCCGCGTCGGCGAGCGCGGGATTTTCGAAAGTTTTAAGCAGGGGGATAATCCTCCCCGAAAGCTCGGAATATTTGCACGGGCCAACGAGCGTGGACTCGTCGGTCATCACTTTGAGCGCGATTGCCGATTCGGGGTATTTGTCCACAACGCGCTCCACTTCGGAACGGGCGTTTTCGCAGAGTTCGAGCGCGGCTTTGTAGTCGGCGGCGGCGAACGCCTTTTCGGCTTTCGCCACTTTGCGGGCGGCGTTGACATATTCGCGCCCCGCGTTTTTTTCGGGGGAGTCTGCGCAAGCGGCGACAAACACCGCAAGCGACGTCCCGACTGTTATGATTAGTTTTCGCATGGGGCAGATTCTGCCACCGCCGCCGCGCAAGTAAAGATTTTTCCGAACCGCCGCCGATTTTTACGCAAAAAAAGCCCGACTTTTGTCGGGCTTTGAAACCACTTAAATTTTGTGTTGTTTATTTTCTGCGGCGGTAGACTGCGAGTCCCAATGCGATTGCTCCGAAAATCGCCGCCCATTCGGCGGGTTCGGGAATGTTGAGACCGAGCTGGTACGCCGTGCCGCCTTTGTAGAGGATTTCCTCCCATGCGAGATTGCCCGACTGCCCGTTGAGCGTAATCTTTTCGAGCGCGTTTGTCGCGGTGTCGTCGCGGCTTATGATGATGAGCCTTGCTTCGTCATCGAGGTTAACGTCGAGCGCGCCGTTCATTTCTTGTATGCCCGCAAAAACCAAGTCGGTTCCGGCGGCGACCTCTATCGTTGCCGTCGCGTTCGATGACACCGAGAGCATGCCCGCCGAAAAGTCTTTCGTTACAATGAGGCTGCCTGCCTTGTTTGCCGCAAATCTCAGCCCGTTGGAAGACTGAAGCGATATCGCGCTGTCGATTGCAAGCGTAGTGCCGATGATTGCCAGCGATTTTCCTTCCGCAATCGAAAGCTTGGAGCCGTTTTCAAACGTTGTTTTTGCCTGAACGTTGACAGTGCCATTCGAAATTATGCTTCCGCCGATGACCGATTCCTGCATGAGGTTGACCGATCCCGCTTCGAGCGTGCCCGTCGCGCCCACCGTGAACGTGTAGTAGCCCGAATATGCGTCGGCGGGGTTCTGCCCGAAGTCTTTTGTTACATTTACCGTGCCGTCTATTATGACTTCCGAGCCTGTTTTTTCGGGGCTGTTTGCCCTGATGATAAGCCTGTCCGTGTTGACTGTAATGCCCTTGCCGATGTAGAGTCCGGACTTGTCTCCCATCGCGCGGATAACGTTGAGGCCGGTGTTCTTGAAGTTGACTGTCGCGGTGTCGCCGTCGTTCATAGCCTCCAACGAGATTGTGTTGCCGCTGAAATTCCACTGCATGGGTGTTGCATCGGAGAGGTTCAGCACCGAGCCGTTTTCGAAAAGAACGGTGTCGTTTGTGTAGAAACCGTTGTTGCCGCTTGCAACTCCGAGCTGCGAGCCCGAAATCGTGCCCGCTACCTTGAAGTAGCCAGTGTCGCGGGCTTCCGCCGTGCCACTGCCCGTTCCTTGCATCATGAGCTTCGGCTCCGTTTCCGAGGCGACCAGCAATTTCGCATTTTCGCGCGAAACCGCCGCGGCGACGTAGTCGGCTACTGCGGATTGCGAGCACGCAATGCTTGCGAGTGCCGCAAGCGAAATGATTGTCGATTTTCTGTTCATTTTTCTATATAGTAATTTGTTTGTGTCGGTTGCAGTAGGGCAGGTCGGAATTTGAATGTATAAAAACCTTCATTCAAACTGTTTGTTATTATAAAAAGGCGAATGTTTGAATTTGCAAGGTTTTTATTTGCAATTCTTTTGGTTTATTTGCTTGGAGGGATTTTTTTTGCAAAAATGCCTTTTTAGCTCGATTTTGCGTTGTGCCGACCGTTGTTATGTTCGGAAAATAGACGCTTTTGGGGCGCAATTATGCGGTTGCGCGTTTCGGTTTTTTTGTTATCGGAGATTTGCTTTTCGCATGTGTGGCGACGCGTCGCAGTGTTGTGCGGGTGCGGATTTGCCCGTATTGCGGTGTTGCGCGGGTCAGGCTTTGGGCAGGTTGTTGCGGAAATATTTGCGCTGTTTTTTTACGAGGGCAAAGGTGTTTTTTACGATTGCCTCCCTCAGGGCATCGGTATTTTTTTCGCCCGCGCCTATCCATTCTATCGTTTCGCGGTAGCCGATTGCCGCGCTTGCGGAGGCGTTTTTCAAAATTCCGCGTTCGAGCAGCCCGCGCGTCTCCTCCACAAGTCCCGATGCAATCATTTCGTCGGTTCGCGTTTTGATTCGCGCGAGCATTGTGTCGTTGTCGGCGTCGAGAATTTCGACGTCGCGCGTAAAAGCTCCGAGCGGGCAGGGCAGTTTTTTGAATTCCTCCAAGAGCGTTCGCGCCGATTTGCCCGACGCCAAACAGCGTTCGAGCGCGTTTTTTGTGCGCCGCGGGTTTTTCAAATCAACGCATTCGCCCGCGAGAGGGTCTATTTTAAGAAGCTCCGCTGCGAGCGCGTCCGCGCCGCCCTCCGCCTCTATTTTCGCCGAGAGCGTCCTGATGTCGTCGGGAATCGGAAGATTGTCCACAACCGCCGCGAACCACGCCTTCAGGTAGAAGCCGCTTCCGCCCGCCACGACGATTTCCGCACCGCGCGAGACGGCGTCGGCAAGCGCGGCTTTTGCAAGCTCGACATATTGCGCGACGTCGAATTTTTCGGAAGGCTCGGCGACGTCTATCAAATGGTGCGGAATTTCCGCAAGCTCCGCCTTTGTCGGCTTTGCCGAGCCGATATCCATGCCCCTGTAAATTTGCACGCTGTCGCACGAAATTATTTCCGCGCCGTGTTTGCGCGCGTACTCCAACGCCGCCCGCGTCTTGCCCGAGCACGTCGGGCCCGTTATTATTTTGACCCTCATTTTCGGAGCAGCTTGCAAAGTTGGCAGTATTTGTCGGGGGTTTTGCATGCCGACGCCTTGCAGTGCTCGCGCCCGTAGTAGATGAATTGCAGGTGGAGGTCGTGCCACTTCTCTTTTGGGAAGATTTTTTTGAGGTCGCGCTCGGTGTGCTCTACGCTTTTGCCGTCGGTCAGCCCCCAGCGCGTCGCGAGCCTGTGAATGTGCGTGTCCACGGGGAACGCGGGCACGCCGAACGCCTGCGACATCAGCACCGACGCCGTTTTGTGTCCGACTCCGGGGAGCGACTCCAACTCTTCGAACGTATTGGGCACGCGCCCGCCGAATTTTTCGCAGAGAATTTCCGACATCTTTTTGATGTTTTTAGCCTTTGTCGGCGCGAGTCCGCACGGTTTTATAATTTCGCGGATTTCGTCTTCGGAGAGCGACGCCATTTTTTGCGGGGAATCCGCCCTCGCGAAAAGCGCGGGGGTGGTTTCGTTCACGCGTTTGTCGGTGCACTGCGCCGACAGCATAACGGCGACAAGAAAGGTGAAGCTGTCGCCGTGGTTAAGCGGAATCGCCGGACGCGGATAGAGGGCGTCCAGACGTTCCGAGACGGTTTTTGCCTTTTGCGATTTCGTCATTTAGTCGTCGTCGCCGACAATGGAGAATGCGAATTCGTAGGTTTTGCCCGCCTTTATGCGCTTGTCGTGTTCGGGCATTGAGCCCCACGAGTCCACGCCGCCGACGCCGTAGTTCGCAGCTGCCACGTTTACGACTTTCAGGTCGCGCGCGGGCAGCTGGTCGGGGTGCCAAGCCTGTTCGATGTCCTGCGGCAGGCAGGGGTAGGTTGAAAGCTCGAAGTTTTTACCGTCGAGTGCCGCGATTTTGAGCGTCGGAACTCCGCTTCCCGAAAGCTCCGCCGAGCGCACCGCCGTGACCGTCGAGCTTTCCTGCGGGTCTACGTATTTGAAGAACGATTTTTCGATGGGTTCGGCGAATTCTCCCAGCCACACGCCCCTGTTTCTGTCGCAGTAGTTTTCGATTGGTCCGAGCCCGTACCATTTGCGCTTGCCGAATTTTCCGTTGACGGCAAACTGCATGCCAACGCGCAGCAGGTCGGGCTGTTTTTCGGCGACTTTCACCGCGCCGCGGATTTCGATTTGTCCGTTGGGCGAAATTTTGTACGAAATTTCCGCCGTCGAGCCGCCCGCGGGCAGTTCGTAGCGGGCGTCGATTACCGCCGCGCCGCCGTCTATGCGCGCCGCAAAATGCGCAAGCTTTGCGCGTTCGGCGGCGGTGCGCCAGAGCGAGAATCTCTTGTTGAACCACGCGCCCCTGTCGTTGTTTGTGAGCGGACGCCAGAAATTCAGGCGCATTTGGTCTTCGACAAGCATTTTGCCCTCGAAAACGTAGTCGCAGAGCCAGCCCGTCTTTTTGTCGAACTTGACGGAGAAGTTGTCGCCGTCGATTGATATTGCGTTTTCTCCGTTGTCGAGCCGCACGAACTTGCCTACGGGGAGCTTTTCGGGCTCGAATTTTCCGCCGAGGTCGAACTGTTCCCACGCGGTTTCGTCGCCTTCCTTGAAGCCGAGAACGTCGTCGTTTGCGGTGTACGAGACTCTGAGCGCGTATTCGCCCGCTTCTTCGAAGTCGTCGGGGGCAAGCTCAATCACGGCTTTCGACGAGCGTTGCGGGCGCGTTTCGGGAATGTCGAAGCTTCCGCGGTCGACCCTCTTGCCGTTGCGCGTGAGTGCCCACTTTCCCTTTGCATACGAGAGGTCTTTGAAGAAGTTGTCGTTGAAGATTTCGATTTCCGCGCTCTTGCCGTCGAACTTCGCGAGCTTTGTGAGTATGTTCTGTTGAAGTTTTTTAACCTCCGCGAGCTGCGGGCTGGGCGTGTTGTCGGGCAGGGCGAGACCGTTGCAGTTGAACGAGTAGTCGGTGGGCCTGTCGCCGAAGTCGCCGCCGTATGCGAAGAACGTTTTGTCCGACGCCGTTTGGGTGAAGTCGGCAAAATTGATGTCGCAGACCGCCCTGCCTTTGCCGAAGAAGTCGGCGCTTAGAACGGAGTCGACAACGCGCATGCGTTCGACAGCGCCGTCGAAGAGCGAGTGGTCCTGCTTTTCCTTGGGGGCAATCATGAGCGGCTGGCGGTCGAAAGTTTCGAACTTGCCGATTTCCCTCGACGCAACTTTTATGTTGTTTATATATACCGCCATTTCGCCGTTGCCGGCTGTCGCCGCGATTTCGACGGGCAGCTTGATTTCCGCGCCGCGCTTGGTTTCGAGCACGTCCCAAGCCTTGCCGTTCCACACCGCGAACGAAACCACTTTGCGGCTTTCTACGAATTTAAGCGAGAACGCCGCGGGCTGCTCAACTATCGTTTCCGTCGGGAAACGCTGCGCGGGAACGCGCTTCGAAACACGCTTGTCTTCGTACGCCACGCGCGGCTCGAAGCCCTTTTCGGAGAGTTTTACCGCGACCGTGAACGCCTCCGCGCCGTTCGCGAAAAGTCCGGGGGTTGCCACCGCCGACGCCCTGTACATGGGGCGGTTGAACATTGGGTTGTCGAACACGGCGATTGAGCGCGCGGGGTTTGCGGCGTCGGAGACCGAAATTACGGGCAGCGATTTGCGGGTAATACCCTGGTCTTTCCAGTCCCAAATGAAGCCGCCCTGGAAGCGGGGTTCTTTTCGGAGCAGGTCCCAATAGCGGTGGAGCGAGCCGCCGCTGTTGCCCATTGCGTGCGCGTATTCGCACAAAATAACGGGGTGCTGTTTCGAAGGCTCGATGTTGTCTTCCGAGCGCAGGAATTTTTCTATGTTCTCGGGAGTGCTGTACATCTTTGCGAAGAGGTCCACGTATTCGAGTTTCCCGTCGCGGTCGAAGTTTATCGGGCGCGAGTTGTCGCGCTGGCGAACCCACTTGGCTGCGTTTTCAAAGCTTGCGCCGCTGCGCGATTCATTGCCGAGCGACCAGAACACAATCGACGCATGGTTTTTGTCGCGCTCGACCATGTTCATGACGCGGTCGAGAATCGCCGCTCCCCAGCCGAGGGCGGGGTTGTTGAGCGGATTGTAGCGTATGTCGTTAGAATCCTTCGGGTTTAGCAGCGCAAGCTTGTCGAGCTGGTGCGCCTCGTTGTTTGCCTCGTCCATGACGTACATGCCGAGTTCGTCGCAGATGTCGTAAAATTCGGGCGCGTTGGGGTAGTGGCATGTGCGGACGGAGTTGATGTTGAATTTCTTCATCGTCTCGATGTCTTTGCGCATGACCTCCGGCGTGATTGCCTGCGCGGTGTCGGGCGAGTGTTCGTGGCGGTTTGCTCCCTTGAACAGCACGGGCTGTCCGTTCACGAGTATCTGCCCGCCCTTGCGCTCGACTCTCTTGAAGCCGACTTTGAACGCCGTGTAGCTTTTTTTGTCGAAGCCGTAGTCGGTCTCGATAAGCAGCGTGTAGAGCGTGGGGGTTTCCGCGCTCCACGCCGAAACGTCGCGCACGTTCGGGAACTTCCATTTGCAGACCGCCGACCCGCCCGCGCCGAGCGAAACTTCCGATTCCGCCGTCGAAATCGTTTTGCCTTTGGGCGAGAGCAGCTTGCCCGAAATCTTCATCGACTGCGCCGTTTTCGCCGAGTTTTTCACGAGAATTTCGGAAGTCAGCGTGCCGTCGCGGTAGTCGTCGGTAAGCCCCGCGCGGTTGAAGACGTCGGCAATGCGCATTTGCGGGCGAGTGAAAAGCGACACGTTGCGGAATATGCCCGAAAGCCGCCAGAAGTCCTGGTCTTCGAGGTACGAGCCGTCGGAGTACTGGTAGACTTCGAGCGCGACGCTGTTGCGCCCCGCCTTGACGAAATCTGTGATGTCGAACGTCGCGGGCGTGCGGCTGTCCTGCGAATAGCCTACCTTTTTGCCGTTGACCCAAATGTAGAACGCGCTGCTTACGCCGTCGAATTTAATGTAGACGCGCTGCGCCGCCCATTCGACGGGCACTTCGAAGAAACGCTTGTACGAGCCCACGGGGTTGCGCGCGTCTTCGGGGTAGTTCGAGTAGGCCTTGTCGGGTGTGTCCATGACGCGCGGAGGGTTCATCTTGAACGGGTAAATCACGTTCGTGTAGAGCGGCGAGCCGAAGCCGTGCATCTGCCAGTTTGCGGGCACGGGAATGTCGGCCCAGTTCGAGACGTCGTAGCCGTCCTCGAAAAAGTCGAGCGGGCGGTCTTTGGGGTTGCCGACATAGTGGAACTTCCACGTTCCGTTGAGCGAAATTTCCGAATCGGGAGCGCGTTTTTTGAGCGCGTCCGATTCGTCGGAATAGAACGACATCGTAGCCGACGCCGGCTCTTTGTTTATACGGAAGACGGCTTCGTTCTGCCAGTCATCGCGGACTTCCTTTGCGACCGACACGGCGTGCGCGGCTAAAACCGCGCACATTGTTCTGAATAATATCCCTTTCATAATTGCCCGAATAATGCCCTATGGAATCGGTCAATTCAAGCTTTAAAAGGCTTCCGCCAATTCTGCGATGAGCGCCAACATGAAAAACGCGGCAACAGGAGCGATGAACGTTGCGTGAGTATTGGAAAAATCGGCAAGGTTTTATGCCCGCAAAAAAATTGAAAAAATAAATTGACTTGAACGAAAAATCGGGCAAATTAAAAAGCTTTGTAAAACACGCCGAAATAGCTCAGTTGGTAGAGCAACGCTTTCGTAAAGCGTGGGTCGTCGGTTCAAGTCCGACTTTCGGCTCTGTTTTAAGACCAAGTCCGCCTTTTTACAGGGTGTTTCTGGCGTTTTTAGCGTTTGAGCCTTTTGGCTCGTTTCCCAAGCCTGCAAGTTTTAGTTTGCGGGCTTTTTTATTGCAACAAGTCCGCGTTGCCCTCGGCGATTCGCTTGAAATTTTTGCCGACATTTCCGCTTTCCGCAAGAGTCTGCCAAAAATCCCCCGCCATCTCGCGCGATTCCGCAGTCGGCGGAATTGACGGCAGAGGCTCGTTGCGCAGAGTGCCGTCGCTTAGCGGCGCGTAATACATCGGCAACATGTCGTAGGCGGGCGCGAGTTTAAACGGCAGGTCGCGCCCGACGAAAAAGCTGATGTTTCCGAAGTGCATATCAGTATTGCCGATTGCAAGCCCGAAATTGTAGAGCCGCTCGACGGTTTCGATGTCGCCTTTTGCGAAGTATTCCGCCGCGTTGCGCATTGCTTCCGCCCACGGGCCGCCGCCCGCGCCGATAAACGCGGCGTCGATTCCCGCAAGAGAGCTTGTTCCGCGCCTTCCGTACCGTCCGGCTCTGTCGATTCGCGAATATTCCAAAAACACGCGTTTTTTTGCCGTCAGCAGTTCGGCGTCGGCGGCAGGGAATCCATATTTTTTCAGGATTTTCAGGGCGGTGTACTCGGCTGTCAGCAAGTCGGCCCAGCGTCGGTTAATGTCGTTGTCGGTTTTTCCCGAAAATTTCACGATTGCGTTTCGGAAGCTTCCGTCTTCGCCTTTTACCGTAGCGCAAAATTTCGGCTGTTCGCCCGCGGCGGACGAGCGCGGAACGCCGTTCGAAACCGCTTGTTCCGCAAGTTCGGGATAGCGTTCTTTTCGGCTCGATTCGTCGATGAAAGGCTTTCCGCCCGCCAAAAAAGCCGATTTTGCAGTTTCGCCTACAATTAAAGAACCCGCCAAGTCGCTCCCGAATCGGACGGCGTATTCCAGAATGTCGGAATCGCTCCAAGAGTTTAGCTCTTTCGAAATTCCGAAGCTTTTGTTCAGGTTGTAGACTATGTTTCTGCCGATAAAGCCCTGCGGGCGGTGTTCGTGCAAAAACCACGGCAAAGAGGGGAACAGTTTGCTTTTAAATTCTTTGCCGAAAAGCGCGGGGTAAGCGCCGTCGAGGTAGTAGCCTGCGTTGGTCGAGGCAAGCTTGCCGACGGTTTCGACGTTTGCCGACTCGTCTACGCGGTACAGATTCCAGCTCGCGCCCAATTCGCCGACTGGGCGGGGGAGGGCGTACGTTCGTCCGACCGAATTCCCCATGGCGACGCAGCCGATTTTGCCGAGAAGCTTTATTGCCGTGGGTTTTGAAACGCCGAATGCATTGGCAATGTCGGCGGAGGAAACCGTTCCGTTTGCAAGAATCGTATTTTTTAAAGCCTGTTCGCTTGGTTGTTTCATTTACGCTTTTATATATCGAATATTTATGTGTATAAATAAAATGAAAAAATAAAGTCAATTAAATTTTACGCTTTTGTTTACGATTTTGCGGCGGTTTTTGTTTTTCTTGCCGAATTTTTCTTGACGCTGTGGACGGGGAAGCTTATTGATTCAATTTATTAACTTAATCGTTTAACCAATATAATGGGAGTGCAAATGAAATTAGGGCTTATTTTGGGGGCGGTTTCGCTTTTTGCCGCATCGCTTTTCGGCGCGGAAGACTGTGCGAAATTTGTGGACGTTAAAATCGGCACGGCGGGCACGGGGCACACTTACCCCGGGGTTGTCGCGCCGTTCGGCATGGTTCAGCCAAGCCCCGAAACGGGCTATTCCACATGGCGCTATTGTTCGGGCTACCACAATGACGACAAGCGCATTCTCTCTTTCGGTCAGACCCACCTTTCGGGCACGGGCTGCCCCGACAGCGGCGATGCGGCGTTCATTCCATTCACGGGCAACCCCGTCAAAACGGACTATTCGAGCGCGTTCAAAAAGGAGAACGAAATTGCGGAGGTCGGCAAATATTCCATTGTTTTGGACGACGCGAAAGCGAAAGTCGAAATCACTGCAAGCGACAGGGTTGCCCTCTACCGCATAAAGTTTTTCGCCGACGGCGGCGGGCTGTTTTTCGACTTCCAGACTGGCATGGTCGGCAGGCTGCCCAACCGCGTTCTCGAAAGCGACGTCAGGCTTGTGGACGACTATACTATCGCGGGCACGCAGAAAGTCCGCTCGTTCACGCGCCGCGACATCAGCTTTGTCGTCAAGTTCGACAAGCCCGTGAAAAAGCTTATAGAAATCGACCGCCCCAAGAACCACAAAGCCCCGCGCTGGGCTTTGGACTTCGGCTTGACGGCTGGCGAAACGCTCTCGGTGAAATGCGCGGTTTCGACGGTCTCGACCGACGGCGCGCTCGCGAACCTGAACACCCTGCCGAATTGGGACTTCGACGCCGTCGCCGCCAAGACCCGCGCCGACTGGAACGCTCTGCTTTCGAAGTTCGACGTTTCCGCAACGCCCGAACAAAAGAAAATATTTTATACCGCAGTCTACCACTCGTTCATTTCGCCCAACAACATCGCCGACATCGACGGACGCTACCGCGGCGCGGACGGGAAAGTCGCAACGGCGTCGAATGCGTCGAAACATTATTACACCAATCTTTCGCTGTGGGACACATACCGCGCGGTGATTCCGCTTGCGGCAATCGTACGCCCGCAGATTCTGCCCGAATTTGTGAACTCCATGCTCGACCACTTCGACGCGGCGGGCGTGCTTCCCACAAACACCTATTGGGGCAAGGAAACATGGTGCATGATAGGCAACCACGCGATTTCGGTAATCGCAGGCTGCATTCAGCGCGGGCAGGGCGGCTTCGACAAACGCCGCGCCCTCAACGCGATGATTGTTTCGTCCGAAAAAGACCACCGAAAGAGCGACTTCTCGATACTCGACAAATTCGGCTACTATCCGTTCGACTTGTGCAATCCCGAATCGGTTTCAAAGACGCTCGAAAACTGTCAGGGCGACTACGCGCTGTCGAAGGCCGCCGAAATTATGGGCGAAACCGCCGTCGCCGAAAAGTTCGCCCGCCGCGCACAAAACTATAAAAACCTCTTCGACAAGAGCACGAATTTCATGCGCGGCAAAGACTCGAAAGGCAAATGGCGCGAGCCGTTCAACCCCTTCGAATTTTCGCACGCCGAAAGCTTCGGGGGCGACTATACCGAAGGCAACGCGTGGCAGTATACTTTCCACGTCCAGCACGACCCATACGGACTCATCGCGCTCTTCGGCTCGCCAGAAAAGTTTGTCGCCGCCGCCGATTCCATGTTTGCCGCCGCCGACACCCGCAAAGAGGGTACTTATAAAAAGAGCGCGGACATCAGCGGCATGATTGGGCAGTACGTGCACGGCAACGAGCCAAGCCACCACATTCCGTACCTCTTCGCGCTCGCCGACCGCCCCGACAGAACGGCGGAAATCGTGCGCGAAATCTGCTCTACGCTCTATACCACCGCTCCCGACGGACTCTGCGGCAACGACGACTGCGGACAAATGAGCGCGTGGTATATCTTCTCGTCAATGGGCTTCTACCCGCTCGACCCCAACTCGATGGAGTACGTTCTGGGCGCGCCGCAAGTGGAACGCGTAGCCGTTGCGCTTCCCGACGGAAAGAAGTTCGAAGTCGTAGCGCACGGACTTTCCGCGGAAAACAAGTACGTGAAGTCGGTAAAACTCAACGGCAAGCCCTATAATAAAAAGACCCTCCCGCACGCCGACATACTCGCGGGCGGCAAGCTCGAATTCTACATGGGCGCGAAGTAGAACGCGCCCCCGCGAAAACTTCGATACATAAAAAAAAACAAACGTCGGCGAGGAATTCCCCCTCGCCGACGTTTGTTTGTGTGCGCTTAAACCGGAAATGCTGTCCGCATTCGGCGTATGCGCAATCGCTTTTCGTAAACAGGCAATAATCGCTTTCCGTTGCGCGTCGTTTGCCATGATTTTACGCTCCGCCGTTTGCGTGTTTTTTTTCTACGCGTTGCGCGCGTTTGGCGGGCGTAAAAAAAGCGCGGCACGGAGGGTGTCGCGCTTTGTGTGTTTTGATGTTCCCTATTTGAAAACTACGCCTTCGGCGTTTTTCGTTTTAAGGTTTGCGGACGCCGCGTCTTTTGCGTCTTTGCCGCAGATTTTAAAGTTGCTTATCGAGACGTTCTTTACGGGGCATTCCGCTTCCTTGCTGCGGATATACGACGGCGCGTCGCGTCTGCCGAGCACGTTCACGTTCTCGAAGCCGATGTTTTCAATCTGCGATTTTTTGCCGTAGGCGTCTATGCAAATCATGTTGGGAACGTAGTTGTCGTTGGGGTCGGGGACATACTGTTCGTCCCTGTTTTCCTTTTTCTGCAAAATCTGTCTTGCGCACCATGCGTCGCATTCGACGTTGATGTTTTCGAACTTCACGTTCCTCACCGCCGATCCCGATTTATTCGAAATGTGCATTGCCTGTCCCGACGTGCGGATAATGTCGACGTTCTTGAACACGATGTCCTCGAACGATTTTCCCTCTATTTCCTTAGCCCATGCCCAGATTGCGAGGGTCAAGCCCCAGTCGTTCCACATTGCGCAGTTTTCCACGCGGATATTTTTCGCGAGCACGTCGGCGCGGATAATGAAGCTGTCGTCGAACGCGCGGATAAACGAGTCTTTAAACGAGACGTTTTCCGAATTCCAGACGTCGATGCCGTCGGAGTTGTACCTCCAAAGCCCTATCATTTTAATGTTGGAAATATCGACGTTCGAGCTGTTCCTTACGTTGACGCACCACGAGTTCGGGTCGCGCAGAATGATGCCCTCGACCGACACGTTTTTGCATTTTCTGAAATGCAGGCAGCCGAATCCGCCGCGCGCCCACTTGTCGGCGCGTTCGATTTTCGAGCCGTCGAGAATGCCGCGTCCGGTTATCTTGATGTTTTCGGCGTCGTCGGCGACGAAGCTGCCGTAGACGACCGCGCCCGCTTCGATGTGCACTCTGTCGTTGCTTTTGAGAAGCAGCGTGCCGATGTCGTGCCGACCCGCTTTGAAGTAGTAGTAGTTGGGGTCGCGGTTTCGGGGGATTTCGTTGCGGTAGGTTGAGCAGTAGCTGCACTGCGGGGCGCAAAGCTCCGTCTTTTTCAGCGCGGAGTAGTCCTGCATGGGGCTGGGGAAGAGGTGGATTGCGTTGTGGTAGCCGTTGATTTCCACGACCGCGGGCTTAACCTTGTCCATCTTGAACGTGATTTTGTTCTTGCTGAACTTCGGCTTGATGCCCAGCGACAGCGGGCGCACGACCACGCTTCGGCAGTCGATGTTTTTTGTCGTGATTTCGACGGTCGCGCCGTCCTTGTCCATGTCCCAGTATGCGAAGCCCGCCTTTTCGGTCTGTTCAATCGGGCGCTGGTATCCCGGCCAGACTTGGTTTATGGGATATTTCGAGACGTTGCATTCGTAGACGTCGACGTTTTTGCCGTCGATTTTGAGAGCGCAGTTTTCGAATTTGTTTTCCCCCTGCGGCGCGGGATAGAGTTTCACGCCCGCGACGGCGGTCAGCTGTATTGCCGTGAGAAGCACGGCGGCATATAGTAGTTTGGACATTTTTTTTGTGCGTTATGATTGTGGATATTGTTGCGGCGCGAAACGCCGCTTTCGTAAAGCTACTTTCTTTTAAAATTTTAGAATATTGTCAATATTTTTGGATTTTCGGGAGGAATATGTTTTCCGCCCCGCATTCGGCGGCGTGGATAGGCTGTGATATAATTTTTCCGTAAAGGGTATATTTTTTCCTGTTGTGGGAGGGCGCGGTTTTTGCTATTATCGCGTTATGATGAAGAGAATATTTATGTCGGCGTTTGCCGCGGCCGCCGCCATGTCGGCGTTCGCCGCATACGAGAAAGTGGAGGAAATCGAACCGTCCCTGCCCCTGCCCAACAAGCAGTGGGAGGAAATCGGAAGAATAAAGCACAAGTCGGCGGCGGAGATAGCCGACTCGCGCCTGTCCGTCGGCTTCGAATGTCTCGACCGCGACATGTTCGAGCCAGAAAAAGTCTACGACAAGCTTGCGGCAATCGGCATAAAGTGGGCGCGCTGCCAGACGGGTTGGAGCAAGACCGAAAAGCAAAAAGGCGTCTACGACTTCGCGTGGCTCGACTCCGTTGTGGACAACCTCATAAAGCGCGGTATCAAGCCGTGGTTCAACGTCGGCTTCGGCAATCCGATTTATATGGGCGAAATGAAAAATCCCACGGGGGTCGGCTACGTTCCGCTCTATTTCGGCGACGAGTGCTTGCAGGCGTGGAAAAACTATATCGACGCGCTTTCAAAGCATTTCAAGGGGCGCGTGCAGTATTTCGAAATCTGGAACGAGCCGGATATAAACCACTTCTGGCAGCCGAAGAAAGCCGACGCGGGCGGGTATGCAAAGCTTGTGGAAACTACGGGCTCGATAATAAGAAAAAATATTCCTGATGCTAAAATCGGCGCGGTTGTTTCGGGCACGTTCGTAGAATATGCTTCCGAATATTTCAGGATAGGGGGAGGGAAATACATCGACTTTTTTTCAATACACCCGTATTGCATAATTCCCGAGGAACGCCACAATATCGATACGCGGGCGCTGTTGAGGCTCTTCAAACAGCACAATCCCGACCGCAAAATTTCGCTGTGGCAGGGCGAGTCGGGCTTCGGGTCGTCGTATCCCGAGGGGCACTACATGCGTCCCGCGACAGCGGGCGGCGAGTACATGCAGGCGAAGTGGACGCTCCGCCGCTTCACGCTCGACCTCTCGTCGGGCTATGGTTTAAGCTCCATTTACCAGTGCGTCGATTTGAAGGCGGGCTATCAGATGGCGACGGGAGGCAAGCCTCTTTTTGCAAAATACGGACTCTTCGAAAATATTACGTACCGCCCGAAAAAATCGGTCGAAATACTGAAAAACTACACGCCGATTTTCGACTGCGACACAAAGCCGTACGCGCTCTCCGCGTATATTTACACCCGAAAAGCGGTGCCTGAGGGCGCGGGGGTTTCGCGCCTTGTCGATTCGGCGAAGCGCATGGAGACGTTCGAGCGCAAGGGGTATCCGCTCTATGCGTTTTGGCTTGCCGAGGACATGCAGCTCCAGATGAAGCCGATTCCGCGCGCGTCGCTGCACTATGTGGCGGAATTGCCTCTGAAAAATCCCGTCTTGATAGATCCCGTTTCGGGGCGCGTGTTCGCCTACGCCTCGCCCAGCGCAAGAAAATACGGCGACCCTGTCAGGAACTATGTGTTGACCGGCGTGCCGCTTGCAGACTATCCGCTGGTGATAACAGACTACGCGGCGGTGGAGGATTTGGTTGTGCCGAAATCCGAGTAGCAAAATCATATCGATACGGAAAAATTATAACATTTGACTTCCCCGCGCGGGAAGTCTTATTTTTTGCGCCGATGAAACCGAACCGCGAACCCGCTTGGAAAATCGCCAACGAAAACAGACTGCAAATATTTCCGAAGGGCAGCCGCCAGACCTACCTGACGCGCCCGACGAAAATCCTCCCGCGCGAGGCTTTGGAGTCGGCGGGTGTGTTCGTGCCGCCGCGCCGCTGCGCCGACGTGCTTTCGAAGTTCGGAATCGCAGCCGCCGCCCGCGCTTCGTACAGCAAGTACTACTACATTTCGCGCGGCGCAAAGACCGCCTTCAACACGGTCTGCTTTTTCCTTTCGGCGTCCGATTACAGGGCGAAGTTCGACGGCGCGGCCTTCCGCGTGTCGGCGGGCGACGTTCTACTCATACCGGCAAAAACTCCGTGCGACACTTCGGCATCGCGCGCCGAGACGCTTTGGTTCGAAATGCCCGACACTCCGTTTTGGCGCGGGGTTTTCGGCAGTTCGCCCGTGTGCAAAAAGGCGGCAAATTTGGAGCGCATGCTGCTGCTTGCCGACATGTATTCGGAGGAGCTGTACGGGGAGCGTCCGAACGTCTCGCGGCTGGTTTTGCTGGGCGGGCTGATTGCGGGGCTTTTGCGCTCGGAGTTCGGAGGCGCGGGGAGCGGCGGCGCGATGGCGCGGCTTGTCGAAAAAATAGATTCCGACATTTCGGCTAACTGGACTCTCGAAAAGGCGTGCGCGTTTGCGCGCATGGGCAAGTTCAAGCTCAACAGTGCATTCGTGGAAAGGTTCGGCGGCACGTTTTCAAAATACCTGCTTTCCCAGCGAATGGAGAGGGCGGCGGCGTTGCTCGAAAGCCGCGCGACGCTCGGCGAAATCGCCCGCGAAGTCGGATTTTCCTGCGGGCACGCGCTCTCCTATGCCTTCAAAAAATACTACGGATTCCCGCCGAGCGAGTGCGTTTAACGCTTGCCCGCATTCCGAAAACGCGACTGCCGCCGCGTTTAGGCTGTCGGGCTGTCCAGTTCAAAGCGGAGGCAAAAGCGCGGGAAGGCGGGACGCGTTGCGCGGTTTTTGAAAAGCGCAAGGTCTGTTTCATTGCTTGGCGCTTTAATGCCTTGACAATGGCGGTTAAAAAAAATATCAACATTTTTGATATATATTCCATATTGTAAACTTGCTTAATGTATGAGAAAAACGGCATCTAAAATTTTCGCAGCCGCCGCATGCGTCTGCGCTTTTCAAACGCTCGCCGCCGCGACGGCTTCCGACGCGGCGTCCTCAATGAAATCCCCAGGCGAGACGGCGACGCGCTCGTCCGCGAAAGTCTCTGCGGAACTGCCCGACCACCCGCTTGCGCCCGCCGAGTTCCGCCGTCCAGACGGCTATCAGCCGCGCCTTTACGAACTCAATCTGCGCCAGATTTCCGAGAAGTACGGGGCGAAGACAATCGAGCGCGGCCGCGCGGAATACGCCAGAGTTTCGGCGGTCAACGAAAGCGGAAAATGGAAGGCGGACGGAAAGTCGATAGACGCGCACAAGTGCCCCGAATGGTTTGTGGACGCAAAGCTCGGCATTTTCATCGACTGGGGTTTGTGGTCGATTGCATCGTGGGCGCCCAAGCGCGAAAACGGCGCGATGTATCCCGACTGGTACGAACTGCGCATGTACTCCGATTTCACCCCCGATTCGCACTTCTACGGATACAGAAGCTACCACGTCAAAAACTGGGGCGCGGACTTCGAGCGCGACCATTTCATTCCGCTTTTCAAAGCCGAGAAATTCGACGCGAAAGAGCTTATGGAAGTCTTCGCAAAAGCGGGCGCAAAGTACATTGTGCCGTTCAACAAGCACCATTCGGGCTTCTGCCTTTGGGACTGCTCGTACACGCTGCGCGACACCGTCGACATGGGCCCGCGCCGCGACATCGTGCGCGAAATCGTCGACGCCTGCGCCGCGCAAAATCTCAAATTCGGCTTCTACATGAGCCTTACCGAATGGGACTACCCCGTAGTCGGCAAAGACGGCAAAATGCGCAACTTTTCCTGGGGCAAGACCCTCGACTACTCGCCTGACATGGAGTACAAGGCTTCGGGGAAAATCGCGGTTGAAGACTATGTGAAGGAATACCTCGTGCCGCAGTCGGTGGAATTCATCGACAAGTATTCGCCCGACATTCTTTGGTTCGACGGCGAGTGGCAGGTGCCCGCAACCGAACTCGGCGGCTACGACATCGCCGCGTATTTCTACAACGTCAACGAGGGCAAAAAGCAGGTCGCCGTCAACGACAGATACGGCGAGGGCACTCCGCGGGAAGTCGCGCACAAGGGCGGCAAAAGGCTCAAAAAACTTCTCCGCGCAATCCGCGGCGACTTCTATACCGACGAATTCGGCGACACCGCCGACTGCATCGACCCCGCAAAATACCACCCGTGGGAGGCGTGCAGGGGCATAAGCCAGTCGTACGGCAACAACTGGCAGGACAACGAATCTAACGTCCTGACTTCCTCCGAATTCATTTCGATGTTCGCCGACACCGTGGCGCGCGGCGGCAATCTGCTGCTGCTCGTAAACCTCGACGGGCAGGGCGCGATTCCCGAAATCCAGAAAAAACGCCTGCTCGACATAGGCAAGTGGCTCTCGAAATACGGTCGGGCGATTTATTCTACGCGAATCATAGAGCCGTTTGCGACCGAGGAAATCGCCTACACTCGCTCGAAAGACGGTAGGACGGCGTACGCAATCGTCAAAAAGCCGAAGTCCGAAATGAAGCTTGCAATCGCGCCCAAAAAAGGCTCGGAAATCGTCGAAATCGCCACGGGCGAAAAAATCGGCTGGACGGAATCGGACGGCGGAGCGGTAATAAAACTGCCCGAAAATCTGGCGGAATCGGAACTGCCGTTTGCGCTTGAAATCGCGCTAAAATAGTCGGCGTCAATCCGCGGTTCGACGGCGGAAATGTCCCAACTCTAACCGCGTAGCGGGGGCTGGCGCGTCCGCCACAATTTGCTTGCTTAAATTCCGCGCCGACGGCGCATGTCCGCCGCGTTTTGAGGCGCGGATTGCAGCCGCCGCGTTCGGGCACAAAAAAACCGCAGCCGTTAAGCTGCGGTTTTTTGCGGAATGCCCGTTTATTTTTCGGGCATGTCGAGCGCGATGTGCAGGTCTTTGAGCTGCTTTTCCGTCACCTGCGAGGGCGACTGCGCCATCAGGTCCTGACCCTTTTGCGTCTTGGGGAACGCGATGATGTCGCGGATACTCGGACGGTTTGTGAGGATTGTCACAAGCCTGTCGAAGCCCAGCGCGATGCCGCCGTGCGGGGGCGCGCCGAATTTGAACGCTTTGAGCATGTAGCCGAAGCGCGATTCCACGATGTCGGCGGGGATTTTCAGAACGTCCTTGAACACTTTTTCCTGAACGTCGGGCTGGTGGATTCTTATCGAGCCGCCGCCGAGTTCCGTGCCGTTGAGTACGATGTCGTAGTGCTGCCCGCGCACGCGGAGCGGGTCGGTGTCGAGGTACTTGACGTCTTCGGGCACGGGCGACGTGAACGGGTGGTGCGCCGAAACGTATCTGCCCTGTTCTTCGTCCCAAAGCATGAGCGGGAATTCGATAACCCAGAGGAAGTTGAACTGCTTGGGGTCGATTTTGATTTTTCCGCGGGCTTGCAGAAGCTTGCCGCAGTCGAGGCGGACGCGTCCGAGAATGGAGCACGCCTGTTCCCACTTCGACGCCGCGAAGAACACGATGTCGCCGTCCTGAATGTCGAGCTTTTCTTTGAGCGCCTTCTGTTCGTCTTCCGAGAGGAATTTGAGAATGGGGCTTTTCCACGCGCCGTTTTCGGCCTTGATGAACGCAAGACCCTTTGCGCCGAGCGTCTTTGCCACGTCTTCGAGTCCCTTCAATTCGCCCTGCGTGATGTCGGAAAGACCCTTTGCGTTAATCGCCTTGATTACGCCGCCGTCCTTGACGACGTTTGCGAACACCTTGAACTGGCTGTCCTTGAAAACGTCGGTGAGGTCTTGCAGTTCGATTCCGAAGCGCGTGTCGGGCTTGTCCACGCCGTAGCGGTTCATGGCGTCGCTGTACTGCATGCGGGGGAAGGGCGTGGGAATGTCCATTCCGAGGGTGTCCTTCCAGATTTTTTTGAGCATGTTTTCGATAAGCGCGTACATGTCTTCGCGGTCGACGAAGCTAAGCTCGATATCGACCTGCGTAAATTCGGGCTGGCGGTCTGCGCGGAGGTCTTCGTCGCGGAAGCATTTAGCCATTTGGTAGTAGCGTTCGATGCCCGATACCATCAGCATCTGCTTGTACTGCTGGGGCGACTGGTTGAGCGCGTAGAACATGCCGGGATTTGTGCGGCTGGGCACGAGGAATTCGCGCGCGCCTTCGGGCGTGCTCTTGAAAAGAATGGGGGTTTCGACTTCGATGAAATCCTGCGAGTTGAGGTAGTCGCGGATAGCCTGTGCCGCCTTGTGGCGCATGCGCAGAAGGTTGAGGTTGCGCGGTCTGCGGAGGTCGAGATAGCGGTATTGGAGGCGGAGGTCTTCGTTGACCCTGTCGGCGTGTTCGTCGTCGAGGGGGAAGGGGAGCACGTCGCAGATGTTGTGTATTACCATGTCGGACGCGACGACTTCGATTTCGCCCGTTTTGAGGTTCGGGTTTTTAGTGCCGTCCTCCCTGAGTTCGACTTTGCCGAAAATCTGGATTACGCTTTCGTCTTTGAGTTTCTGCGCCTTTTCGTAGACGTTCGCCGCTTCGGGGTGGAAGACGACTTGCGTTATGCCGTCGCGGTCGCGAAGGTCGATGAATAGAATGCCGCCGTGGTCGCGGACCGATTGCACCCAGCCGATGAGGGACACTTCTTTGCCCTTGTCGGCGGCGGTGAGTTCGTTGCAGGTATTTGTGCGTTTCATAGTAAAAAAATAAGTCTTCAAATGTCTGTTTTTTAGCCTTTTAGTCAAGGTTTTTTTGGCCGTTCGGGCGATTTTTTGAAGCTCCGTTTTTGTCTTGACCGCAGGCTTCGCCGTGTTATGGTATTGCGTATGAAGTTATTATCCGCAATAGTTGCATTGCCACTGCTGGTTTGCGGAGTCGCTCTTTGCGCCGCCGATTTCGATTCGAAAACAATCGGAAAATATCCGAAATGGTCCGAAAAAAAGGCGCAATGGCGGGCGCAGTCTCAGTCGATAAAGACGGTAGATTTCGTCGGCAAGACCGAAAAAATCGTGGTGTCGGCGGGGAAGTCGGGCGCGGAATTCAGGGACGAACGCGAAGGTTTTTACAACGCGCATCCCACTGCTCTAAAACTCGAAGACGGCGGCATTTTGTGCGTCTGGAACGTCGGACACGGCGGCAATGCAGGTCCGGTTGCCCGAAGCGACGACGGCGGAAAGACTTGGACGCGCATCGACAAAATCATGCCGGACTGCTACCGCGTCATGCGCAACTGTCCGAGCATCTATTCCGTGCGCGATCTAAACGGCAAACGCTTCATACAGATTCTCTCGGGGAAGACGCGCCACTTGAAGGGCAAGTTCGCGCCCTCGGAAGAGTTTTACAAGGGATATATGCCGCGCGTATACAGCGAGGACAACGGAAAAACTTGGCGCAAACTGCCGCCGCTTTCGCCGAGCAATCCCGACGAGCTGTTTGCCTGCCTTATGGCGTTTACTTCGATGGTCGAGCTCAAGGACGGTTCGACGATGGCGTTTTTCCACAAGGGCGACGCGAAGAACGCCGACAGGGAATTGCGCGTGTTCACGTCGATTACAAAAGACGGCGGCTTTACTTGGTCCAATCCCGTAAAGCTTGTCGCGCCCGAGGATATCGGCGGGCTTTGGGCGTGCGAGCCCTACGCTTTCCGTTCGCCCGACGGCTCCGAAATCTGCTGCATTATGCGCGAAAACACGCGCCAAAACGGCAACAGTTTGGTGTCGTTCAGCCGCGACGAGGGCAAAACTTGGAGCAAGCCAATCGACACTCCGTGGGCGCTTTCGGGCGACAGGCATCATGGCGTTGTTTTGCCAGACGGCCGCCTTTTCATAGCCTTCCGCGACAAAGTTCCGTGCGACCAAAAGGGCTTGCGGCTCGGCGCGTGGATAGGCTCTTACGACGACATTAAAAACGGGCGCGCGGGGCAATACCGCATACTGCTTTCCAAGAGCGAAAGCTTTTCCGAAACGGCAATCCGTTGCGACGGCTACTACCCGTCGGTTTTGCTGCTCGACGACGGCACGGTTGCCGTTCTGACCTACGAGAGCGTCGAGCGCGGCAAAGGCTGCTCGATTGTCTGCCACCGTTTCAAAATATCCGATATAGAGGCTGCGGCAAAATAGCGGTATGAGCGCGCAAATCGGGCGCGAAAAATCGTCCGCGCGGTTTTTGCGCAGGGGAGAGGGAGATTGTTTTTTGCGCGGAATCTGGGCGGCGGTGTGGTTTCTATTCCGCCTTTTAGGCGTTCTTTCCTTCGCGCTTTAGGTTGAAGAATGTTCTTATCATCAGCATGCACTCGTCCTGCAAAACTCCCGATTGCACGGTGAGCCTGTGGTTTAGGGTTGGCACTTCGTGGATTTTCAGCGCACCGCCCAAAAAGCCCATTTTCTGGTCTCCGACGGCGTAGACCACGCGCGAGAGCCTCGACATAACGCACGCGCCCGAGCACATCGGGCACGGCTCTTTTGTGGCATAGAGCGTCGCGCCGTTTAGCCGCCAATCGCCGATTTTTGCAGCTGCCTGGTTTATCGCGAGAATTTCGGCGTGCGCGGTCGGGTCCTGCGACTGCTCAACCGAATTGTGCGCCTGCGCCACGACCTCTCCGCAATACTCGACCACCGCGCCGACCGGCACTTCGCCGAGCTTCCACGCCTTCAATGCCTGATTGTACGCAAGCTTCATGAAAAACTCGTCGTCGCGGTTCAGGTACGACGGAAACATAGGCTGGAAGGGGCATGGGGGGGCGGATTTTTCTGGATACTCTCTGTTTTCGGAAGCCATCGGTCTTATTTTATTGTTGACTATCACGCAAAGAGAAACAGAAATATTCTTTTTTTACAGAAAAAAATAAATTAAATAATGTCAGACTGCGTAGAAGTAGAAGGTAAAGTAGTTGCGGTTCTCCCCGGAACGATGTTCAGGGTGGAAATCTCAAACGGACATCAGGTGCTCGCCCACATATCGGGCAAGCTCCGCAAAAATTTCATCAAACTGACTGTCGGCGACAGGGTCAAAATGGAAATGACTCCGCAGGACTTGGAAAAGGCCCGCATCGTTTACAGGCTCAAAAACGCCGACGCTCCGCGTTCAGTTCCGCGCCGCAGCTTCGGCCCGCGCCGCTAAAACGGCGTTCCGCTTTTCATGAAAGCGGGGGCATTTGCGGTTTTGAC
Organism: Opitutia bacterium KCR 482; assembly: GCA_029269845.2. Taxonomy (NCBI): domain Bacteria; kingdom Pseudomonadati; phylum Verrucomicrobiota; class Opitutia; species Opitutia bacterium KCR 482. The sequence continues at coordinate 1,843,267 of CP149973.1, forward strand.
GCTCGCATTCGCCGCGTTGGCGGCGGCGTCGCTCTGTTCGGGGTCGGGTGGGCTTTCGTGCGCCGACGTCCTCTCCGCGCTGTTTTTGCAGTCTTCCGACGAAACCGCAAATCTCGTAGTGTGGCAAATAAGGCTTCCGCGCCTTGCGGCGGCGCTGCTTTCGGGCGCAAGCCTTGCGCTCGCGGGGGCGGGCATGCAGAGCCTTTTCAGAAATCCGCTCGCCGACCCCTCAATTACGGGCGTGTCGTCGGGCGCGGCGTTGGGGGCGGTCTTGGCGGTTTCGTTTTTCCCGTCGGCGTTCGGCGTCGAAATCGGCGCGTTGGCTGTGGGGCTTGCGGCGGCCGTCGCGGTCTGCGCTGTCGGACATTCAGGCTCGAAAATGTCGGCGGTCTCGACCCTCTTGGCGGGCATTGCGGTAAACGCGTTTTGCGGCGCGCTCGTCGGATTTTTCATGTACTCCGTTCGCGACGCGGGCATGAGGGGCTTCGTGTTCTGGTCGCTCGGCTCGCTCGAACGCTGCGGCTGGGAGGAGCTTGGGGTGTCGTTCGCCCTCTGCGTTCCCGCGTGGATTGCAATGCTGTGCGCGGCGCGTCCGCTAAACGTAATGCTGCTCGGCGAGGAAAACGCGTTCGACTGCGGCGTTGACGTCTCCCGCGCCCGCTTTGCGGTAATCGCCGCCGCCGCCGTGATGACTGCCGCGAGCGTTTCCATTTGCGGAATAATCGGCTTTGTGGGTCTTGTAGTTCCGCACGTTTTGCGAATGGTTGTAGGCACCGACAACCGCTTTCTCATGCCGCTTTCGGCGTTGGGTGGCGCAACGCTGCTCGTGCTCGCCGACGTCGTTTCCCGCGCGTTTTCGCAGACCGACCCCGTTCCAATCGGCGTAATCACCGCCCTTATGGGCGCGCCGTTTTTCGCCGCGCTTTTGAGGTCGAAAGGAGTTTCGAATGCTCGCTATTGAAAACGTGTCTTTTGCGTACGGACGCGGGCGCAGGGTGCTCGACGGCGTGTCGCTGCGCGTGGGCGCGGGCGAGTTTGCGGCGGTGCTCGGCGCGAACGGCGCGGGGAAAAGCTCGCTGCTGAAAATCGCAAGCGGATATGCGCGGCCCGACGTCGGGCGCGTAATGCTCGGCGGCGCGGACATCGCTGGGCTGTCGGCGCGGGAGCTTGCTCGAATGCGGGCGGTGCTCGAACAGGAGTGCCCGCTGACTTTCGAATACACGGTTGGGGAGGTCGTGGCTCTCGGCGGATACTCGCGCGGCGGGCTGTCGGGGCTTTCGGCGGACGTGTCCGAATCGCTCGAATCGGTGGGGCTTGCGGGTTTCGAAAAACGGAAATATTCGGAGCTTTCGGGCGGCGAAAAACGGCGCGTGCAGCTCGCCCGCGCGCTGTGCCAACTGGGCGAAAATCCCAAACTGCTGCTGCTCGACGAGCCTTCGGCGGGGCTTGACCCCGCGCACGCGCACGCGGCGATGTCGGCGGCGCGGGAAGTCGCGGAGCGCGGGGCGGCGGTCGTGGCGGTTCTCCACGACCCGAACCTTGCGGCGGCGTATGCCGACAAAATCGCGCTTCTTAAAGACGGCAAAATTTCGTCGTTCGGCTCGGCGGAGTCCGCCATGCGGGCGGAGCTTCTGGGCGGAGTCTACGGCGCGGACTGCGAAATAGTTTCCGACGGCATTCGGAACGTCGCGTATTTTCCGCCGAAAAAATGATTGCCGATTCCGCGCGATTGTCCGATATAAAGGGCATGTTCAGGGAAAAAGACATTCGCGATTTGACTCTAAACCCGTTCACGCAAATAGGCAGACAGTGGATGCTTGTCAGCGCGGGCGACAAAAACGGCTTCAATACCATGACCGCAAGCTGGGGCGGACTCGGCTTCATGTGGAACAAGCCGGCGGCGTTCGTGTTCGTGCGTCCGTCGCGCTACACCTACGAATTTATCGAAAGGAACGACATGCTCACGCTCTCGTTCTTCGACGAAAAATACCGCGACGCGCTGAAAATCTGCGGCTCGAAATCTGGCAGAGATTGCGACAAAATCGCGGAGGCGAAATTGACGCCGCATTTTACGGAGCTTGGAAACCCGACTTTCGAAGAGGCGGGCGAAGTGTTTGAGTGCCGCAAAATGTACGCGCAAATGCTGACGGAGGATTCGTTTATAGACAAGTCGGCGGTGAAAACATGGTATCCCGACCACTCCTATCACAAGATGTACGTACTGGAAATCCTCCACGTTTACGGCATGTGAAAGCACTTCCCTAAGGGCGTTTCCCTGTACGCCCAGACCGCTCGCGTACATAAGTACGCCACGCGCCCTGTGCGCACAGGAAAGCCACCCTTATGAAAGCACTTTGACATGCCTAAAAAGTGAGCGCACGGCGCGTAAGATTTTTAGAATGCGCTGGGAGAAAAGTTGGGTAGAGTGTTTCGCGTAGCCGACTTGTGTTTGCGGAAATCCGCGTACGCCACGCGCCCTGTGCCGTGCGCAAAGCCGCCCTTATACTGGCACTCTAACGCCCCTAAAATGAGCGCACGCACGAAGACGGGGCGTGAAAACGCCCCTCTAAGAGCGTTTCGCGAATGTCTCAGACTGCTCGCGTACGTTAGTACGCCACGCACCCTGAGCCACTTGCAAAGCCACTCTTATAGGGGCATTTTGACGCCCCTAAATAGTGAGCGCACGGCGCAGAAGATTTTTAAAGTGCGTTGGGATAAAAGTTTAGTTTATTGGTAAGCGGAAATTCCACGTTTTTGGATTTCCGCTTTTGCTTTTTTTATCCGCGCAAAGCGCGTCTATTTTTATTTGTTTTTTGCCGATAAGAAAATTTTCCCAGCGTAAGTAATTGGCGAAGCCAATACGAACTTATCCAGAAAAGGCGCGGTTATAGCCGCGCCGAGTTATCACAGAAAGGAACGAAGTTCCGACGACCGGCGCGGCTCGCGCCCGTGCAGGCTGTTAGCCTGCCCGAGCGGGGGGACAGGCGGGAGTTTTCGTGGTAGCGAAAACCGCCTTTTGGGGGCGGCAGCCCCCTCTGTTGGCGTTAAGGCTCCAGCCTTATTTGGGGCTTGCAATGTGGGGGAGAATGTAGTTTGATTGGGGTACGATGAAGAATTTAGGAGATAAATTGTTGCAGGCGAGGACAGCGATGGGGATATCGGTGCGTGACGCGGCCGACGCCACGAAACTCCGCGCGGACATCATAGAGAACATGGAGTCGGGCGAGTTCAACTATAAGCTTCCTGAGATATACAAACGCGGATTTTTGCGGATATACGCGGCGTTTTTGAAGCTCGACGCGGACGCGATTTTGGACGAATACGCAATGGCGTCGCGGGCGGCTGGCGGCGACGACAGGCGGCGCGTCAATATTTTGTCGCGCATGGCGACGGTGGCGTCAAACGTGTCGACATCGGCGCAGAAAGAGTTTGCGCCGCCGCCGTCGGAAACGGAGTCGCGCTTCGAATCTTTCGACAACGCGGAGGAGGAGAGGGAGTCCGACACGCCCGACAATTCGCAGAAGTTCGTCAAAATGGCGGTCGTTTTCGGCGCAGTCATTCTGGCGGCAGTCGTGATAATTCTGGCAGTCTCGACGTTCGCAAAACGCGCCCCAGAGGAAAACCCCGACATTTCGATAAACGGGAATATCGCAACACAGCCAGTGTCGTCGGCGGCGAATGCGGCAATGAACGAAGTTTCCGCACCCGAACTCAAACTTGCCCTGACCGCTCTTGCCGACACATACGTTCTGGTCTACCAAGACATTAAGACGAACGACGGCAAACACCCCGAACCGCTATATACGGGCGCAATGCAGGCGGGCGAACGGCGCGAATTTACGTCGGGCGTGCCGCTGATGGTGAAACTCACCGACGCCGAAAGAATCAAGATGGAGCGCAACGGCGCGACGCTCGATTTGAAGGGCGCAAAGGGTCTTAGACTGTTCAGGATAGTCTCCAAATAGAGGGGAAAATCATTTCCGCGCGCGGGCCGAAAATTTTGATTCGGCTCGTTTTGCGTACAAAAAGGCAATCTTAAATAGAAAATGCTATGCTAACACATGTTGTAATATTCCGCACGCGCGACGCGTCGAAAGCACCGCTCATACTCGAAGGGCTTGAAACGCTCAAACAAATCGACGGCGTAAAGTTCATGCACATCGGCGCGCCCGTTCCGAGCGCGCGCCCAGTTGTGGACGACTTTTTCGACTACGCGCTGGTTATGTCGTTCGAGGACGGCGCGGCGGGGCTTAAACGCTACGCCGAACACCCCATACACGTAAATTTCGTGGAAAACTATCTGAAACCCGCAGGCGGAAAACTGCTGGTCTACGATATCGGAAATGCTTAAACTTTCTCCGAAATACGCCGACGCTTGCGCGTTCATATTCGAATCGGCGAGGGAACTCGGCGGTCGGGCGTATTTTGTCGGCGGCTGCGTGCGCGACGCCCTTTTGGGGGCGACGCCCAAAGACTTCGACATAGAAGTCTACGGATTGCCGCCGCGGATTTTGGAGGAAATGCTCGCGCGGAAATTCCGCGTAGAGAAAGTCGGCAAGAGCTTCGGCGTCTGGATTCTGAAAGGCTACGACATCGACGTAAGCATTCCGCGCCGCGAGCGCAAAACGGGAGAGGGGCACAGGGCGTTCGACATCGAGTGCGACCCGAACCTGTCGGCGGAGGAGGCTTGCGCACGGCGCGACTTCACAATAAACGCCGTTTTGTACGACCCGCTCGACGGAAAAATAGTAGACCCCTACGGGGGTGAGTCCGACCTGCGGCGGGGGGTGCTTCGGCACACCTCCGACAGGTTTTCGGAAGACCCGCTGAGAGTGCTTAGGGCGATGCAGTTTTCGGCGCGGTTTTCGATGGAGGTCGCGCCCGAGACGGTCGAACTTTGCTCGAAAATCCCCTTCGAAAACCTGCCGATTGAGCGCGTTTTCGGGGAGTGGAAAAAACTGATTTTGAAGGGGCGCAAAATTTCGCGCGGGCTGAATTTTCTGCGCGACTGCGGCTGGCTGAAATATTTTCCCGAACTCGCCGCAACGAGCGGCTGCCCGCAGGACTCGCACTGGCACCCCGAGGGCGACGTCTACACGCACACGGGCTTTGCGCTCGACGCGTACGCTTCGGCTCGAACGGGCGACGAGCGGGAGGACTTGGTCGTGGGGCTTGCCGTGCTCTGCCACGACTTTGGCAAACCGCTTTGCACGACATTCGGCGACGACGGGAAAATCCACTCGCACGGGCACGACATTTTGGGCGTGAAGCCCACGCGCAAATTTCTGGCGCGGCTCACGCGGGAAAAATCGCTCGTTGAGGAGGTCGTGCCGCTCGTAGAACGGCACATGGCGATTCTCGACCTGTGGCGCGTTAAGGCGGGAGACTCCGCCATTCGCCGCCTTGCGCGGAAAGTGGGGCGGATAGACAGGCTCGTGCGCGTGGACTTCGCCGACCGCAACGGGCGCGGGGAGGGAGAATATAAAGACGACTCCCCGCAGGGCAAGTGGATTTCCGCCCGCGCGGCCGAGCTTGAAGTGCGCGACTCCGTCCCGAAGCCGATAGTCATGGGACGCCACTTGCAGGGGCTTGGCATGAAGCCTTCGCGCGAGTTCGGCAAAATACTCTCCGCCCTGTACGAGGCGCAGCTCGACGGCGAATTTTCGGATTTGGCGGGCGGCATGGAAAGGCTGCGAGGCATGCTCGAAAAAAAACTTTGAAAAAGGCGAAAACGCGTTAAGTTTGAACGGAAAATTACGATAAACGCCATTTGAATTTTTATGAAAAAGGAAAAAAACACTTCAACCGAAAATACGGAAACGAAAGAGCCAGCACAGACGACACCCGAATCCTGCGCCGCGGAGGACATGGCCGCGGAGGAGCAGTCGATGAACATGGCCGACATTGTGGGCGAGCTTGACAAGGCGCAGGCGGACGCCGCAAAAAACAGGGACTTGTACCTTCGCGCCGTAGCCGACTTGGACACATACCGCCGCAAAGTCCAGCGCGAAAAGCAGGAGCTTGCAAAATTCGCCCTCCAACCCCTCATCGAGGAGCTGCTGCCGTCAATCGACCACCTCGACATGGCAATCGATGCGGCGAAAAACTCGGACGATTCCAAAAACATACTCACGGGCGTCGAAATGGTCAGCGCGCAGATTAAAAAAGTCTTCGCGAACTTCGGCGTGGAGGAAATCGCGGCGGCGGGCAAGCCGTTCGACCCGAATACGTCGGAATGCGTCTCGCACGAGCCGTCGGCGGACGTTCCCGAAAACGGCGTAATAAAGGTTGTCCGCAAGGGCTACACGTTCAACGGCAGGCTGCTCCGCGCCGCGAGCGTCGTCGTTTCGAGCGGCAGGGAGTAATTTTTTATGGCGGAAGAAGATTATTACAAAGTTTTGGGCGTGGAAAAAACCGCGTCCGAGCAGGAAATTAAAAAGGCATACCGCAAGCTCGCGCTCAAATACCACCCCGACCACAATCCGGGCGACAAGGCGGCGGAGGAAAAATTCAAACAGGTTTCCGAAGCCTACGAAATTTTGTCGAACCCCGAAAAGCGCGCAAAGTACGACCAGTTCGGACACGCGGCGTTCGCGCAGGGCGGCGGGGCGGCGTACTCGCAGGCGGGCGGCTTCGGCGGCTTTCAGGACCCCTTCGACGTCTTCCGCGAAGTCTTCGGCGGCGGTGGCGGCGGCGGAGCTGCTTTCTACGACTTCTTCGGAGGCGGCGGGGCGTCGCATCAAGACTACGACGAACCCGAACGCGGTTCGGACATCCGCGCGGAAATCGAAATTTCGCTCGAAGAGGCGGCAAAGGGCGCAAGCCGCACAATCCGCTACAACCGCATGGTCGTGTGCCCCGACTGCGGAGGCAGCGGGTCGAAAAACGGCGCGAGCGGCAGAAAAGTCTGCCCCAAATGCAAAGGTTCGGGACAGGTCAGAATGGCGCAGGGGCCGATTCGCTTTTCGCAGCCGTGCCCCGAATGCGGCGGCACGGGAACGGTAATTGAAAATCCGTGCCCGAAATGCGGCGGGTCGGGGCGCGTGAAAGAGCGCAACGAAGTTAAAATCGACATTCCCGCAGGCGTGTACACGGGGTCGAGACTCCGCAAAACGGGCGCGGGCAACGCGGGCTACAACGGCGGCGGCTACGGCGACCTGTACGTCGTAATCTACGTCTCGCCGAACCCGCGCTTCGAGCGCGACGGCAACGACCTCTACACCGACATCAAAATCAAGTTCACCCTCGCCGCGCTCGGCGGGCAGGTCGAGATTGAAACGCTAACGGGCAAGGCGGTTTTGAAGATTCCCGCGGGAACGCAACCCAACGCGGCGTTGCGCATGAAAGGCTTGGGCATGCCCGACCTCCGCGGCGGCGTCAGGGGCGACTTGTACGTGAGAATCCACGTCGAAGTTCCGACCAAACTAACCGACGCCCAACGCGCAAAGCTTGAAGAGTTCGCAAAACTCTGCGGCGACGACAATCCGAAACAGTCGTCCGAGCCGTTCTATAAAAAATTCTTCTAAGCGGACTGCTTGCCGCAAAACGGGCGCATGCGCAAAGCACGCGCCCGTTTTTTTGCGCCCATTGCGGCGCAACCTAACGGTTTGCGGCGTAATCTTGCGGGGAGTGTGAAAATAAAAGACTGTCTTGCGGCTGAATTGCGTCGGGGGGGTGCGCTTTTGTCCGAACGTTTCCATCGGAGCGCACATGCGGATTGTCCGATTTGAAGTGTATGAGTCGGGATTTTTCGCGCGGGCGCATCGGACGCAAAAAAAAGGGCTTCGCGTTGCCGCGAAGCCCCGAACCTGTTAATAAAACAAAGTCTATTTGCGCCTGCGGATTACCGCAACCGCCAGCGCGGCCGCTCCGAAAATTGCCGCCCATTCCGCGGGTTCGGGAATTGCCGCCGTGAGCCAGCCCGCGCCGTTGACTGCGATGTTTACGAGGTTGTTGTCGGAGTCGTATGCCTTGATTCTCGAAAGCTGCGCCTTTGTTGCGGCGTCGGTGCCCACGTAGATTCTGTTGTCGGCAAAGTTGTAGATTTCTACGATTTTTCCCGCAAAGCCCGATATTGTGGTATCGCCCGTTTTCGTGAGTTCAAGGGTCGCGGCGTTGTCGTCCAGAAAAATCTTAAAGTCTTGTCCGAGCCAGATTTCGGAGAACTGCTGGCTTGCCGCAATGTGCAGTTCGGGAACGTAGGCTTCAAACCCTTCGCCCCTGTCCGCAGTGATGAGGGATATGTTGCCTTCGCCGTTTTCGTCGACAATGGCGTTCGCCTTGTTGAGGTACGCTTTCGAAATGTTCCACATTACGAACTTCTTTTCGCCGCCCGAAATCGTGATTTGAGAGTCGTCGTTAACGGTAAGTTTTGCCGTGGTGAGGTTGATATCCGCATTGTAGTCGCCGTTTAGGTCGAGGCGCGAATCAATGTACCAAGTTGCGCTCTTGCCCGTTGCCGTATTCGCGTTCAGCGTTGCGGTGCGCTTGATTTCAAGCCCGCGGTTGCCGACGGCAACGTCGCTGTTTGCCGTATCCTGCGCGAAAGTGCCGCCCGACGAGTTCATAGAGTACACCGCGAATCTCTTGGTCGGGTTTTGGTTCGCGACATTGAGCGTGCCGCCGACGTTGAGCGTGCTGCCGCCCTGCATTACAAGCTGTCCGTTGACTGTGAGCGAACCGTTTGCGAAGATGTTGATTGTGTTGTCGGAAGTTCTGAGCACGCCGTTCGAGCCGATTGTGAGCTTTGTGCCGTCGTACAGGTCGATTTGGCTCTTGTTGCCGTTGTATCTTTGGAGGTTGAACTCGCCGTTTACATTGAGGTTTGCGTTGTTGGTTTGTCCGTAGTATTCGCCGAGTCTGATAGAGCCGCTCCAATCAACCTTTGCGCCTTCGGCAATGGTGATGTCGGAAGTGCCCTGCCGCTCCTGCAGGAAAGTGTTTTTTGCGAGCACCTTCGCGTAGACGTCCTTGAAGTTGAGATACTGCGACTGCTTATTATAGTTCGCGTTAAGAGTGAGGCTTTGTCCGAAATCGACCGTGATTGCCGCGGTGCTCGACGCCGAATTCGTGATGGTCGTTATGGCGTAGTTTTGTTTCCACGACGCAACTTTGAGGGCGGTTTTTGCGTCGGTCGAATTTGCGTCGACTGTCAGCCCGGTGTCTTGACCCCATGCGGCGATGTTGACGCCGCCCGTCGAGCCGTCGATTTCGGTGAGCGAGCCGACTGTAACGCCCGAGGCTGCGGTGTATCTGTTGCCGCCGGTAGAGTCGATTTCGATTGCGTCGCCGGCGGTGATTACCGTGCGTTCCGACGACCCGCCTTTAATGGGTTCGGCGTACGCGGTAGCCGCAGCCAGCGCGATTAGCATAGGTATCGTTAGTTTCTTCATAATAATAGCCTGTTTGAGGTTGAGCAAATTTTCCTTTTTGCTATAATAATAATCTATTCAAAGTGCGAAGAATGTACAGTCAATTATCGCGTTTTTTTTGTAAACGGTTTAATTTTATAAGCGATTGTTGCTCTTGTTGTTGGGGGTTTTTGCTCTCTCCGAAAAATGCGTCCGCGCCCCTGAAATTTGAAATTTTTGCTTGGCAACGCCTTTTGAGGCGTTCTTATTGCCTTGCTCCTGCAAAATATTGTTGTCTTGCGGGCATTTTTGTGCCATAGGGAAAGTTTGAAAATGAACGAATCGCCAATACATTTTTCGTACTCCGACATACTTGCGGCAATGCCCCAACAGCCGCCTTTTCTCTTCGTCGAAGAGGCAGACTATGCCGACGGAGTCATTGCGGGGCGCTACACCCTCAAACCCGACGAATTCTTCTTCAAAGGGCATTTCAAAGACAATCCCGTCTTCCCCGGAACGCTGATGTTGGAGGCAATGGGGCAGCTCTGCGTGTTCGGGCTTATCAAGGGCGTTTTTGCCGACATGCCCAAGCCCGCCGACCCCGAAAAAATATTTTTCACTTCCGGCGACGGCGCGCGCTGCATGCGCATCTGCCGCCCGAACGAAGTCATCGAACTCCGCGCAAAGCCCACACGCATACGCCGCCCGATTGCGAATTTCGAGGCGTCGATGTCGGTAGGCGGTCAGAAGGCGTCGTTCTGCGAAAAACTCACGCTCACTTTCGATTTCATTTCCTAATATTCCATGAAGAAAAACAACGTTGTAATAACAGGTCTCGGATTCATCACAAGCATCGGCAACGACATCGAATCGGTTTGCGACAGCCTTGTGAACCTCAAAAACGGCATAGAGCTTTACCCGCAGTTTGCCGACGACAAAATTCCCGTCAAATGCGTCGGAACGGTAAAGCATTTCGATACCGACAGCACCGACCCCGAAGACTGGACGTATCCGCCCGAATACCGCGTGCGCCGCGACGTTCTGCGCTCGCTTCCCCCGCACGGGCTTTACGCTTACTGCGCAATGAAGCAGGCTATTGCGGATTCGGGCTTGGACGAATCGCAAATTTCCGACCCCTCGACGGGGCTTTACACCGCCTCCGCTGGCTCTACGGGCATGCTCTACCACAACATGCAGATGCTCGACAAAAAGGGCGTGTTGCGTTCGAATCCGCTGGGAATCGTGGCGTCAATCGTGGGCACGCTTTCGTTCAACCTCGTGTCGGCGTTCAAGATTAAGGGCGCAAGCTGCGGCTTTGCGTCGGCATGCGCAAGCAGCTCGCACGCGACGGGCTTTGCCTACGACGAAATCGCAAACGGCCGTCAGGACAGAATGTTCGTTGTAGGCGGCGAAGACGGCGACTACCGCACGCTTCTCCCCTTTGCGGGCATGCGCGCTTTGAGCACCAACCGCGACCCCGAAACGGCGTCGAGACCCTTCGACAAAAACCGCGACGGATTCGTGGGTTGCGGCGGCGGCGTGGTGATGCTTCTCGAAAACGAGGAGGTCGCAAAAGCCCGCGGCGCGAAGATTTACGCGAGAATCCGCGGCTGGGGACAGGCGAGCGACGGCTACAATGTCGCCGTTCCGCACCCAGAAGGCACGGGCGTTATAAACGCCGCAAACCGCGCCCTCGCCGACGCGGGAATTTCGGCGGACGATGTCGATTACATAAACGCCCACGCAACCTCGACGCCCATGGGCGACGTCGCCGAACTCAAAGCGGTCAAGTCGGTTTTCGGGCAAAACAAAAAGCTTAGAATCAGCAGCACAAAGGCGATTACGGGGCACGGGCTTTCGCTCGCGGGCGTGATGGAGGCGGCGTTTTGCGCGCTCGCGCTCAAACGCGGCTTCACCCCGGGCTCCGCGCACATCGAAAACCTCGACGAAGCCGCGGAGGGTCTCAACATTCCGCGCAAGACGGAATTCGATTCGCCGAAAATCGCGCTTTCGCTCAGCAGCGGTTTCGGCGGCGCGAACACGGCAATCGTCATGGAGGCAGCCGAATAATGATTTGGCTTTACAGGCTTTTGTTTGTCCCCGCGTTCCTGCTGGCGTTCCCGTACTACGCGGTCAGAATGCTGCGCCGCGGCGGATATTCAAAAGACTTCTCGCACAGGCTCGGCGGGCAGAAAAAGCTTCCGCCGAAGTCGGGCAAAAAGCGCGTGTGGCTGCAGGCGGTAAGCGTGGGCGAGATTGAGGCTCTGGCGTCGCTTATAGACATGCTCTCCTCCGAATTCGAGCTTGTGGTGACCACGACCACAAGTACAGCCTACAAAATTCTGCGCGAAAAATACGCGGCGAAATGCCTGTATGTCGGGGTGTTTCCGATAGACTTCTGGCTGTTTTCGGCTCGCGCGTGGGAGAAAATAAACCCCGACGTGTGCCTGCTCATGGAGGGCGAGCTTTGGCCGGAGCACATGCATCAGGCGAAGTCGCGCGGGGCAAAAATAATGCTGCTCAACGCGCGAATGTCGGACAAGTCTTTCGGACGCTACGCAAAGTTCCCGTACGTCGCGCGGAGACTGCTCGACAAGTTCGACGCAATTTGCGCGTCGAGCGAATTCGACGCCGCGCGTTTCATAAGGCTGGGCGCGTCGCCGCTGAAAGTATTTACGACGGGCAACATGAAGTTCGACTCGAAGCCCGCAACGGTGCTCGACGAAAACGGAAAGGCGCAGCTCCGCGCCGAAATGGGCTTTGCGCCCGACTCCCTCGTTCTGCTCGGCTCGTCCACATGGGACGGCGAGGAGGAAATGCTTTTGAAGGCCCTCGACAAAATCCGCGCTGATAAAATAGACTGCCGCCTGCTTCTCGTTCCGCGCCACGCCGAACGCCGCAACGCAGTAAAACGCCTGATTGCGGGCTATCCGCACGGCGTCCGCAGCGAATCGAAAACCGCGCCCGAAGGAACGCTCGTCTACCTTGCCGACACTACGGGCGAACTGCGCAATTTGACGCAGATTGCGGATTTTGCGTTTGTGGGAAAAAGCCTTCCGCCCAACGTCGGCGGACAGACACCGATTGACTGCGCAGCCCTCGGAGTGCCGATTGTCTACGGACCGAACATGACGAATTTCCGCCGCGCGTGCGAAACGCTCGAACGCGACGGCGCGGTGGTGAAAGTCCCCAACGCGGAATGCGCGGTAGTGGAGCTTGCGCGGCTTGCAAAGAATCCGCATGCGCGCGAAACGCTCGCGCAGTCGGCAAAGAAGTGGCACTCTTCGAACGTCGGCGCAAGCGCGCGCACGTTTGCAATCATAGAGGACAGGTGCGGAAAATAGGGCGTAGGGCGCGGGCGGCGCGATTTTTTCGCAAAGCCGCGCAAAAAAAACTTGAAAGCGGACGGCGGCAAACCCATTTTTTTTAGCCTGTAAAAACGCAAAACATATGGCTATAAAACTTGGCATCATAGGCTACGGAAATTTAGGCAGGGGCGTTGAAGCCGCCGTGCGCCAAAATCCCGACATGGAACTCGAAGTCGTCTTCACGCGCAGGAATCCCGAAAGCGTGAAGATTGCGACAAAATCGGCGAAAGTCGCAAACGTTGCGGACGCCGCGGAATGGAAGGACAGGCTCGACGTCGTGATTCTCTGCGGCGGAAGCGCGACCGACCTTCCCGTGCAGACTCCCGAATACGCAAAACTTTTCAACGTGGTCGACAGCTTCGACACCCACGCGAAAATTCCCGAACACTTCGCGAAAGTGGACGCGTCAGCCCGCGCGGCGGGGAAAGTCGCCGCAATTTCGCTCGGCTGGGACCCCGGGCTTTTCTCGCTCAACCGCATGTACGCGGGCGCGATTCTCCCCGAAGGCAAAGACTACACATTCTGGGGCAGGGGCGTAAGCCAGGGGCACTCCGACGCCGTCCGCAGAATTGCTGGCGTTAAAAACGCAAAGCAGTACACAATCCCCGTGGACAGCGCGCTCGACGCCGTCCGCAGGGGCGAAACTCCCGAACTTTCCACGCGCCAAAAACACGTCCGCGAATGCTTCGTCGTTCTCGAAGACGGCGCGGACGCCGAACGCGTCGAACGCGAAATCAAGACGATGCCCAACTACTTCGCCGACTACGACACAACCGTGCACTTCATCGACGAAGCCGAATTCAACGCAAACCACTCGAAAATTCCGCACGGCGGCATGGTTTTCAGAATCGGCAAAACGGGCTTCGAAAAGGAAAACACGCACATCATAGAGTACAAGTTGAAGCTCGACTCGAACCCCGAATTTACGTCGAGCGCACTCGTTGCGTTTGCCCGCGCGGTCTGCCGCATGAACAAAGAGGGCATGTCGGGCTGCAAAACGATTTTCGACATTCCGCCCGCGTACCTCAGCCCGAAATCGGGCGAAGAACTGCGCTCCACGCTCCTGTAAAATCGGCGGCGGACGCTCCGCGCGTTCAGCCAGCCGTTGGGCTGTGCCGACGCGCTTTTGCGCCGCGCCGAATGCTCGGAATTTTTCCGCAAAGCCGCCCGCCGCGACGAGTCGGGCGTTTTTTTTGCGCGCCAATTGCGCGGCGGCGGGAAAAAAGAGTTGAAGAAACGGCGGCAATGTGGCATTTGTGGGACATGAAAATTTTTCAAACACTGGGTTTTGTCGGAATTGCGTCGCTTTTGGGCGCGTGCGGGCTGATTAAGGAGTCCGCATTGGATACGTCGGGGCCCGACCTTCCCGCGTTCGGACAGGAGCTTTCGTTCTTCTCCAAATACAATGCGGGCATCGTGCTTTTGGGCGAGGGAAACTCGCTCGTGGCGGTCTCTCCCAAATATCAGGGCAGGGTCATGACCTCCACGTTCGGCGGCGCGGAGGGCGCGTCGCTGGGCTGGATTAACCACAGGCTTGTCGCCGACGAAAAGGCGGCGATTCAGTCCGACGAAGTTGGCGGCGAAGACTCTTTCGGAATCGGCCCCGAAGGCGGCGACTTCTCCGTATTCTTCCCCGCCGGCGCAACGTATTCGTCGGAAAATTGGCGCGCGCCCGAAAGCTTTTCCTCCGAACCGTGGAAGCTCACCGCGCGTTCGAAGACGCAGGCGCGTTTCGAAAAATTCGCCGATTTCGAAAACGCGAAAGGCAAGCGGTTCAAGGTAAAAGCCGAGCGCGAAATCACGGTGCTCAACCGCCCGCAGGTTTCCGAAATTCTCGGTATTGAAATTCCGGAAGCCGTAAAGCTTGTTGCGTTCCAGTCTTTCAACAAGCTAACAAACGCCGGCGACGCCGCGTGGACGCCCGAAAGCGGGCTGCTCAACATGAACGTGCAGTCGTGCTTCAACGCAAACAGGAAAGTGCGCGTGTTCATTCCGTACAGGGCGGGCGACGCCGCAAAACTCGGCGACATTGTGCGCGACAACTATTTCGAGGCGTCGTCGGGCGACGGCTCGCTGCTTGTCGACCCGTCGTATGTGGAATTCAAGGTGGACGGGCGCAACATGTCGGGAATCGGCATTTCGGGCAGGCGCAGCGAGGGCATCGCGGTTTCGTTCGACGCCTACAATAAAATTCTCACCGTCATTCTCTACATAAAGCCGTCGGGCAACTGCGCGTACCTCCAAAACGCGTGGCGCAGAAGCGGCGGCGACAGGTTCGACGGCGACGCAATTTCGGTCTACAACAACGGTCCGCTCGCCCGCACATCGGCGGCGGCGGACAGGTTCTACGAAATCACAACTTACTCTCCCGCGCTCGAATTGGCGGCAGGCAAAAGCCAGTTCCACCTGCAACGCACCTTCCACTTCGGAGGCTCTGAGTACGACTTGGGGCTGATTTCCTACAAGCTCACGGGCATCGCCATCGGGCAGTTGCGCGGCGAAAAACAGTAATCCAAACAGAATTTATTTCGATAATACCGACATGAACAACCATTTTGAAATGGACGAATTTCTTCTCGAACTGCTCCGTTCGCGCTCTCCTACGGGCGTCGAACGCGAGGCGGCGGACATCGTAGAAAAATACGTTTCGTCCTATGCGGACTCGGTGAGTCGCGACGTTCTCGGAAACAGAATCGCGACCCTCGGCGCGGGCGCAAAAACGCTTATGCTCGCAGGACACATGGACGAAATCGGATTCATCGTTTCGTACATAGACGAAAACGGCTTCGTATTTTTCGAAACGCTCGGCGGGCACGACAACGTAATGCTCCCAGGCAGGCGCGTTACAATCATGACCCGCAACGGCTACGTCTACGGCGTAACGGGCAAGCGGGCGGTACACCTCATGGACGCCAAGGAGCGCAAGGAAGTTCCCGAAATCTACGGCGTGTGGATTGACATCGGCGCGAAGTCCAAAAAGGAGGCGCAAAGCCTCGTCGAAATAGGGGATTCCGTCGTGTACGACACAATCGTCCACAAGCTCTCGCGCACGCGCTGCGCCGCGCGGGCGTTCGACGACAGGGCGGGCTGCTACTGCGCGTTCGAGGCTCTCCGCAGGCTCGCAAAGCTCGAAAAAAAGCCCGAATTCAAGGTTGTGAGCGTGGCGACCACTCAGGAGGAAATCGGCACGCGCGGCGCGTTGACCTCGGCGTACGCCGTCAAACCCGACGTCGCAATCGCAATCGACGTAGACCATGCGACCGACTTCCCCAGCTGCGACAAACGCCGTTTCGGGTATATCGAACTCGGCGCGGGCCCCGTAATTTCGCGCGGGCCGAACATCAACCCGAAAGTTTTTGAAAGGCTTGTCGAGTGCGCAAAACTCGCGGGCATTCCCTATCAGGTGAGCGCGGAAAGCAGACCAACGGGGACGGACGCGCGCGTTATCCAGATGACGCGCGGGGGCGTCGCCACGGGGCTTGTCGGCATACCGCTGCGCTACATGCACACGCCCGCGGAAGTCGCCGACCTCGACGACATCTCGAACTGCGTAAAGCTCTTGGAGGCATTCGCAATCTCGCTCAAAGAATCGGACGACTTCACTTTCTAAAATGGCGAAATCAAAAAAAGTTCTGCTCACCCGCGAGGACAATTCGGCGGTCGCCGAAATCCTGAAATCAAAGGGCGTGGGCGCAATAGAGCTTCCTCTCGTGAAAATCAACCTGCAAGCGGAGGAGGACGAACTGCGCGACGTCTTCGCCGAAATGGGACGCTACGACTGGCTGACGTTTTCTAGCGTCAACGGCGTGCGCGGCTTCTTCGGCGAGTTTTTGAAGTCGTTCGACGACATACGCGCGCTGGGAATCGCCCGCATCGCGTGCGTGGGCGAGGCCACCGCGCGGGAGCTTAAAAAATACTTTCTCCGCGCCGACGTCGTTCCCGAAATCTCCACCGCCGAAAACATGGCGCAGGCGATGGCGGACTACGAGACGCTCGAAAACCTGAAAATTCTCTGCATAATAGGCAACCTTGCCGGCAACGAGCTTTTCGACGCGCTCGAAAAAAACCGCGCCATCGTGGACGCTCTCGAAGTCTATAAAACCGAAATCGCGCGGGTCGAAAAGGACTGCGCGGCGGCGGCGGAATTCCGCAAAACGGGCGCGGACGCTGTCGTTTTCGCAAGCCCGTCGGCGGTGGAGGGCTTCGCTAAAAACGCCGAAAACCTCGCGCTGTCGGCAAAGGCGGTTCGCCCGAAAATCGTGGCGATTGGCGCGAAGACTGCGGCGGCGGTCGAAAAATTCGGCATGAAAGTCGCCGCGCAGGCTAAAAATCCATCTCCCGAAGCCGTCGCCGAGGCGGTTCTTTCGGCAGTCGGAATTTCCGAAAAATGACGCGCGTTTTTATCTCGGCAGTCTTGGCGTCGCTTGCGTGCATGCTCGCGGCGTCGTGCTCGAAAAGCGACGGGTCGGCGTTCCCGCCCGTTCCCGTCGTCGAAAAGGCGGACATCGACGGCCTGTGGCTCATGTACGACGGCGACGAGCCCGAAACCGTGGTCGCGGTCTATCCGCGCGGCGGCAAACGCTACGCGAAAATGGTCGCAATCTACCACGACTCCAAAATGGACGACACAATCGAAAAGCCGATTGAGCGCGCCAAGGGTCTCGACGGAAAGCCGCCGCTCTGCGGTCTCGATTTTGTGTGGGATTTGATTCCCTCGTCGGACGGAAAATTCGTCGGCAAGGTCGTGAATCCCGACGACGGCGGCGTCTACCGCTGCAAACTCTGGTTCGACGCCGACTCAAAAAAACTCGTCCTGCGCGGCGAGCTTTTTGTGTTCGGTGCGAACGAGTACCTCGTTCCGTTCGAGCAGTCGAAACTTCCGTTCAAACTCGACATCGCCAAGCTTTCGCCCAATCCGCCGTGCTTGTAGAAATGTTTGCGCTTTGTTCGGGTTTTGCCCGAATTTCGCAAGCGCAAAAAAAAGCTGGATTTTTCCCGAAATAAAGTCGATAATGCACGCATCAAAGGGGCTGTTGATTCATTCGCGGTTTCCGTTTGCGCGAACGCGGATTCGCTTTTGAGGCGTCCGCGGCGGCGGCGCGGACGGAACGGAATTTCAACCGCTCCACGGCGACCGCCCGCAAAACGGCGAACTCCGCAATTTATCAAAAATTGACACGACATGACAAAAAACGTAATCAGCATAATCATGGGCGGCGGGCGCGGCACGCGTTTGTATCCGCTTACGAAATACCGTTGCAAGCCCGCAGTTCCGCTCGCGGGCAAGTACAGGCTTGTGGACATTCCCATTAGCAACTGCATAAATTCGGGTTTCGACAGCATTTACCTGCTCTCCCAATTCAACACGGCGTCGCTGCACAAGCACATTCAGCAGACATACAAGTTCGACTCGTTCGGAAACGGCTTCGTCGATATTCTCGCGGCCGAGCAGACAGATTCAGGCGGAGACTGGTATCAGGGCACGGCGGACGCCGTCCGCAAAAACATGCACCACTTCGAACGCCACGGCGAAGTCTGCCACTACCTGATTCTATCGGGAGACCAGCTCTACCAGATGAATTTCAAGGAAATGCTCAACAGGCATATCGCAAACAATGCCGACATCACAATCGCCGCAAAGCCCATGCCAAAAAGCGAAGCGCCGAGCCTCGGCGTAATGCGCGTAAACGACAACCTCGAAATCGTCGAATTCGCCGAAAAGCCGAAAGACGAAAAAGTCATCAACTCCTTCCTCGTAGGCGACAACCTCAAACACAACCTCAAAGACCCAAATGCCGACTACTGCTTGGCGTCGATGGGCATTTACATCTTCTCGCAGCACGTCTTGGAAGAGGCGATGTCGGGCAGCGAAATGGACTTCGGCAAGGAAATTATCCCCGGACTGCTCGGCAAGAAAAAACTCTGCGCCTACATCTTCGACGGCTATTGGGAAGACATCGGCACGGTAGGCGCGTTCTTCGAGGCGAACCTCGCCCTCACCGAACCCAACCCCGAATTCGACTTCCACAAGCAGGACAAACCCATCTACACGCACTGCCGCTTCCTCCCCGGTGCGAAAATCTTCGGCACGAAAATCGACAGGGCGAACGTCGCGGACGGGTCGGTCATTCGCGCGGACTCGCTCGAACGTTGCGTAATCGGGATTCGCTCGATTATCGAGGGCGGAACGTCGCTCAAAAACGTGATAATGATGGGCGCGGACTACTACGAATCGCAGGAGGAGCGCGAGTACAACGTTTCGAGGGGCGTGCCGCCAATCGGAATAGGGCGGAACTGCAAAATCGAAAACGCGATTATCGACAAAAACGCGCGTATCGGCGACAACTGCGTGCTAAGCCCGAAAGGCAAGCCCGACAAATGGGAGGCGGAAGGCCTCTATGTAAGGGACGGCGTTCTGATTGTAACGAAGCAGGCTGTAATCAACTCTGGAACAATCGTAGACGGGGCGTGAAAGCACCGCCCTACGGCGTTTCTTGACGGGGCGTGAAAGCACCGTTGATGCGGCGTTTCGCGAGTGTCTCAGACTGCTCGCGTACGTCAGTACGCCACGCACCCTGAGCCACTCGCAAAGCCACCGCCTGAACGGCACTTTGACGCCCCTAAAAAGTGAGCGCACGGCGCACGAAGATTTTAGAATGCGCTGGGATAAAAGTTGGGTAGGGCGTTTCGTCAGCTACCGTAGCGTTGGGAAATCCGAGTACGTCCCTAAAATTACAGAAAGCCACCGCCTGAACGGCACTCTAACGCGCCTAAAATTACAGCGCACGGCGCGAAGATTTTAGAGTGCTTTGGGATAAAAGTATAGCATATTGCATAGCGGAGAATCCTTGTTTGCGGATTCCCGCTTTTTCTTTTTTATCCGCGCAAAGCGCGTCTATTTTTTACCTGTTTCTCTCTAATGTTCGGCAATTTTAATCCTAGTAATTGGCGAAGCCAATACGGACTGATACAGAAAAGGCGCGGTTATAGCTGCGCCGCATAACAATTAAAAGGAGCGAAGCTCCGAAGAAAGGCGCGGCTCGCGCTCGAAGCTCCGACGGCTGGCGCACCTTGCGTCCGCGGCTCGCGCCCGTGTAGGCTGTTAGTCTGCCCAGCGGGGGGACAGGCGGGAGTTTTCGTGGTAGCGAAAACCGCCTTTTGGGGGCGGCAAGCCCCCTCTGTTGACCGGCGCGGCTCGCGCCCAAAAAAGGGTTGCGTTTGGTTTTGGGGGGTGGATAATGGGGAGAAAATAATTGAACAGGTATGAATCAGATTGATATATTCGGGCAGAACGCCGAGGTTTTTATCGGCGCGGAGGATTTGAAGGAGAAGCTTGCGGCTGGCAAGCGGTTGCGCGTCAAGTTGGGGGTAGACCCGACGCGCCCCGACCTCACGTTCGGGCACATGGTCGTTTTCAACAAACTGCGCCAGTTTCAGGATTTGGGGCATCAGGCGGTTTTGATTATCGGCGACTACACCGCATGTATCGGAGATCCCAGCGGTAGGAGCGCATTGCGCCCCGTCTTGACGCGCGAAGAGGTCATGGAAAACGCAAAGACCTACCTTGCGCAGGCGTTCAAGATTCTGGACGAATCGCGCACGGAGGTGCACTATAACAGCGAGTGGTTCGGGGGAATGTCGTTCGGCGACCTGCTGAACCTCGCCCGCAAAATGACGGTCGCGAGAATGCTCGAACGCGACGACTTCGCAAAACGCTACGCGTCGAAGACGCCGATTTCGATAGTCGAATTTTTGTACCCGCTCGTGCAGGGCTACGACTCTGTTATGATAGAGTCCGACGTGGAGCTTGGCGGAACCGACCAGCTTTTCAACAACCTTGTCGGGCGCGACTTGCAGCGCGACGCAGGGCAGTCGGGGCAGGCGGTAATCACAATGCCGCTTCTCGTGGGCTTGGACGGCGAAAAGAAGATGTCGAAAAGCTACGGCAACTACATTGCGTTCAACGACTCCCCGCGCGACATGTTCGGGAAAATCATGTCCGTCGGCGACGACACGATGTGGAAATACTACCAGTACCTTTTGCTCGAAACGCCCGAACAGATTGAGCGCATGAAGTCGGAACACCCGATGAAATGCAAGAAGAATCTGGCGTGTCTTATGGTCTCGCGCTTCTTCGGCGCGGACGTCGGCAGGGCTGAGCTTGAAAACTTCGAAAAGGTCTTTTCGAAAAACGAAATTCCCGACGAAATGCCCGAATTTGCGTGGGATTCCGTCGCGCAGTCCGACAGCGCGCCGATTGTCAACGTCATGGCGGAGACAAAGCTTTTCCCGAGCAAGAAGGAGGTCCGCAGACTCATCGAACAGGGCGCGGTAAAGCTCGATTCCGAGCGCGTTTCCGACCCGTTCCTTGCGCTGTCGCGCCCCGTAAATCCGCTGGTGTTGCAGGCGGGAAAGCGCGTGTTTTTCAGAATAATCCCGTAATCTTGGGCAACCCGATTTTGCGCGGCTAACCGTTTGGAAAGCCGCTTTTTTTATGAAAGACGAGGAAGTAAAGGCATTGGGCGAAGCCCGAATCGGGAGCTTGCTTGTCCGCTACTCGACACCCTCTATTGTGGCGACCGTCGTCAGCGCGACATACAATGTCATCGACCGCATATTCGTGGGGCGCGTGTGCGGCGCGGACGCGCTTGCGGCTATAACCGTGTGCTTTTCGCCCGCGCTGTTTCTGCTCGCCCTCGCGATGACGATAGGTCAGGGGAGCGCGACGCTCGTTTCGATAAAACTCGGCGAGGGCGACAGGCGCGGGGCGGAGCGCGTGCTGGGGCTGGCGGTGTTCATGTTCTTCGCCTTCTACGCAATTACCGCGACGCTCGTGCTGTGCAACATGGATTCCGTCCTCAGGTTTTTCGGCGCGACGGAGCGGATTCTCCCCGACGCAAAGGCTTATTATTCCATAATAATAGGAGGGCTGATTTTTGAAAAAATATCATTTGGCGTAAACAATCTGATACGCGCGGAGGGTCGCCCGACATATTCGATGGCTACAATAATAATCGGGGGAGTTGCGAACGTAATTTTGGATTGGCTGTTCATGTGCAAATTCGGCTGGGGGATACGCGGGGCGGCGTTGGCGACAATCTCGGCGCAGGCATGCGGAACGGTCTGGGTTTGCGCGTTCTATTTCTGCGGGCGGAGCTATTTGAAAATCAGGCTGAAAAACCTGCGGGCGCACTTCGACCTCATGGCGTCGATGCTGTACGCAGGCTCGCCGAGCCTGATTATTCAGGGGCTGTCGAGCGCGGCTACGATGATGTTCGTAAGGCAGGCGCGGGTGTACGGGTCGGAGTCGGCAATAGCGGTGGTTGGCATTTGTATGACGGCGACAATGTTCATATTTCTGCCCGTCGTGGGGCTGTCGATGGGCGCTCAGCCGATAATAGGCTACAACCGCGGGGCGCGGAATCCCGAACGCGTGCGCTCGGCGTTGCGGCTTTCGCTGGCGGCGGGTTCTGCGATATGCTGCGCGGGATTCGTCGCCACGCAGGCGTTTCCCGACGCGATTTTTTCGATATTCCTTCCGTCGGATTCTCCGCTGATTCCCACGGGCGAACGCGCAATGCGCCTGCTCACGCTCTGCTGTCCGCTAATCGGGGTGAATATTGTGGCCTCTGGATATTTTCAGGCGGTGAAACGCCCGATATTTTCCATTTTGATAACGGTCGTGCGTCAGGTTTTGTTCCTCGTGCCGTTCCTGTACCTGCTGCCGAAATTCATGTCGCTCGACGGAATTTGGGCGAGTTTTGCGGCTTCCGACTTCATGGCGTTCCTGTTTTCGGCGGCGGTTGTCGCTCGGGAAATGCGGAACTTGCGCGGAAGGTCGGTTTATTCGGCGGAAAAGTGTTGAAATGCGCGGCAATTTGTAAATTATGGAGACGATATGATAAGAAGGGCATTTTTAGGTATTTTGTTCGCGACACTCGGCTGCGCCGGCGCGTTCGCGCAACGCGACATCGACATTCAAATCGAGGGCAGGGGACAGCGTCTGAACGTCCCCGTTTACAGGGTTGCGATTACTTCGGACGACCAGTCGCTGCTCGCCGACGCAAAACGCGCGTTCGGACTGCACGGCAGCTACATTGTCTCGACCCCCGCAAATGCGCAGTTTACGTTCTCGTTCACAAAGGCGGGCGCGACGGCGGTCAAGGTGGCAATCCGCGGCGGAACGTTGTTCGAGCAAATCTGCACGGGCGAAAGCATGACGGCCGCTCTCATGAAAGCGTGCGACGTTGCGGTCAACCGCACGCTCGGAAAACCGGGGTTCTTCGCGGGGAAAATCGTGTTCTCGTACTCCCGCAACGGCGGAAAAAACACGGACATCTGCATGTCGGACATGGTCTTCAAGCGCGTCAGAATGCTCACAAACGACAAGTCCGACTCTCTCCTGCCGCACTTCTCGCCCGACGGCCGCAAGGTGATGTACACGGGCTACTATCGCTCCGGCTTCATGGACCTTTTCCAAATCGACCTTGCGGCAAACTCGCGCAAGCCGTTCGCGTCGTACAAGGGCAGCAACACGGGCGGAGACTTCTCGCCCGACGGCAAAAAAGTCGCGATGATTCTCACAGCAACGGGCAACGCGGAAATCTGGACGGCGAACGCAAACGGCACGGGCTTCCGCCGCCTCACGAAAACCTCCGCGACGGAATCGACGGCGAGCTTTTCGCCCGACGGCTCGAAAATCCTCTTCGCCGCCGACAACCGCGGCTCGCCGCAAATCTACACAATGCCCGCAAACGGGGGGCGTCCGAGCGTGGTGCGCACAAACATCAGCCGCTACTGTTCCGAACCCGCGTGGAATCCGAAAGACCCCAATAAAATCGTGTTCACGCTGGCGCAGGGGCGCGGATTTCAGGTGGCGGTCTACGATTTCTCCAAGCGCGTTTCGGAGGTCGTAAGCGCGGGCGAAAGCACGTCTACGCCGCGCTGGCTCAACGACGGCCGCCACATAATCTGCGCAAAGGCGCGCGGCAAAAACCGCCAGCTCTACATTATCGACACCGAAACAAAGAGGCAGGCGCCGCTCCACACGGCGTCGTTCGGCTCGGCGAAAGAGCCAGATTTCGTGTACAACCCCCGCTAATTTTCCAGTCATGACAATCGCCACACTCGACCTCGAAGGGGTTTTGATTCCCGAAATCTGGATTGCGTTTGCGGAGGCGTCGGGCATTTCCGAACTCCGCCTCACCACGCGCGACGAGCCCGACTACGACAAACTCATGAAGTACCGTCTGGACATTCTCGCAAAACGCGGAATAAAACTCGGCGACATCTCCAAAATAATCGCGACCCTCGAACCCCTCGACGGCGCGCGCGAATTCATGCAGTGGCTGCGCTCGCGCACAAGGGTGGTAATTCTCTCCGACACTTTCGAGCAGTTCGCCGCGCCCCTCATGGCAAAGCTCGACTACCCGTCGCTGTTCTGCCACGAGCTTGTTATCGCCCCCGACGGCACTGTCGCAGACTACAAACTCAGAATGGCGGACCAGAAGCGCAGGGCGGTCGAGGCGTTCAAATCGCTCAACTTCAAGGTGGTCTCGACGGGCGATTCGTACAACGATCTTTCGATGCTCCGCGCCGCCGACCGCGCGGTTCTCTACCGCCCGACCGAAAAGTTTGCGGCGGAAAATTCCGACCTGCCCGTCGCGCGCGACTACGACTCGCTCAAAGCGGCGTTCGCAAAATTCTTGGACGAATAAACACGGATAATTTTTAATAGAAAAGGCTACATTATGGCAACAAAGAAAAATATCGGCCGCTACGCCGCGCGCGGAGTTTCGGCGGGCAAGGAGGAAGTCCACGCGGCAGTGGACAAGCTCGACCAGGGCGTTTTCAAGGGCGCGTTCTGCAAAATCACGGAGGACTTTCTGACGGGTTCGAAAGCCAAGTGCAACGTCATACACTCCGACGGCAGCGGCACGAAGTCAATCATAGCGTACCTCCAATACAGGGAAACGGGCGACGCATCGGTATTCAGGGGAATCTCGCAGGATTCCATCGTGATGAACATAGACGACCTTCTCTGCATCGGCGCGGTCGAGCGCATTCTGCTTTCCAACACCGTAAACCGCAACGCCAGGAATTTTTCGGGCAAGGCTCTTGCGGAGCTTATTTTGGGCTCGGAGGACTTCCTCGCAAAACTCAGAAAACTCGGCGTTAAAATCTATTCCGGCGGCGGCGAAACGGCGGACGTGGGCGACCTCACGGGTGCGGTCGTCGTGGACAGCTGCGCGGTCGCCGTGATGAAGCGCGACAACGTGATTACGGGCGCGGACATCAAGCCGAACCTCGCGATTGTCGGGCTTTCGTCGGCGGGGCGCGCAACGTACGAAGACTTCGAAAACAGCGGCATAGGCTCGAACGGGCTTACGAGCGCGCGCCACGATATGCTCTGCCCCTACTACCGCGAAAAATACCCCGAAACCTACGATTCCAATACCGACAAAAACCTCGTCTACTGCGGGCCGCACAAGCTCGAAGACAAGCTTGAAGGCTCGGACATGACCGTCGGTCAGGCTCTGCTTTCCCCCACGCGCACCTATGCGCCCGTCGTGATGAAAATCATGAAAAAGTATCCGAATTTGATAAAAGGGCTTGTCCATTGCTCTGGCGGCGGACAGACGAAATGCCTGCGCTTCGGAAAGGGCGTCCACTTTGTGAAAGACAACCTTCTGCCCGTCCCGCCGATTTTCAGGGCAATCCAAAAGGCGAGCGGCACGACCGACCGCGAAATGTTCGAAGTGTACAACATGGGACACCGCATGGAGGTATACTGCAAAAAGTCGGACGCAAAGAAGGTCGTGGAAATTGCGGAGTCTTTCGGAATCGCCGCGCAGGTAGTGGGCTACACCGAAAAATCCGCGCGCGCCGACGGCAAAAACCATGCAAGCATTAAATACGGTTCGAAGAAAATAGAGTACGGACCGAGAGATTAAACGGAGTTTTCGAAATGTTGAAGGCAGGTATTGTGGGTTTGCCGAACGTCGGCAAAAGTACGCTGTTTAACGCGCTCACGCGCTCGCGCAAGGCGGAGGCTGCAAACTATCCGTTCTGCACGATTGAGCCGAACGTGGGAGTCGTGGAAGTTCCCGACGACAGGCTCGCGCCGCTTGCGGTCATCGCAAAGACGAACGTGATAATCCCCGCGGCGGTCGAGTTTGTGGACATCGCCGGTCTCGTCGCGGGGGCAAGCAAGGGCGAGGGGCTCGGCAACAAGTTCCTTGCGAACATACGCGAGGTAGACGCAATCGTGCAGGTCGTGCGCTGTTTCGACGACGACGACATTCTCCACAGCATGGGAAGCGTCGACCCGATTCGCGACATCGAGGTTATCTCCACCGAACTCATTTTAAGCGACCTCCAAAGCTGCGAAAAACAGCTCGACTCCAACGCCCGCAAGGCTAAGGGCATGGACAAAGAGGCAATCAAGAACGTCGAAATGCTCAAACGGCTCATCGAGCACCTAAACGCGGGAAAGCCCGCGTTCACCCTGCCCGACGTTTCGGAGGAGGACTCCGCGCGGATAAAATCGTTCTTCCTGCTGACGTCGAAGCCCGTAATCTACGCGTGCAACGTCGGCGAGGGAGACCTCGGCGGAGACTCGAACGAGTACGTCAAACGGGTTCGCGAATTCGCAAAAAACGAGCACAACGCGGGAACATGCGTGATTTGCGCGCGCCTCGAAGAGGAGCTTTCGTCGCTTTCGCCGGAGGAGTCGGCGGAATACCTGAAAGAGCTCGGCGTGGACGGCAGCGGCGTTTCCGAGCTTATCCGCGCCACATACGATTTGCTCGGCTTGGCGAGCTATTTCACCGCGGGCGAAAAGGAGGTTCGCGCGTGGACGTTCGTCAAGGGCATGACCGCCCCGCAGTGCGCGGGCGTAATCCACACCGATTTCGAGAAAGGTTTTATTAAAGCGGAGGTCGTTTCTTACGAAGATTTGATTGCCGCCGGAAGCGTCGCCCACGCGCGCGAAGCGGGCAAATACCGCTTGGAGGGCCGCGACTACGTTTTTCAGGACGGCGACGTCGCGCTCTTCCGCTTCAACGTTTAGCGAATGAGACATAAAGTCTTCGACAAATTATACCGCTTTTTTTCGTCGCCGGAACTGACGGTCGCCGTCATGCTCTACGGCGTCGCGCTGTCGCTTGCGGCGGTTTGCTTCGGGGCGGGCAACGGCGGCGGATTCTTCGAATGCTTTTTCTTTACGCTCGACTTCGGCGGGCTGAAAATTCCGCTCGCGGGCGGCTCCACGCTTGGGCTTGTCGCGCTTGCGAACATATTTCTCGGCGGACTGCGCTTTTTCAAATTCGGCGTGGCGGGTTTGGGCGCGTCGATTCTCCACATGGCGTTCGCGCTGCTGATTGTGTCGGCGGCGCTGCGGCATTTCGTCCGCGAGGAGGGCGCGATGACGCTTTCGGAAGTGCCGACGGCTTCGGTCACGCTGTCTTCGGGTGTCGAAAAAAAACTTCCGTTCGAGGTCTGGCTTGAAAATTCCGAAATGAAATTCCGCCGCGGCGGGGACGTGAAAACTGCGCCGTTCGGAGCGGGCAGACCCGCGTCGTTCGCGGGGTGGACTTTCTATAAAACGGCTTCGGGCGCGACCGCCGTGAAAAACCCCGCGCGGCTTCTGCCGTGGCTCGCAACGGGGGCTTCGTTTTTCGGAATGGCGGCGGTGCTGCTGCCGAAATTCGGAAGGAGGGGCGATGGCGGGCGTTAAATCGGCACTGTGCTCGGCGGCGGCAGTGGTTCTCGGCGCGTGCGCTCCGTACGCGGCGTCGCGCTTGGGATTTTCGGGCTTGCCGTTTGCCGCGCCGCGCGATTTTCTTGGCGGAAACTCGGGGTGGCTCTCCGAATTTTTCGCGGCGGCAAACCCGCTTTTTGCGGCGGTTCTTTTGTACGGATTTTCGCTCGCGGCGTTTCTCGTTTCGGGCGCGCGCGGACGAACTCCGACTGTGGCGGCGCGGATTTTGGCGGCGGCGGTCGCAGCTCACGCGGCGGGCGCGGGTGTTGCGGCGTTTTTGTGCGGCGGAATGCCGCCGCTCGACGCGCCGGAAATTGCGGTGTTCATGGGCATTGCGGCGGCAGTCTTGGGGCTTTTGCTGTACGCTAAAAACCGCGGCGCGGAATGCGTGGTGTCGGGGGCGTCGGCGGGGCTTCTTTCGCTGCTTGTGGCAAACGCCGACGGGGCAGTCGGATCGGTCGCGGCGTCGTTCGATTCGAACCTTCTGTTTTGGACTTACTACGCGGCGGTTGTCGCGGGCTTCGGCGGAAGCTTCCTTTGCGGCTTTGCGGCGACATTCCGCATAGCGGCAAACCCGCTTTCGCGCGGAAACTTCGGAATCTCCACGGGCGATACGGCAAAAACGGCATACGGCTTGCAGTGCTTCTCGCTCTTTTTTCTGCTGGTGGGAACAATGCTCGGCGGAATCTGGTCGGACTGCGTTTGGGGCAGGTTCTGGTCGTGGGATTCGCGCGAAATCGGGGTGTTTGCGGTTATCCTGTGGACGGCGGCGGCAACCCACGCAAAACGCTTCAAACTTCTTTCCGACAGGGGCTATCTCGGCATGGCGGTCTTGGGGAACGCCCTATGCGCATGGGCGGTGTTCGGCATAGGCTCGGCCGCTTCCCATTCGGTCGGGGAAGGGCGAATAGGGCTGTATCTGTGGGCATTCGCGGGGCTTGAATTTGCCGCATGGCTTCTTACTTTCTATAAATACGCGGAAAAAAGTGGGACGGGCGACAAAAAAAGCTTGAATTAAAAAAATAGGAGTCCATAACAAAAGACTTTCAAATACGGCGAGGTGTAGCTTAGCCTGGTAGAGCGCTACGTTCGGGACGTAGAGGCCGGTGGTTCGAATCCACTCACCTCGACCATTTTAAAGCCCGCAATTCTTCAAGAGTTGCGGGCTTTTTTGTAGGTGTTTATCGGGAATTGCGGTTGCTTTGAATGCGCATAAACGGCGCGTCTTGCGCTTGAAAATTCCGCCCGCGAGCCGCCCGACTTCGAAATTCCGATTTCGGGAATGCGGGTTAAATACCGAGTTTTTTTGCAACCGCCGCGGCTTTTGCCTCTATGTATTTGCGGGCGGTTTCGATTTCCGACTTCCTTGCCGCCATGTTCTCGTTTGCGATATGCGAGAGGTCGTCCAAATTATACAGGTACAGGTCGTCGAGTTCGCCGCACGAAATTTCGATATTCGGGGGCACGGAGAGGTCGATTAGGAACACCGGTTTGCCCCTGCGGGCGGACACCGCCGCCGCCGCGCGTTCCCTCGTTATCAGCGGGGTGGGCGAATAGCTTGCGGTTATTGCGATGTCGAACAGCGGCAGGTTTGCGAGCGCGGTTTCGAGCGGCGATGCCTTTGCCCCGATTTGTTCCGCAAGGCGCAGGGCGTTTTCGAATTTTCTGCTGGCGACAGTCATGTTTGTCGCGCCCCTCACGAACAGCGCGTCCGCCACGAGTTTCCCCGCCTCGCCCGAACCCGCAAGCAGGATTTTCGCCTTTGAAACGTCGTCGAAAATTCTGCCCGCCAGTTCCGACGCCACCGAGCCGAGGCTGATTTTTCCGTGTCCGATGTCGGTGTTTGTCCTGACCCATTTTGCGCATTGGCACGTCTTTTGGAAGACCGTGTTCAGCACCGCGCCGCAGTGCCGCGCGGCGGACGCCTGCGCGTATGCCGCCTTGACTTGCCCGAAAATTTCGGTCTCTCCCGTCATCTGCGATTGCAGTCCCGACGCCACTTCGAAGATGTGCCCGATCGCCTCGTCGCCGCATTTTGTGTACGAAAGTTTTTGGAATTTGCCGAAGTCGCGCCCCCTCGACGGCGTTTTTTCGAACGCTTTGAGCGCGTTTTCCGCGCCGCGTTCCGAGACGAAGTACAATTCGACCCTGTTGCATGTGCTTAGAATCAGCGCTTCGGAAACTCCGTCGGCGTCCAGCAGCGTTTGTTCCGCCTCCGCCGCGCATTCTTTGGGCACGCCGCAAGAGCCGACGGTTTCGGCGTCCGCGCACATATGCGAAATTCCCACGACGTACAGTTTGCCCATGGCGGTTTAGCCGAATTTCAAATTGCGCATCGCAGAGCAAAATTCGAGAAGCCCCGCGTTGACCGCGGGAAATTTCCCAAGCGACTCCTCCGCGGCGGCGACGCGTCTTGAAAATTCCGCCGCGCAGATTTCGGGAATACCGAAGCTGCGCATAAGTTTTGCGATTTTTTCGGGCTGTTCGTTCGGCAGGTTTTTAGCCAAGCTTGCCGACTGCTCTGCGGGCAGTTTTTCCAAAAGCGCGATGAGCGGGAAAGTCTGCTTGCCAGAAATCAAGTCTGTGCCGAGCGTTTTGCCCGCGTCGCGTTCCGACATGAACCAGTCGCAAATGTCGTCGTAAATCTGGTAGGCGATGCCGAGCTGTTTGCCCGCGTTTTCCGCGGCCTCGCGCCAGCCGTCGGGCGGCGTTCCCGCGGTCGCGCCGAGGTTGCACGCAAGCTCGAAGAGCGCGGCGGTCTTCCCGTAGGCGACTTCGTAGTATTTTTCGCGCGAGACAATCTCGGCCCTGTCGGCGAGCGTCTGCTTGATTTCGCCCTCGCAGACCGTGCGCACGCAGTCCGCCGTTTTTTTGAGAACCGCCATGCTGTTTTCCTCGAACGCAAGCGACATCATGTGCGAGAATATTGCGTCGCCGAGCAAAATCGCGGTTTTCGCCCCGTATTTTTTGTAGGCGGTTTCGCTGTTGCGGCGCATGTCCGCCCTGTCGATGACGTCGTCGTGGATTAGCGTCGATAGGTGCACGAGTTCCGCGATTGTCGCGCGGCGCACGAGCGACTTTTCGTCGGCGTCGGCGGGGGCTGAGGCGAACACGAGCATCGGGCGGATATATTTGCCGTTCGGCGAGATTGCCGCTCGCGCGGCGGCCCTCACCCCGTTTTCGAAAGTTTCGGCCTGATTCAACAGAAAGACCTTGAAGTCCTCCATTTTGGGCTTCAAGGTTTCGGCGATACCCCCGAAGGGGCTTTTCACACTGTCATGAAAATTATTCAACGTCTTTCGATTCTTTCAAAAACATATTTTTTCGCAATTAAAAAATGAGGGGCGAAAAATTTTTTGGTCGGGCGCAAAAATATACTTGTCAGGGCGGCGGCAAAAGAGTTGATTTTTCGGTATATGGAAAAGCTCGCATTGATATCCGTAAGCGATAAAACAGGCATAGTCGAATTTGCGAAAGAATTGACGCGCCATCACGGCTATAAAATTCTTTCCACGGGCGGTACGGCGAAATTGCTCGCCGAAAAGGGAATCCCCGTAACGGAAGTAAGCGATTACACCGGTTTTCCCGAAATGATGGACGGCAGGGTCAAAACCCTCCACCCCAAAATCCACGGCGGTCTCCTCTGCCTGCGCTCGTCGGAAGAGCACATGAAGCAGGCGGCGGAACACGGAATTTCCATGATAGACTTGGTCGTCGTAAACCTCTACCCCTTTGAGGCGACCGTCGCAAAGCCCGGCTGCACCATCGCCGACGCAATCGAAAATATCGACATCGGCGGGCCCTCCATGCTCCGCTCGGCGGCGAAAAACCACGCAAGCGTGACCGTCGTCTGCGACAACCGCGACTATCCCTCGGTAATCGAGGCAATGCGCAAGGGCGGCGAGGAATTGCAGAGCCTGCGCAGAAAGCTCGCCCTCAAAGTCTACCAGCGCACGAGCGCGTACGACGCCGCAATTTCGAACTACCTCAACAAAAAGTTCAACGGCGAAGACGCCCTTCCCGAAACGCTCAATGTGGGTCTGCCGCTCGTCCAGAAAATGCGCTACGGCGAAAATCCGCACCAGCAGGCGGCTCTTTACGGCGACTTCGGCAAGTTTTTCCGCCAGCTCCACGGCAAGGAACTTTCCTACAACAACATCATCGACATCAGCGCGGCGGCGACGCTCATCGCAGAGTTCGACAAGCCGACCCTCGCGATACTCAAACACACCAATCCCTGCGGCGTGGCTTCGTGCGACAACTTGGTCGACGCGTGGAATCAGGCTTTCGAAACCGACAAACAGGCTCCGTTCGGCGGCATAATCGTCGTGAACAGGAAGATGGAGGCGGACTTGGCGCAAATCATTTCGGGCATTTTCTCGGAAGTGATTATCGCCCCCGACTTCTCCGACGAGGCTCTCGAAATTCTCACAAAGAAAAAGAACCTCCGCGTGATGATTTCCACTTTCAAAAAGGCGGAAGGCCTGCAACTCAAAAGCGTCGTGGGCGGAGTTCTCGCGCAGGACGCCGACGCAATCGAAGAGCTTAAAGAAAACATGCAGGTTGTCTCCAAACGCCAGCCCACCGACGAGGAATGGCGCGCAATGCTCTTCGGCTGGAAGGTCGTAAAGCACGTCAAGAGCAATGCAATCGTCTACGCGGGCTGCGAGCGCACGCTCGGAATCGGCGCGGGGCAGATGTCGCGCGTTGACAGCTCGCAAATCGCGGTCTGGAAAGCGGAACAGGCTAAGCTTTCGCTCAAAGGCAGCGTTGTAGCTTCCGACGCGTTCTTCCCCTTCGCCGACGGTCTCGTTGCCGCCGCAAACGCGGGCGCGACCGCGGCAATACAGCCGGGCGGTTCCGTTCGCGACGCCGAAGTTATCGCCGCCGCAGACGAAAACAACATGGCGATGGTCTTTACAAAAGTCCGCCATTTCCGACACTAATATACGATGGGTTTCGATATCTTCACGCTCAAAGGCAAAACGGCGCTCGCTTTTATCGCGGCGGCGTTCGCCGTGCTGTACATTCTTGCGGCGGGCGGCTGCGACTTCGGCAAAAGCGAAGTCGTAAAGGAGACCTCCGAAACCCATTTCGTTCGCGGTCAGGACGAACTCCGCAGGGGGAACGTCAAGGAGGCGATGAGCGCGTTCCTGAAAGTCGTTGAAAAACGCAAGGACGCGCCCGAATCGCATTTTGAATTGGGGCGTATATATCTCGACAATATGAACGACCCGATTCAGGCGATTTACCATTTCAGAAAATTTCTCGAACTCAAACCGAACTCGCAGGTGTCGCCCATGGTGCGGCAGATGATTGAAACCGCGCAGAAAAAATTCGCGGCGTCCCTGCCAGAAAGCCCGTTCGAGAACAACGTGCGGCGGCTCGAATTGGAGGAGCTTCTCCAAAAAGTCCAGAAAGAGAACCTCGAACTCAAACAGCGTCTCGACGCCGCTGCAACCACGATAGAGTCGCTGAAAGCTTCGCAAAAGGTAAGCGTGGCGTCGGCGAGAGGCTCGCGCGAGGCGGCTTCGTCGGAGCGCAGACAGCAGCAGACCCAACGCGCTGGCACGGCGCAAGCCCAACAGCAGACGGTCGAGGTAAGGCGCGACACGCCGTCGACGTACACGGTAATGCCTGGTGATACGCTTTCAAACGTAAGCAGAAAAGTCTACGGAACAAAAAACAGGTGGCGCGAGATTTTCAACGCCAACCGCGACAGAATGGCGACGCCCGAATCCCTAAAACCGGGGCAGGTGTTGCGAATCCCGAGGTAGGCGCGTGAAAGCACTTCCCTAAGGGCGTTTCTAACGGGGCGTCATAGCACCAGTCTAAGGGCGTTTCACGCGCGACCCAGACCGCTTACATACGCCAAGTATGCTACGCGCCCTGTTTCGCGCGTAAAGCCGACCTTATACTGGCACTTTGACGCCCCTAAAAACGGCGCGTTATAGCACCGTTAATGCGGCGTTTCCCCGCATGCGCAGACCGCTCGCGTACAAAAGTACGCCACGCGTCCTGCGCATGCGTGAAAGCCACCGCCTGAACGGCACTCTAACGCGCCTAACAAATGAGTGCTAACGCACAAAGTTTTTTAGAATGCGTCGGGATAAAAGTTGAGTTGATTGGTAAGCAGAGAATCCAAGTTTGCGGATTTCCGTTTTTTCTTTCTCCGCGCAAAGCGCGTCTGTTTAAATTAGTTTCTTTTCAGTGTTAAGCATTTCCCGATGTTAGTAATTGCCAGTGGCAATACGGACTAAACGGGGATAGGCGCGGTTATAGCCGCGCCGCATAATCACAGAAAGGAGCGAAGCTCCGACGCCGTGCAGGCTGTAGCCTGCCGAAGTTCCGACGACCGGCGCGGCTCGCGCCCGTGCAGGCTGCCAGCCTGTTGTAATTTGGGCAGTGTGTAGGCGTTTACCCAATGGGGGCGGATAATGGTTGATTTTGCGGGTGAATTTTTTCTTGTAAGAATATTTCGGTGTAGAATGTCGGAGAGGTTTTGCATGGCGATTATTCCGACGTCCCTGTTTTTTTGCTTCATGCCCGCGAATCGGCGTTCGTCTACTTCAAGCGTTGCAAGCCCGATGTCTCTTGGAACTTTCAGCCCCGCTTCTTCGAGCCATTCTTTTATATAGGATTCAAGGCAGAGTATGGCGTCGGGCTTGTATTTTTTCAGCCAGTGGAAAAATTTTTTCTTCCGCTCTTTGTCCTTTTCGACGTAGAGAAAGGGCGGTATTCTCGATTTTTCGTCCAAGTTTATCTGCCCGCGCAAAAAGCCGCCCGTGAACCTGCCGTCTATGAGAAAGTCGATGTTGCCAGTAGTGGCAAGGCCGGGGCGTTTGTATCCGTATTCGATAATTTTAAGTGTTGAATAGTATGAAATAAGGAATTGGTCTGTAATTACGAAGTCTATTTCGGGATTTTTTGTCCGCAGTCCCGCCGAAATGAAATTGTATTTTTTTGCCAGCCGCGCGTACTGCTTTGGAAACATGTTTTTGTCGAGCAGCCCGGTCATTATCGCGCCCCTGATGTTTCTCGACTTGAAAATGGAGTCGAGCTTTTGCGGCGACATTGCGCGCGCGTCCAGATAAAATTCCTCCACGCAATAGCCGAGCCTGTCCGCCTCGCTCTTTATTCCCGATACGATTTCGGGGAAAGTCGGCTTGATTTCGAGCGTGTCGGACTTCGTGTAGAGTAGGGCAACGGTTTCCTGCTGCCAGTCCGTCTTTTTCGATTTCATCGCGCTCATCGCCGCGCTGATGAAGCCGTTTTTTTTGTATCCTAGCTTTCTCGCCGCCTCCCTTACCCGTTTTTTCGTCTCGTTCCTGATTTTGTCGGAGCCGTTCAATGCCATCGAGACCGTAAATTTCGAAACGCCCGCATATTCGGCGATGTCTTTCATTGTTGTTCGGTTTTGTGAGCTGTTCATGCTTATATTTCAGTTGTTTGCGGATATAACTGTTATATAAAAAACGCAATCGGCGGAATTGCAATAATAAATTTTTTGTTCAATATTTGAAAACATCGCGGGGGCGATTGGAAATTCAAAAGCACAAAAACAAATTCACGATGCCGAAAAAATATCTATTCACGATGCCGAAAAAATATCTATATGCCGTTTTGCTGACGCTTGCCGCCGCTGCGGCGTCCGCCAAACCGTTTATGTCGCTGCGCCACGGCAGCCCGACCGACAGGGAGATGATGGACATTATTTTGCAGTGCTCCGACAAGTCGGGCACTCCGTGGGACGAAATGTGGTTTTACATAAACCCGTTTCTGAAAACGGCGAACATCGTCGAAAAATGCAATATGATAAACGCCTACCGCGACGAATGCCAAAAGCGCGGAATAGATTTTTCGTTTCAGGTTATCGCGCTCGGGCACCCGTCGGGCGGCGGCGCGGCGGGCAGCGCAATTAGCGGAATGCTCTCCGACGCCGAATACGGCGAGACCCTCGCTTCGACCGGCGAAATCAATTTCGAAAAGGGCGACTTGATTATAGACGAAAACGGCAACTGCCAGTACCGCCTTTGCCCGAATTCGGAGCGCGCGCGGCAGTTCAACCGCGGGCGCACAAAATTGTTCGTAGAACAGCTGCGCCCGAAGTCGTATTGGGTTGACGACGACCTCCGCTTTTCGGGCGGCGACTCGGAGCTGTTTACCTGCTTTTGCGAGACTTGCCTTAAAAAGTTTTCCGAATTTGCGGGGCAAAAATATACGCGGGAGGAAATCGTCGGGCGCATTTCAAAGTCGGTCGGCACGTGGGAGCCGCTTAGGGAGAAGTGGGTGGAATTTTGCGGAAAGTCGCTTGGAGAATTTTGCCGCGAGGCGTACCGCAAGCCCGTCGACGAGCTTATGCCCGAATGTTTCCTCGGCTTTCAGAATATCCATTCGCGCTACAAGCACAACGGGCTTACGAGCGGGGGGATTTTGAAAGGGCTCGCAGGCTCGAAAAGCGTCGGAATCCGACCGGGGGCGGGGTACTACGAAGAGGGGAATTCGCGGCTTTTGGTCTCCAAAATATTCGACGTCGCGCGCGAGGCCGAGGACTGCCGCAAAATGAAGTTCGTATCGCGCATAACGTACGAGGCGGAGAACTATCCGCGCATATCCATTCTCAAATCTCCCGAAGCGATGATGGCGGAATGCGCCCTCGCGCTTGCGGCTGGTTGCGACTCCCTTTCGCTCTACTGGTATTTCGGAAAGAATTTCGATTCTATTGAAAGCTACGAGCAGTTTGCGCAGACATGCGCGGAGTGGAAACCGTATCTGAAAAAAGTCGCCAAGGCGTCGAAAAATACGCGTCTTGGCGGAATCGCGAGGCCGCTTGGCGCGCACGCGGTGGCGTCGCCGAAACTATCGCCGAGCGACGTATTCCCCGCCGACTGGTGGACGGAGGACTCCATGTACAACATGATGCTCACGGGTTTTCCCGTGTGCCCCGAAAACGCCAAGCCCGACATTGTGTTCCTTACGGGCAGGGCGGTCGAAACTTTCGACGATTCGGAGCTTGAAGCTCTGTTGAAGAAAAACCTCATAATAAACCACGACGCCCTTGCGCCGCTTGCCAAGCGCGGGATAAATCTGGGCGTGAGGGCGCTGCCGAAAGCCGGCGGAACGGAGTTTGTGGACGGAAGAACCTACTGGTTTTTCGGCGGCGTCCCGCTCGAAGTCGAGTCTGCCGACGCGGAAATTCTTGCGGGCTTCCAGTCGGGCGGGAAGATGCGCGCGGGCCTGTGCGTTGTGAAAACGCCGCAGGGGGCGTCCGCGCTTGTCGTGGGCGGCTACGGGTTTGCGAGAAATCCGACGCATTTCAAGCGCAAGGCAATGCTCGACGGCATAGACAAAATCGCGCCGCTTTCGGTGCGGCTCGACACCACATGGCGCGCCGCGGTTTATCCTCGCGTAGACAAAAAGGGCAGGGTGTGCGCGGCGACGATTATGAACCTTTCGGAGGGCAAGTCGCTTCCGCTGAAACTGCGGATTCGCAATCCAAAATCGCGGACGCCCAAATGGGAAACCCCGCGCGGCGCGTTCGAACCGGAATGCGAGTACAACGCCGATTCACGCGAGCTTAAAATAACCGTCCCGCCTCTCGAAGCGTGGAAAGTCGGGACTTTAATTTTCTAAACTGCGGGATTTTTTTAGGGAAGAAATTGCA
This sequence comes from Opitutia bacterium KCR 482, assembly GCA_029269845.2. Lineage (NCBI taxonomy): Bacteria > Pseudomonadati > Verrucomicrobiota > Opitutia > Opitutia bacterium KCR 482. The sequence continues at coordinate 1,880,410 of CP149973.1, forward strand.
ACATCAACAAACCATATAAAACATGAATAATATACTGAAAATATCATTGTGCTTGCTGTCGGCTACCGCCGCCGCAAACGCCGACGAATTTGTCGGCAAGCCGGAAAGCGTAGGCAGGACTTGGCTCTCAAACCTAAACAACACAAAGGAAGCCGTTTTGGTTTCCACGCCTTCCGAGACTACGGGAGCTTTTTATGCGGGAAACGGGCAAACCATGAAAAAAATGACGGTTGTCGACAGGTCGTCGGGCAGCGACGAAGTCGGCGACGCCAACATCGCGTTCGATTTCACGTTGGACGCAAATTCCGTCGACGCCGCGCAAGTACTCTCGGTAAAGAACTTGACTCTCAAATCTTCGAATGCAGTCGTAACAAACACGGCGTCTTCGTCCGTGCTTGTGTCTCTCGACATCAACAAGCTTGTTCTCGACGGCGAAAATTGGGGGAGCGGCGGCTACCAGACTCAGAAGCTTACCTTCAAAAACGTCAATGCAAAAGTGAACACCGCCGACACCACGCAAATCGGAATTACCGCTGGCACGTCTTCCTCTATTACGATTGATTCTGGCGCGAATGTCGAGTGGAATGGCAATATCCATGCGGGAAAGCGGAATACCGAGTTCGTGTCAAACTCAGGTTTGTTCGTCAACGGCACGCTTTCCATGAACGGCAGCATTGCCGTCTACGGATACGCGTCGGTCGGCGAGGGCGGAGTGTTGAACATGAACGGAAACAATTTGTCGATTACGGGCACTGTCGACATTTGGGGAACTGTAAACTTCGGCTCGCCGAAAAATTCCGACAGCAGAATCTACAATTACGGCGCGCTTAACATCAACAGTGCAAATCCCGCGTCGCAGCTCGTTTTTTACAATATAGATTCGCAGTACGGCGGCTCGGTGAATCAGGCGGTAGCAACGGGCGCGAATACCGGCATAAGGATCAAGGGGGTAGCCCAAATCTACAACGGCTCGAATTGGACGGTTAACGAAAAGCTGGAGCTTCAAGGCAGCGACGCCTCGAACATCGCGCAACTGAACCTTCGCGAAAACGGCGCGGCGGTAAGGTTTGTCGTTGGCGACGGGCAGACTGCGCGCTTTGCTCTTTTGGGAAATTCGCGCGCAACAATAAATGCGGTAGACTCTATTTCGACGAAAGACGGCGGCGCGGTCAAGCTTCTCGTTGAAGGCGACAACAACAGTCTGGTTTTGGGGCGGCGCAGTCGTTCTCCGAAATGGAATTGAACGGAAATCTCGAACTAACCCTTTCCGCCGGCGCGCAACTCTTCCTCACGGGCGAAACCGCGCCGACGCTTTCCATAGCCGACGGGAAATTGTTTACCATATATAATTTTATGGAAGAAACCATTTATGTCGGCGAAAATTTTGACTACGCCGTTCTCCTCAAAATAAAGGCATACAATTCGTCGATGGAGCTTTTGCAAATCGGCGTAAAGGACGGTTTTCTGACTTCGTCGATACCCGAACCCGCCGAATGGGCGGCGGTTTTCGGGGCGTTCGCGCTCGGCTTTGCCGCGTACCGCAGACGCAGGCAGTAGGCAATTTCAGCCGCGACGGCAAGCGGGTCTGCCGCTTGCCGTCTTGTTTTCAATGCCTTGCTTTGTGTGATGTATAAATATTTTATAAAAACCGCTATTTTAGCCGTCGCGGGAGTTTCGGCGGCATTTGCTTCGACGTCCGACGCGGCGGACATTTCAAAACTCGACAAAAATTTCGTTTCGGAAAAAGTCGAAGGTCTTGACGTTGTCTATCGCAACGCGCTCGAATCCCCGTTTGTCTTGGAGGGCTTCCCGTGGCGTTCGAAAGACGCGTCGGGCGGCGCTTTGTACAGGCTGCCGCGCGCGCTTGCGGCGGGAGACGTCGGAAGCGGAGTCTTGGAGCTTGCAAAGCACACGGCGGGGGGCGTCGTGCGCTTCCGCACCGATTCGCGGCATATCGTGCTTCGCGCCGAAATACAAAGGCTCAATCCCAACCTCGGGCACATGCCCGCCGCCGGCTCGTCGGGCTTCGACGTTTTCCGCAACCGCACTGTCCACATCAAAACAATCAACCCCGCAAATTGGGAAAGCAGGATTCCGTCGTCTCTCGTAGCCGTTGTGTGCAAGTCTGCCCCAGCCGAAATGTGCGACTACACAATTTACCTGCCGCTTTACAACGGACTGCGCTCGCTCGAAATAGGGCTTGTCCCGAACGCGAAAATCGAAACGCCTACTCCGCACAAAATCGGGAAACCCATTCTCTTCTACGGTTCGTCGATAACGCAGGGCGGGTGCGCTTCCAGAACTTCAAACGCATACGCCGCAATGCTCTGCCGCGAACTCGACGCTCCCATGATAAACCTCGGATTTTCGGGGAACGCAAAGGGCGAACCGAAAATCGCCGAGCTTATCGCCTCCCTCGACCTTTCCGCGTTCGTCTACGATTACGACTACAACGCCCCCAGCGTCGGACATCTGAAAAACACCCATGAACCGTTCTTCAAACTAATCAGAAAAGCCCGCCCGAACCTGCCTATTGTCATACTCGGCAGAATCACAAACGCCGAACCCGAACGCGAAAAAATTGTGCGGAAGACCTATGAGAACGCGCTGGAATCGGGCGACAAAAAAGTTTGGTATGTGGACGGCCAAAAACTTTTAAGCGGCGCGGACATTTCCTACCTTACCGTTGACAACTGCCACCCTAACGACTTGGGCTTCTTTCTTATGTTTAAAAACAGCCTGCCCGTTTTGAAACGCGCGCTGAACGCGCGGTAGACGCCCGCCCGCGGCGGCGCGGCATTGAGCAACCTCTGCCGGTTCGGGCGCATTGCGGTCTATTTGAGAAAGTCGGCGGTTGCGTCTACAATTTTTTCCCCGATGTGTTTCGCGTTTTCGGGCGTTGCTTTTCATTTGCCCGAAATGTTTGTGTAGGGAATTTCGAGCGACGCCACAAACCCGACCGACGGCAGCCTTTTCGCCCAAAACTTGAAGTTTGCGTGGTCTTTCAGCCTGTTCCGCATAGTGCCGTATTTTACGATGTCGTCAGGGTTCAGCTGCGGGCGGTCGGGGCTTTTAGCAAGCTCGTTCGAGAGCGACGCCATGAATTTTTCGAGATTTCTGTTCGCCTTTTCGGATTGCGGCGCGGTGAAAAACAGCCTGTCGTTTATGTCTTTCGGGTTGCGCTTCGAAATGTACGGGCAGTGTATGTCGAGCGCGTAGCGTAGCTTGCCGCGCCCCATTCGGGCAGCGTCTGCTTTATCGCGCGGACGTGTTCCCTGCGTAGTGTCGGAAACGCGATAAAATTCAGTAATGGAGTGGCATAGATTAGAGGCAAATTTTACGTATCTGCTCTTTCAATGTAGTGTAATTGAACGCAGGCAAATAAAAACGCGGGGTCATACTAAAATGATTCCGCGCTTTTTTTCAAAATGGGGTGGTATTTTGTGCTCAAATTCCAAAATTCTCTATCTTATGTAATTTTTTTATATGTAATCTGATCCTCTTTATTTAACATCCGTGATGTAGAAAATGTAGAAATTATGAGATGTATTTGAATCAAGCGATAAAAGAAATTGTTTTTGCCATGAGAGTTTGGCGACCACGTAAATATAACACAATTCAGAGTAGTTCGTGATAAAGTTTATTTGTATGGTAGTGCAAACAGAGTCAAAACTCAAGAACCCAATTGATAAATCAACATCCTAGTTCAGATTACTAAATATTGGAAATGGATTTCTGATCGTGCGATATGGATTATTCGACCTTTCTTGCAGTTATACATGCAAAAACATTTTATATTATATTGATTTTCTAGGTTGAAAAGTCACACAACGCTGACGCGCCAATTAGTTGTTATTTTGTTATGATTTTCTAATGATTGTTATTGGCATATTGGACAAAAGTGTTTCATTTTCATGAGATAATGTTGGGATGTATATTGCTAAATTGTTTTTGGCTCGACTAATTGCAACATAATAGACTCTTTGTTCATCTTTGTTTTCATCCAAATTTGGTGCAGTCAAAAATTTTATATCTTTTTCCTCCCCCAAAACAACCATAACGTTTTTGAACTCATCGCCTTTTGCTCTATGAATTGTTTTATCTCGTATCATCGATATATCAGGAGGCATTATGCACAACGCAAACTCTGAATAAGTATGATTTGAATAAAATGTTTTAGCCGCGCCATTTCGAAGACCTGTAACACTTATCCCCAAATCATTTTTCAAGTATAAGATAAAATAATCTAAACTTTGAGTCTTATATGTGGGATAATCTTTAATGAGTTTGCGTATTAGCTCAATTTGTATGCGAGAATCATCGGCTATCTTTTTTATGGATTTCAACGAATCGTTAATTGCACACATCAAGCCATATTCTATTGCACAAACGCAATTATGTAATATCTGTACGCGATTCCAGTTGCTATCAGGAATCGAATTAAGTAGATTTTCATTCTTCGGTATTTCTCCTAACTGTTTTCTCAGTGCATTGGATGTAAGTTTTGCATAAGATAATGTTATGATGTCGCCATTACAACGTTTCTTGAATTCATTGTAACACAAAACAACATCACCAATATATAGAATTGGCTTGTCTGAATGGTGCCTGTCTATGGAATATTGTTTCAAATCGGGACGGATAATATTCAAAAGAGAAATTATTTCTTCACTACACCGCCTATTCCCTTTGATCTCATACAGTTGCATTCCCACAAGTGAAAATTTATCAAACAAATTTGGATCTGTCCCTGCAAACCCGTAGATTGCTTGTGCTTTATCGCCAATAACTCCAATAACAGAATGGGATGCAGATGCTATCTTATTTAATATTTCAACTTGGATTGGGGTAGAGTCTTGAAATTCATCTACGAATATATATGGATACTTTACACTAATGATATGTACAATAAATGGATAATTTTCCATCAATCTGTATGCAAAATACAAAACGTCATCATAGTGCATAACGCCATGTTCCCAAGTATATTTCTTATATTCATCGTAAAATGATTGGGATATTGTATAGTCTGAAAGTTTTATAGGATATTGGGGTTTGAATTTTAAGTTTCCATCTACAAATTTCCAAGAGGAGGAGAATAATGCTTTTTTTAATGCATTATCATCTTTATAGAATTTTTTGTTGATTCTTTCCTTTATTTTATACAGTGTACCTCCGTCTGTCATCATTGTGTCGTCAACGACCTTGAGCTTTTCTATTGCGAAGCCCTCTGCCTCTGCAATGAAATGGAAATATGGCTTGATTATATTATCATACAGGAAACTATGAATTGTACAGACATCAACTCTTTCTGCGCAATCCGGTAAGCGATGACGTATGGTTTCTACACCGACATTGGTATAGGTGATACAGGCTATTTTCTTAATCTTGCCAAGACGTTTAGACTTTGCCAGCACATTTTTTATATGTTGGATTAACCAATAAGTTTTTCCTGCACCAGGTCCCGCTTTTACCAAAAAATTTTGTTCTGTATCTATCAGTGTATCTGATTTTATTGCTGAAACAGCCATGTCATTGCTTCTTTAATATAATTAGGTATGTTGAATATCTTACGTTCTTTCTCCTGTTTTTCCAAGTTTTCTTTCAATACAATTGACAAATCCAATGCGTTTTCTCCTTTCCCGACAGAGTTAAGATAACGTGATGCCAATAATGCTTTCTTTTTATCGGAATCAGCCCAAGTGCAACATTTCAAAGATTCTTTGATTCGTTCGTTTTCTTTTGATTCTCGTAAAAAATCCATACATGCTGGATAGTCTTCTTTTTGAATTTTTTTTAATTCGCTTATATTTGATAATCCTTCAACAAACAATAAATCTGATGTAGAGTTGAACAACATCAAATCGTATTCCAACGTCTTTCCTTTGTCTACATCCTGACTATATACCCTGATATTGGGATGATTACGATATTTATCAATCAATTCACTTGAATGTTCTTTGTACTCATAACCATCTTTTCCTTTTTCAAAGGGGTAGCAGCATTCAAAGGGTTCATTATTTTTTGCTCTCCATGCAGGATCTCTGTCTGTAAGACATACAACTTTTTTTGATATAGCCAAAGGATTACGGATTGTATCAAATAGTTTCAAGAAATGCGAGAAATAGCGACCGCCGCAGCTTATTATTGCAACATGACTGTCCTCAATATTTTTCCCCATATAATTCACAAAGACTGGAATTAACAACTCTTCTGCTTTCCCTTCGACAAGGCATACTCTATCTGCAAATAACATATCTGATTTTATCGCATCCATAAATCTCTGGACATATTGTTTTGAGATTTTATCATTGTAATTGCTTTCGAATAATTTACCCGGATAAGCAATAGAAACTTGCTTGGTTATGTCATTATAAAGACAAATCAATTCATCCAATGAGACCGCAGACGTTATTTCTGTGGAATGTGTAGTAACAAACAGTTGCCGTACTTTCTTTTCTTTTATTTGTTCATCCTTTAGATATTTTAGAAATTTGTATTGGAGTGACAAATGCAGGTGTGCTTCTGGTTCTTCGATAGCCAGTACAGAAAATACTTTTGCGTTCTGCCTGTAATATCCTTCATCTGTATTGGCTTGCATCTTTGCTAAAAGTAACGACATATAAATAAGATTGTTGTATCCCAATCCATTATGGGTGGCGGCAATATCTATTCCCGTCCTATGTCTTATTATCAATTGGAGAACTGCCAAGAAATCGGATTCGGAAAGTGTTCCACTGAAATCAGGTTCCGCGCCCTGAAAATCAGATGCACCAGTTTGTTTTGCGTAATCAAGGATTTTATTTTTTCCGTGTGTTAATCGCTCTTTAACTTTATCAAGAGATACTTGAATGTTGTCTGTGAATTCAGAATGTCTATTGCTTATTTCTGTATTTTGGGTTTCTCTTGATTTTATCTTGTCACACTTTATTTCGTAATCCATAAAGAAGTTTAAGACTTCACGAAGCAGCGGAGACCGTCCGGAAAATAAATCTCGTTCGACATCGCGTATTGGACCAAGAAATTCAAAATCTATTTTGTCAACAGTTTCCCCGTCTAATCTTGCTTGATTGGATGGGTTTCCTGCCCACATACGGGCTATATATTTTCGAAGATACTCATCTCTTATAATATCCCAAATATTGGCAGAAGTACTCATTCCCGATACTACATTTTTATATTCTGCTTCATCTTCTTGGGGTAAGTAATACTCGTATGTAATTTGAGCTTCGTATGGATGTAACAAGTTGATCAGACAAGGAGCTACCATTACTAAATCTTCAGAATCAGCATCTTCTCCTTGGCTTTCCTTAAAATAAACTTCTATGCGAACCTTTGGAGCAGCAGATTTTAAGTCGTCAATACTACAATTTCTACAAAAATCATACAAAGTGAGTCTTTTGGCGGTATCAGTATTTAGCACCAAGTCTAAGGCACGTAATAAGTTGCTTTTCCCTGCATTATTAGGACCAATGATAACGTTTATTCCATCGTGGAACTCTATTACCTTATCTTTGAAATTTCTGTACCCCTTAATATGAATCTTTGATATATACATTTTTATCCTAAGTATTTTTTGTCGTCGATGCACAAACCTTATTCTAATTTTCGTATACCTTCACAAACTATAAAGCAATCACAAAATTCATAGAATTCTTTAATATGGCTTACAATGCTTTTGTTGTTTTTGCGACTTTTTAACTCCTTAGTCCGAGTTTATTCAATTTACAAAGTTTCTCATTTTTTACTTTGTTGCTACAAACTCTCTCTTTAAGCGTTGGATTCCTTTTGTCCATATTCGTTTTAGCCGTTTTTGTTTTAAACATATCAAATATAATATTTTTAGTTTTTCATCTAATCGCCGAATTTTATAACAGCAATTTGCCAAACTATAAAATAAAAACTTGCCAAACACCACAATGCAATGTAGCTTTTTGGCATAATAGAAACGGAAAGGGCTTTTATGAAGAGGTATAGAAATCGAATTGCAGACGGGATTCTCGGCAAGAAATTAAGGGCGAAGGGTGCCGTATTGATTGAAGGCGCAAAATGGTGCGGAAAGACAACCACTGCAAGTCAAATTGCAAAAAGTATACTTTATATGCAGGATCCCGCACGAAGAAGCCAATATCTCGAATTGTCCGAAATCGACCCCGCACGTTTGTTGTCGGGCGAAACTCCGCGCCTGATAGACGAGTGGCAACTTGCTCCGAAATTGTGGGATGCCATACGTTTCGAAGTCGACAAGCGCGACGAATTCGGACAGTTCATTTTGACGGGTTCCGCCGTTCCACCCGAAACATCGGAAATATCCCACTCCGGAATCGGAAGAATCACGAAGATGCTTATGCGTCCAATGAGCCTCTATGAATCGGGAGATTCAAGCGGGCAAGTTTCGCTTTCGGGGTTGTTTGCGGGGAATGAAGATATCTGCGGCGAATCGACAATGAATATAGACAAGCTTTCGTTTTTGATATGTCGCGGAGGTTGGCCGAAAGCCATTGACGAAGAAGAAGATGTCGCCCTCCAACAGGCAATCGACTACTTCGACGCGATTGTCGATGCCGATATTTCAAGAGTGGACAATGTGGAGCGCAACAAGGAACGGACAAAAAGAATCCTCCGTTCGTACGCGCGTTCCGTAGGCACGCAGGCAAAAATATCCTCCATAGCTGCGGATATTTCCGCGAACGAAGCGGTTTCCATTTCGGATATGACAATAACTTCGTACATAAATGCGTTGAAAAAGATATTTGTTCTGGAGGATTCCTCCTCTTGGAATCCGAACTTGCGTTCGAAAACGGCGATACGTACATCCGATACCAGATATTTTACCGACCCGTCCGTTTGTACCGCCGCTTTGGAATTGGGGCCGAACGATCTTGTAAACGACCTAAATACGATGGGCTTCCTGTTCGAAAATATGTGCATACGCGATTTGCGTATCTACGCGGAGGCGCTTGACGGGAACGTTTACCACTACCGCGACAAAAGCGGATTGGAATGCGATGCCGTTGTCCATTTAAGGAACGGCGTTTACGGACTGGTAGAAATTAAACTAGGCGGCGATCGCTTGATTTCCGAGGGAGTCGAAACGTTGAAAAAACTTTCCTCAAACATTGATACGACAAAGATGAAAGCTCCGGCATTTAAAATGGTTCTTATCGGTGTCGGAGAAATGGCCTACAGGCGAAGCGACGGAATTTACATTGTTCCCTTATCCTGCTTAAAACACTAAGCATGGGGATTTATGCCGATTTTTCAGTAACAGTCGAACTCGCGATTGTTTGCGGCGAATTGTTGGTTTTCATATGATATTGTAAAAAATGGATACCGTGTCGAAGAAGAAACGCTCGGAAATGATGTTCAAGATCCGTTCGAAGGGAAACAAAAGTACGGAACTTAGGCTTGTTGCGTTGTTTCGGGAATACGGAATCACCGGATGGCGCCGCAACTCCAAGTTGGTGGGGCATCCTGATTTCGTCTTCCCGAAATACAGGGTTGCCGTATTCGTGGACGGATGTTTTTGGCACGGATGTCGGATTTGCAACAAAAGCCATTTACCGAAAACCCACAAGACGTTTTGGCGCAATAAAATCGAAGCAAATGTAAAGCGCGACAGAAAAGTCACGCGCGAACTCGGAATTTTGGGGTACAAGGTAGTCCGCATACGGGAGTGTTCGCTTAAAAAATCGCCCAAAGCCCAAATAGGACGTATATTGAAAAGACTCGGATGAAACTCGTACCCGCTCGGGTTACGGCAATATTTCCGTCCGTTTGAATAGCATTTGAAATCAGGGTATTGGCTATTTCGAAATTTCGAGCGTTTTCAGCGTATCAAAAATGCGTCTTGCCACGGCTCTTACAACGGGGACTGCTACGGAATTTCCGAACTGCTTGTAGGTCTGCGTGTCGGATACGGGAATTATGAAGGTCTCGGGAAATCCCTGAAGTCTGGCGCATTCCCTCGGGGTCAACTTTCTCGGATTTTTCGATTTGCCCTGATCGACGAGAATTTCGCTTCCGTCCTTATAGTTTTGCAGTATTCCGAAGTCTGTAATTCTCCGAATTGCATAATCTGCCGTGTATAGTAACGGGAATCGGAGGCAGGGAATTGGAGATATCAATCCCGAGTATGCGTATTTTAATATTATAGTAGACGATGCTCTTCGTGAAAATCCGACTGAAAGAGTAAAAATTGCAACAAAATTTAACGAACGATTGAAATGTTTCAAAATATTGGCAATTTTGGTTGATATTGCCGATATTTTGCAAAAGATAGGCAATAAATAAAAAAAATGCCGATATTTTGAATTATTATTTTAGATGACGAAGGAAATCGCATCACAAATTCTTGAATATGCCAAAAACAATAATAATTTTTGTATTGATGCCTTGTTGCCTCATCTCAAATGTAAATCCGACATAAGAAAATCGACAATTTCTTGGATTTTATATCGATTAGTTAGAAGTGGAAAGCTTGCTAGGGTTGCTCGGGGTATTTACACGTTGCAAAACAAACAGATTTTTATTCCTCAAATAAGTGATGTTGTAAAATCTTTGTATGCGAAGATTGAGGTTAGGTTTCCCTTTAGTAAGTTTTGTTTCTATGATGGGAATTGTATCGCTTCCCTACAACATCACCTTGCCTCAAATCAACTCACATATATTGAAGTAGAGCGCGATTCTATTGAGACTGTCTTTAATTTCTTAAAAACAGAGGAGTATAATGTTTTTTTGAAACCAGATAAAGATTTCTTTTATCGATACATCGATATGAATAAAACGGCTGTTATTGTGAAAACATTGATTTCAGAAGCTCCGATTCAAGAAATTTCAGGAATTGCTACAACTACAATAGAAAAATTATTAGTGGATATTCAAAAGGATTCAGATTTCTTTTATTTGCAAGGATATGAAACTATGAATATGATAAAGAATGCTTTTAGTTTATATTCTATAAACGTAGATAAAATGCTTCGTTATGCTTCAAGAAGAGGACTTCGCTTAGAAATGCTTAGCATCTTAAAAGAATTGGATATACAATGATTCAGAAGAAATGTTTTTCAAAAGAATGGATTGATGAAATTTCAACCAAATTAGGTTATGGAGACAAGCCCTAATTGAAAAATCAATTCGTGCATTGTCTTTGTTGGAAATGTTGGTAAGTTCGGGTTGTCCTTTTATATTTAAAGGTGGTACAGCCTTGATGTTAACATTAAATTCAGCAACGCATAGATTGTCTATCGATATTGATATTATTTGCCCACCTGGAACAAATATAGAAGATTTCTTGAAAAATTCATCTAAATATGGATTTTCGAGATTAGAATTTGTTGAAAGAAAGCAACGAGAAGGCGTTGATATCCCTAAAACACATTCAAAATTCTTTTACCAACTCGCCTACAATAGTGGAAATAATACTGAAAGCTATATCTTGTTAGATGTTTTATATGAAGATTCGCATTACTCTGAAATAAAAGAAATTCCAATTGAAATGCCTTTTCTGCTTTTAGATGGGGCGGCATTGAAGGTTAAAACTCCATCGGCATCAGACATTCTTGGCGATAAATTGACTGCATTTGCCCCCAATACGACAGGAATTCCATATTTAAAAAAAGGGAAGTCTCGCTCAATGGAAATAATAAAGCAATTGTATGACGTAGGTCGCTTGTTTGATGTAATTACTGATGCAAAAATTACAAGCAATGCCTTTAAAAAAATTGCAAAAATAGAACTATCGTATAGAAAATCACCTAGCAAAATAGCCCAAGTAATCAGTGATATTAGGAATACTGCAATATGTATATCTACACGAGGGAAAGAAGGGATTGGTGATTTTAATTCATTACAAGATGGGATTAAAAGAATAGGTGCATTTATGTACAAACAGCACTATTTTATTGAAGATGCCATTGCGGATTCTGCAAAAGCTGCATATCTTGCTACTTTAATCGAAAAAAATGTATTTACTATAGAAAAATATTCTAATGATCCAAAAACTGTCGCTAGTCTGAATATAGAAGATTCCCTTCCAAGCAAACTCAATAAATTAAAGAAAAGTTCTTTTGAAGCATATTTTTATTGGGCCAAGGTAAGTAAACTTTTAAAACAATGATATTGTACGAATATATATCTCCAGAAAGGACAGGTTTCTTTTCTAACAACTCTCCAAATACGCTTAAGAGTAAAGACTCAAAGAATTAAATGATGAAGCATATCTGAGTGGATTTTTCCCAAATTTTGAATTAGTAGCTATATCCATCTGAATTAAATGACCCTTTTGAGTGTATGGTTAATGTTCAAGTTAACAAAGGGAAATATTTTGATTCGTTGTTAAAAGATCCAACTTCTTCAATTGAATATATATCAAAATCTTTTGGTGAAATAATTCTCAACTGATTGAAATTCATAATAGAGCTGTTTACAAATCGAATAATAAACTTTTAGCGATTATTTCTTTTTCTAAAAACTATGCAAATATATTAATGCGGTTTCATTATTGTAAAAGTCATAAGGGAATTGCATTGGAGTTTGGTATTGACGACAATTCTACGGATTATTCTTTGCAAGAAATTATTTATACAAAAAAACCTCAAAATAGAAAATTAGAAGACTTTAAAGATAGCTTATTCCCTAGGAGTTGCTTTATTCAAAGAGTGACATATGGTCTTACGAAGAAGAAGTACGGATGTTACAAATGCGACCAAAGAATTTATCTCCAAAGAAATTATTTAAATATAGTTTTGATCCCAACTTCTTGAAATCTATAAAGTTCGGGATAATGAAAGATGAATGTCTCAGGAAAAGGATTGTAACTTATTGCAAAACAAGTTGTTCTCATGTAGCATGTTACCAGATGGGAATATCGGATTCAGAATATGTGCTTAAAGAACATAGCGTATAGTCTGAAAATTTGACATCCCCTTCATTATTTCAGAATTCCGTTTCCGACAAAAGAACAATCTGACAGATTTAACATTTTCAAATAGCCAAACATTTTTATAATAAGTTTTGTATCTTTGACTTCGGTTTTGGCAATTTAAACAAAACTGCTGTTCTGTTAGGGGAATTAGTTTTTATTTTTTAATATGATAGATTGGTTGGATGTTCTCAATTCTTTCTTCTCTATTTCCCCTGTATGTCTTTTTATGATATAGTCTATACTACGGGGTTAATTTGAGGATGATTGTATATTCTTTTCAATAGATTTACAACCTGGTGACAATTATGTGTTGTCATATCTTCATAATTTTTCTGGCATAAATATGTTTATAACAAAGAACGGTAGGGCTTGTATATAAAAATTTTAGTCCGTCGGTATCTTAAAACACTCGAATATGTTGTCGTCAGGATAGTTGTGTTCCGAATTCCGCAATTTGGCTTGGAATAATTCCCCGATTTGGCAAGGATTTTGTTTTTTGAGGGGGAGGGGGCATTTGCCTGGGCTACCTATTGGAAAATGTCGTCTTGGGGATTTGATTTGGGGAAGTTTGATGAAATGATATTTAAGCTCGTCTTTGGTGCGTCATGTAAAAGCTAAATTATGAGGAGTTGTTAATTCGATTATTCTCTATGCTATGTGTCGGATCTCAAACGTAGAGTATATGTGAGGGTTGTTGCTGTAATTTAATATACATCTGATATAACGACAATTTTGCTTCCTAGTTTCTGGGGTATTTTTTGCTGTAATGTGTTATTCGTTTCTTATATAGATTCCCCAATTTGGTATATAATTTCCTGCTCCACTTAAAATGGTAAAGTTTTCATATTTAATCTCGTTGAAAAAATTCTTCCATCGGCAGATGTTTGCAAAATCCGTTATCTCGCCTAAAACGACATGCACCTTGTTTGATCTGAAAAAGCTCTCTATATCGCTTGTGTCAGGATATATAGGATTTAGAAATACAAAGTCTTTCGACTTCGCATTAAAGATATTTTTAATATTAATTTCGCCGGAAGCGATAATGGTTTTATAGCAAATTGCCGGATTTGGCGATTCTCCGATTGATATTGCTAAGCTGTCATTCGTGTTTATGGCATCAATAAGCTCGATCCCGTACTTTCTTCCAAAAACTTTTTCATCTGGAGTGCAAATGAAAATATGGTAATCGTTCCCTTTCCCAATCTTAATCCCATCGTTATCAAATCTTAATCGCGTATCTCTTTGCAGTGAATATGAAAGTATAAATAATCCAAGGGAAGAAAAGACGAATGACGCAAACATTATTATATAAAATTCTACATGTAAGAATCTAAGCTTATTTATCCATATTGAAATTGCGAAGAGGAGTAGCGGAAATATCCATAGCAACCAGAAGGTTGCGACGTTGCTAAATATTGAATTTGCGAAAAATGCCAACCAAAGCGAAAACGTAACTGCGCAAAGAATACTCTTCTTGTATGAAAACGTAATGCAAAATACAAAACACCAAAATAAGATGTATAATAATTTTATTGCAACCCCATGGCGATTTAAAAATTCGAGGTGGGAATTTACCAATGTATTATATTCTTCATTTTCATACATACGTTGATACCATCTCATATAAATCTTTGCTGGCGTATCCGGGGGGTGAATGCCACTTGGCGCGTCTGTCAGCATTTTTAATCCTGCCGTATATAGGTCGTAGCGTACATTGGCTGAGGAACTTTCGAGGCGGAACATGCTGTCTATACGATTCGTAAAGTTTACTGAATTTGAATAGATTGCTCCAGTTAGTATTGCTATGCAACTGGCTGTAACTTTTAATGTTGAAAATTTTATTGGCGCAATGATTAGGAAAGTTGCAATGGCAATGGTAATGGATATCAACGACCCACGTGAATATGTTTGGATCAAGAAATAGCCCAAAATACAATTAGATAAAAGTACAATCCAAAAAGAAAATTTGTTTCTTATCGAACATATCGCCCACGAAACAACCATGAGCAAAACAATGAATGCCGCAGTTTTGCTTATGCTGCCGGCTCCCAATCCGAACCAATCAAGCCTGTTGAGCGTTGCAGATGAAAGCATTCTGCCGGCCGACAATGGTTCAATGATATAACCGTAATAATTCATCTGATAATTACTTCACAATTAGGTAAACATTGGTTGTATATTCGAGGTTGGTTTCATTTTGTAGAAAAAATAATTTCAAAACATGCTTGCCTCTAGGACAATGAGTTAAAGGTGTGATTTCTATCGAATCGGCTGTAGATATGCGATTTTTAACATCAAACAATTTGCTTCCTAAGTCAATTTTTGAAAGTTTGTAATTTTTTGATGTTTTTATTGAAAGTTCTTTTGTAGACGATTCTCCGAAATTCCAGATTAACACCTTTGGATATATGTTTGCTGGTGCTTCTATCACAAGATGCAAACTCAACTCGTATTTTGAATTTTTCTTTTCATCGGTAGTAAGAATAAAACTCTTTTCCTGCGCACCTTTTCTCTCTCCGATTGTAAATATACCGTTAATCTTGCCGTTTTCATTTGGTTGGTATTGCTTTTTATCTGAATGTAATTTCGTACAATCGCACGAAGAGGCAATATCGAGAATTTTAATAGCTGAGGTCGAGTTATTTGAGAAACAAAAAGTGAATGGATATTCTTTGGCTTCACTTCTTATTTTGTCATTTATTTCCATGTTATCAAAGACCAACTCGGCAAATAGAAATTGCAATGTAGAAGCGGCGCTTATAATGATAAAAAAACGACGAAACATTTTGCTTATTTTAATATGTAGTTTAAAGTAGTTGTTGCGGTGCTTTTGCTATCCTCGAAAGTAATGGTAAGGCTGGAACTCGAATTCTGGTTCGGATTCCCGTTGTACTTAACAAATAGTTCAAGTCCGTTGTCGAAATTCTTTCTGTCAAGAATCTTGAAATCATTATTTGAAATGGAAATATTTTTTATTTTCTTCGATGAGCTGTCGTAATTTAGAATGATTGCGACACTATCTTGTTTTTGCGAGAAATAATACGAATCAAGCATAAATGAAGAATCCGGAAGTATTTCCCACGAGACGGGAATTGTCATTTCGTAATCTTTTTCGCCGTGTATTAACAGGTTTAAATTCTCGCTAAAATTGCCCTTATCGGAACTGTTTTTTGCTTCTATATCGACAGAAAAAGTCGTAAATCTGCTAACAGAATTGTCTGTGAATCTTACAAAACGTTTGTTTGTCTCGCGAATTTTGTATTTCAGATTTTCTGGATTATTAACAAGCTCAACGCTTGGAATTTGCTTTTCGGAAGTAGAGACATTTACAATTATTTGCGAATTCTTTTTTTGTGATTTGTAGAATCTTCCGAGATTTATAGCGCTAGGTGAACACGAATAATAATTTCCGACCTCGGATATTAACTTTAATGCCAATGGCGAATTTTTTGCGGAACTTTCGATAATTATATCGACCGATTTCCCCTTGAGGATTGATGCAGGATATTCAACATCGGCGACTAACTTTACGCTTGAAAACGGTTTGATTTCTTTTGGGCAATTAACTTTTGTACAACCGCATGATGCAGTTATCATATTAAATTTTATAGTATTAAATCCGTAGTTTGAAAGTTTGAATTCTTTGGTGAACTTAATGTTTCCGTTATTATTTCTTGGCAGCAATCGTTCTGTGCTTTTTATCGAGCTATCGATATAGAGTTTATTGTGAAGATAGAAAAAATATACAAAGGCCAAAACAGTTGCCGTAAAGAAAATTCCGAGAGCGAGCTTTATGTGAATTTTCATTTTATTTAGAAATTTTATAAGTTGAACACTTCTTATATACAAGTAGCGATATTCCGCCCAAAATCATTATTACGGCGATAATATTTAACGGGGTTAACTTTGAGGGCGGTTTGAAGTTATCGCCGACCGCGATAAATATGATTTTATCGTTCGATGTCCAATCTGATTTCTTTAAGATTTTTGGGGGGAGAGGCGCATCTATGATTTGCACTCTGTTTTCGTCAATAACACGCGCAACGCTAAAGTGTCCAATATCGGAATTCTTGGGAGGCAGCGTGTACATTATAAACAGACAATATGGGTTGTCGTATAATTGCGATGGACGCAGTTTTAGCGTATGATTTTTTATTTTGTGTTCATTTAATACCCTCTCTATATCTGCTATACTCACTTTTGAAGTATATGTAGGCATCAATGCTCTATATATGTCAGAATATTTTAATCCAATATTATAGATTTTCTGTACGATATATACACAGTTTACACCGCAGAGGTTTGTTATCTCTCTGACTTCAATATATCTCGTATGTTCTCCCTCATTAATATTGTTAGCATATGAGAAATATGCAATACATATCCCGAATATAAATATGAAAAGTTCCAGTGACTTCATTTTTTGTGTTCTTTGATTTGTTCGCTGGCGTTAGTCATGTTATCATCTAGTATTTCACTTATTATGTCTTCTTTCCGTTTTATTGACATCAAATCAGTTACAATGTAATTTTTTGAGTTTATTTCGTCTGTCAGATGGCAACCGTTCGGAAATACAACATTGAGCGTTTTATCAATGACTTTGTTAAAAATTATACTACTTTTATTTATTATAAATACCGATTTTTGGTTGAGCTTTTCGTTTTCATCAAAAAACTCTACAACTATTCTCAAGGGAAAAAACATTGCGCCAATTCTTTCGTAATCGTAGAAGCTGATTCTCCTATCCAGTTTCATTTTCCCAAATTCTGTGTATGCACCATATCTTTCTATATGATCCAGCCTAAGGGTTTGTAAGTTGAAATAATATCCTAAATCTGGAAAATATAGATAACTTATTCCATCTTCGATTTTTACTTCATGTTTCAAATTTCTACATTCTTCAATTACATTTTTATAAAGCGCACTACATCCAGTGGCGTAATTGTAATCCATCCAAGCTAGAGTCACTTCCGGCAACTTATGCAGACTATTTCTGATGTACCCCTGCGAAATATCTGCAAACTTAATATCTTTTAAGGCACCATACTCTACTTCTTTTTTTGAATTCTCCGGAATTTCTTGTCCGGATCCATATATAGTTAACGAACGATATATACCATTATTGAACGATGTTTCTGTTTTCTCGTTAAAGATATATGTATTGCCGTTTTTCGCATATAAATACTTTGAACTGAAAAAAGAACTATTATTCATGATGTATTTAATTTCACCATAGGCTCTATAATTATATTCCTCGGCGGAATCCGCATAATTAGTTTCTTCTAAGTATTGTAATGATACAGAATTAAATGCTGGAACATTTTGCAATATTTTAAAAACCATCATGTTGCTTTCCGCAAAAATTCGTGATGACAGGAATATTAAAAATATTGTACTACATATGATTCTATTCATAATGAAAGCCCTATGCATTTATTCTTGTTGTTCGGGTTTATCTTCGGGGCAATCGGCAGTACCACTGCCTTTGCTGTATTTTATATAAGATTTTGAAACATTTGTTGTTGCCCAATATGGTGGTTTGTTTACCCCATTAGATTTCTTACAGGTATATTTTACACAATCACAACTTCCATTCGATACCTTATTTGCCGTTCTTCTTTTTGTAATTGGAGTTGTTTTCATATTGCTATAAGTTGCACATTCCGTATAATTATTACCAGCGTGACTATTTATTATGCATGGAGGTTTTGGGAGGTTGTTATTGTTAAAACTACTACAATGTGCATCACCAGTTGATGCCGGATCTGTTCCGCAATTTGTTAAGGCACCTCCGAAAAGATTTTCTCTGTCTATATTAGTGGAATGGATTCCATAACATAGTAATACACAACCAACAAACATCATTCCTGTTAGAATTGACAATGGTATTTTTTTCATATTTAGCCTTTCATTTTATTATAGTTAGATTTTCATTGAATATTCTTGTTGTCGATTTTCCGTTTTTTACTAAAGTGGCTTCAATTTCGCCGTTTTTTAAATATTTGAAAGTAGTCTTACTGCCGTCGGATTTTTCGTAGGAAGTTACCCTGTTTTGTTCGTCAAAAACTCTCTTCCAGATGGGGTTCCAGTCACCGTCGTAATAGGTAATACTGTGTTCATTGTCGTTGCGTTTTACATTGAAAAGAATTTTGCCGTCCTTTATTTGGCGAATGATTCTACCTTTGTCATCGTACAAAAATAATTGTTCCTCTATCCTTCCGTCAGGATATTTTGTCTCTATTTTGCGCGGCTTGCCGTAGCAATTTGCGCTCATATTCTCGTAAATTTTTACAATATCTCCACCGTTTCTTTGGTTTACGGAAACGCCTTTGTCATTCCTATAAAAAATGTCTTCTTTCTTGTTGAAACTCGATTTTCGTTTTAGATATTTATACTTATCAATATTGGTTTTATTCGGAATTGTATATTCGTATGAGTCCGCAAGACGATTGTTTTTATAGGATTCTTCTTTTTTGATTAATCCGTTATTAGCTTCCCAAAAATATTTCTTCGTCTCGTCGTTTTGCGTTATCGATATCTCATTCACTCCGTTATTGGAGAATTTATAAGAATATTCTTTAATGCGCTTGGCATTGGGAAAATCTACTTGTTCGGCAAGCAGTTTCCCGTATCCGGATACTTCCGATACTTTAAATCTTATCGTTCGCTTTTCTTTGGCGAAATCCATATATATTGTCCCGCGCTTGTCATATCTAAACAATACTATGGGTGTTCCCTTTGCATTTATCTGCTTGAGGTTTCCGCCTTCGTACTTAAAAAACAATGTCGTGCCGTTTGAATATTTTACCTGATCCAAAAAGTTCCTTTTGAAAATAAATATCACGCCACAGCTTCCGGTTACCGAAAATCCGTTCGGAATTTCCTCTAATATCCAATTCTTACTCTTTGTTTCAAAGAGTTTCTTGTTTTTGTAGCTTCTCTTTAAAATAATATTGTCGTTATCCGGCATTACAAATTTATACGAATCCCGGGTATCTTTCACGATATATGAATCGGTGAGCCCAAACCACCAACCGTAACCGAATATTTTAGAGGCGGTTTTTCTATTGCTGTTAAAATTTAGCGATAAATCTATCTGATTTTCTCCGTCGATGTCAATATATCCAAGCCTCTCGGTAATATCGACTTCGCCCATTGCGTTTATCCCGTCAAAGGCTATCACATTGGAAGGCGACCAAGAAACACCGCATGCGATAACCCACAAGTGTGAAAAGATGAAAAATGTTGCAAAGTATAATGCTTTCATTTTTGCCGCTCCTTCCACTCTTTCCAGCCGCCTTTGTAAATCATGATATTGGCTAATCCAATAATTGACAATTTTCGCCCAAGGTTGGTTGAGTCGTCGCAATCATAGTCCGTGCAATACACGACTATGCGCTTATATTTTTTCAGATCGCATTCATTATTTATTTTTTTTAATGAAACTTCAAAATCTATTAGCGGAAGGTTTTTTGCATTTGGGATATGTCCCAATTCGTAAAAAACCGAAGGTCTGGCGTCTATTATTATGGTATCAGATAGAACAATATATTCTTTTAACTCGTCAAAATCGATTTGACAGAATCCAATACTTAGATTTTCAGAATATGCGTAAGGCGCGCAAGCCAAAAGTATTTGGCTTACAAACGATGAAATTTTCAAATAGCTTCTCATTTATCGTTTGATATTTTCTTAAAAAAATTTACTTATTTAAAAAAGTCAAGATTTTTCTTGAAATAAAATAATAGATATTTATGGATATAAACTATGCTAAAGGAAATGGTGCATTTAATTGTCGCAATCTTTCTTGCGCAAGTTGTTGTATTTGGCGAAAATACATACAATATTTCCAGCTTGCCGGTTCGCGGATATGAGACTGCGGTTCTTGTACTTGCTCCGGGTATAAATGCGGAAGGAAATTTCTTTTTGGAGGAACAATGCTGGACGGATTTCGCAAAAAAAAATAATTTGGGCATGATCGCGCTAAGCTACAAAACCCTCGTAAATGAAACAGATTCCGGGCAGAATGAGTGGTATTATTATCCGAATTCAGGTTCGGGGCAAGCCCTTTTGGATTCGATACGCAAAGTTTACGGAAAAGATTTGCCGATTATATTATACGGATTTTCTGGTGGGGCGCAATTTGTTAGTCGATTTGTTGATTGGTGTCCGGACAGAATTATCGCGTGGTGCGCTTATTCGGCGCAATTTTGGGATTATCCCCAAGACGGCAGAAAACTAACAAAAGCTCGTGGAATAGTCGCCTGCGGCGATCAGGACGGGCTTCGTTGGCAACCTAGTTTCTCTTTTTATTATAAGGGTAGGATGGAAAATCGTCCATGGATTTGGATTTCGGTTCCAAACACTGGGCATGTTAGAAATCCAAAATTGGAAGAATTTGTGCGTAGTTTCTTCATTGAAGAGCTGGGAATATGGCACAATAGAATAAATCCTCAGGATGATATTTTAGCTGATATATCAACAAAAAATATTATATATGACGCTCGGGATTCTAATATAGCGTTAAAATGCCAATTCCGTAATTTTAAGCTTTTAGAGCAATGGAAGGAGATCCAAAGGCCGTGAAAATATTAAAATTGTTCATCTTGGGGATTTTCATGATAGTAAATTCATACGGGCAGATATCTCTTCAAGAAAAAGACAGAATATTTTTGTATTCGTTTTCTACGGATAAAAATACCCAACAAGCAAAAGCTGATCCGTCCAAAAGGAATAAACTCGATGAAATCGTGTACGTTCTAAGAATGCCTAAGACTTGGACGCGAGAGAATGAAATGCTCTCGCGTAAAAGCAAAATACCGAGTGTTCGAGGAGTTATTTGTATTTGTACATGGATGAAAACTGCCGCCGATTTAAAAGATAAAATCGCAACATATGAAAGTAGTTCCTTTAAGCATATTATACAGTTTGCCGACGAAAATAATCTGGCGCTTCTGACTTGGTCTAATTTTGGAGGGTACGAAATTTCAAGTAGTGTTGACGAAATGAACAAGACTCAAGTTCAGCGTTATAATGCGATTTTTGAAAATCGATTGCTTGAATGGGAACGAGGCTATAAACGGGTGTTGTTCAAATACAATCTGCCAAAAGATTCGGCGCTTATTTACGGGTTTAGTGGAGGGGGACAAATCGCGCACCGAATAGCTCTGCGGCGGCCCCAGTATTTCTCGGGGATACATATCCATGTAAACTCGAGTTACGATGTTCCAACTTCAAACGCAAAAAATATGGTTTGGTTGGTAACTACGGGCGAGCTTGAATACGGATATAAGGCTGCGACTCGTTTTTATAAAAATATGATTGATATGGGTTATTCTGTGATTTTTAAAGCTGGAGAAAATTTAGGGCACGCAACAAATGCCCAAATTAACGCTCTATCTTTGGAGTTTTTCAAATATATGATAACATTTATACCAGATCCCACAAACCCGAATTGGAAAACTCCGCCTGTGGATAAATTTTATTTAATGCGTCATCCGATATATGTAGGGGATTATTTGAATAATGTTGCATATCCGATTGAGAATGCAGTTAAACACGTTTCAGCCCGTAAATATATGGTCGCTCTTCCTACAAAGTCTATAGCCACTGCTTGGGGAAATATTATAGAATAGAAATTGTGAATATAAAACATATCATATTTGTCCTATCTGCAAGTGGATTACTTGCTATCGCAAACTTTTGGCTAAATCCGAACGCGCCGGATTTGTCGCTAAACTCGGACGAGATTACGCTTTCGCAAATAAACCGTCTGCCTAAAAATCTCGTCATCGTCGATGCGCGCAAGTCGCAGGATTTCAAGAAGGGGCATGTCGAAAACGCGGTAAATCTTTCCGAAGAAAAGTTTGATGCCCAACTCGGAAAATTTCTGGATATTTGGACCCCCGATGCGACGGTTCGCGTATATTGCGATTTCGGACGGTGTAATTCCAGCAGGGCAATTGCCGACAAACTGCGGCACGAATGCCAAATAGAAAATGTGTTTGTGCTCAAAGACGATTGGACAAAATGGAAAAATACAAACAAATAGTATTGTGTAGTGCACGCGTGATTTTGGCCGGAGTTTTTGCCTACGCCGCCGTTTCGAAAATTCTGCGTCCGGACGAATTCTATATCGCGGTAATGAACTATCAAATTTTGCCGAAATATTTGGCGTATGCGGTCGCATATTTCCTGCCGGCGCTGGAGCTTATTTGCGCCGTTGCGCTTTTGTCGAAAGCCGTATTTAAGGCTTCCGCATACATAATTTGCCTTATGCTTTCGGCCTTTATAGCTGCGCTACTTTTGTCATGGCTTCGCGGCTTGAACATATCGTGCGGTTGTTTCGGCGGGGAGGATTCGACCGGCGGATATCTCGGAATAATCGTACGCGATATTGTTTTGCTCGGATTATGCGGCATTATATTCTTGATAAATCCCAATAGAAATTTAAATTAACCGATGTTTATGAAAGACAGGCGTCCGATTGTAGTTGCGGTATTGATCCCCCTTGTTTCGGTGTTCATTGCCGGCGGGTTAATATACTCGGTAAAATCAAAATCTTCAAAAAACGGCGACAGGACAAGTCTGCCCATTGAGGCATACACCGGGTATCCGAAATCGTTTTCCGGAAATGAATATGCGCTTACGGCTTCGGTAGACAGCCAGCTTGCCTATTCCGAAGGCAGGGGCAGGATAATTTTATTAAAGACATTTTCGAATAATAGCATGCCCCTGTTTGTTCCCGCCGAAGTAAAGGGGTTCAATCCGAACGTCGGGCAACGATACGATTTCCGGGTACGCATAGACGGAGACGGAAAATTGGTGATGACAAATTTTAGAAAGCTTTAATCATGGATAAAATCACGGTGTATCTTCTGCTTTTCTCGGCTTCTGTGTCGCTTGCGCAGGAACTTCCAAAGGTTTCGCCTCAAACACCGCCGATAAATTCCGCATCGAACGAAGTTCAATCTCCGAGCTCCTCTCCCGCCTCTTCCGGAGCGACTCCGCACAATGCGCATTCGCAGGAGACGCAAAGTCCGGGGGCATTGCCGCTGAACCTCGGCGGACTGACGCAAGTCGACAACAATGCATTGTTGTCCGTTCTCGGCAATCAAAACAACCTTGTCGATATGTCCGGAAAGAAAATCGACGATGTCCAACAGAAACTTGTTCGTGCACGGTTCGAAAAATATCTCAATTCCCCTCCGTCAACGTCAAGGGAGGACCTGTCCTACAACCAGCTTCTCGTCGACATAAGCCAACGGTTGGCGGGGAAGGGCGGAGGCAGCGATTCCGAAAGAACGCTCGACGCGTGGCGCTTGCTTTTCAAAGCAGAAGATTATCCGATGGACGACCAGCTTTGTAGAACGATAGCGGACAAGGTGGTGAATTTCTGGCAGACAACCCGCAAAATCGAGAAATTGGCGATTCAAAACGAGGCGTTGGAAAAGGACAGAGCCAGGAAGGAGTCGGGAATGCGCAATATTGCAAGCATGGATCGTCAGGAATTCATACAAATGATGCGCGGCAAGGACGCCACGCCGCCGCCGACACGCGACTACGAACTTGACCCGATCAAAAAGCGTCTGCAGGAAACCGAGGCGAAACTTCGGGAGAATAAATCCTACGAGGCCGCTTCGCGCGTAAATCAAAAACTGGATTTTCAAAGTCTGATTGTGCAGTTTTTCCTCCAGCGCAGATATTACCACGCAATGATAGCAAACGATTTTTACCGTTATTTGTTTGCGGCCGAAGACGGGAAAATAGAAGGCATAGACTCCTTGAAGGGGCAGGTTTTCGGAGGTGTCGACATAAAACTTACGACCTCGACGATAGATGCGCTTTGCAAAGAGGCGATAAACGATACGGACAATGCCGTGAAAGCCGCCGAATACCTGATATCGAGGGGCGAAATACATTCCGCGACGCAACGAATGCTCGAGGCGTTTTTTCTGGGCGAAAATCTCGCGTCCGTAAAGACATTCCCGATGGATTCAAAACGCGAAATTATGCGCTACCTTCGCGATACCGACAAGCTCATAAACGCCGTAAAAGTGAAACACGTCGAGCGCGCGGAGGAGATATTGAAAGAAATACAAAGTTATGTGAAGGACTTTGATTCGGGGCAAATAGAGGCGTTTATCCAGACGTCGAGGCAACTCAGCGATTTGGCGTTGCAAAAAGCGCTTGTCGCCGCGCAGACGCGAAACCAGCCTGCGGTCGAAACCGCGCTGCAGGACGCCGTCAATTTTTGGCCTACGAATCCCAAGATTCAGGAATTTCTGAAAACGATGATAGGAAAGGTCGATTTAAAGGATGTCGCCGTGACCGATTTTGACAGGCTTTATGCCCAAAAGGATTTCCGCGGAATTTTCAACGACAGATTCCGTTTTGCGGCCGCCTTGGCTACGGATTCCAGTAGAAACAAAACATTTCTCGAAATAATGAAACGCATGGAAATTATTGAAACTTCGATCGGGCAGGCGAAGGAACTTTCCCGACTCAAGAACAATTTTGCGGCGTGGGAAATCGTAGAAAAGGCGCATAGACAATTTCCCGAAGACAGCGAACTAAACCGCATACGCGCCGACCTTACAATAAGGGTTTCGGCATTCGCGGCCGCGATGGCAAAGGCGGAGGAAGCGCTTGAGTCCGGCGATAAATGGACCGCTTTACTCGCATATCTGAAGGCGAAAGACATTTATCCTATGTCCTCGATCGCCGATTCCGAAATTCCCAAATTGGCCAATCAAATTCTCGACAAATAATTTTCCTTAGACGAAATCAATACGGCATTGAAAGGTTGCCGAATATAAATCAAGTCGCCGTATGATGTCTAAAATGTTTAAAAAAGTGGGGATCCCAATACGCTGTAAATATCAACTGATAATTTGACAAGCTCGCTTCTTGTATGACTCTTTTTATTGACGTTGAGAACAAGAAGCTTGTCCAGAGTTTGACTTCCGACAGGAGCGTGTCCGCGCCCGTATTTATGCAGGGCGACAACGAGCCGCTCGAAATCTTCCTTTTGCAAAAGGGCGGAGAATCGCTCTACGAAGTAAAGCCGCTTGTTGTCGGCACGGACTTCCTTCGGGTTGCGATTGCGCGTTTCAAAGGCTATCCGAAATCCCTCACCTACGCGGCAGGCTACGCGTTGAATCCGAACGGCGGTGCGGAAGTATTGTTGCCTCTAAACACAACGGCAATCGAAAACGCCGTTCAGGAGAGCGAATATATCACCGCATTCTTGGAGGTGGAATATTCCGACACGGCGGGCAGAATCGTTACGATTTTGCAGACCGCCTGCCGCGTAAAAAACGACCTCATCGAAAACGCGCCCGCCGTCGAACTTCAGGAGCAGTTCTACGACAAAGTTTACACCGACACCGTGTTCTCGAAAAAATCCGCCAATCTTTCGGATTTGGCGGACAAGTCGGCTTCATGGAAGAACCTCGATGTCTATGCAAAAGGCGAAGTTTACAACAAATCGCAAATCGACGCGCAGGAGGCAAAGAACCTCAAAAAGGCTTCCAATCTTGCAGACGTTGCCGACAAGTCCGTAGCCCGCGCAAATCTCGACGTTCCGCAGAAGCGCGACCTGTTCAAATATATGAAGTGCGGAATCTGGTCTGACACCTGATTGTCAGTTCCCTCGGAATACGGCGCAACGCTCGGCGACGACTTCGTGGCTGGAAATTGCTCGACATTCCTTACAATCTACCTGCCCGAACCTACCGCCTATTACACGCAACTCTACGCCGTTTCATACGCAGATAGCGGAATGTTCACGCCCGAAATTTCCGCAGACGGCAGGACGCTAAAACTCGGCTACATCTATCAGGAAAGCGAAAGCGGCGGAATTGAAACTGTCGAGAAAACGGCGGCGATTTCAAAGGCGATAGAATACGGCGACAGAATCGCGCTAACCGTCGACGGCAGGAATTTCAAGCTATACAAGGGCATTGAACTTGTTTCCTCTGGTACGATTTACGGAGGGAGGAAATCCGGCATTCTGAGGCATTGGAAATCTGCCGGAAACGAACCGAAATGCTCGGGAAAAAATGTTCGAAGTCGGAAGCGGAGTTGAAGCGAATATTCGGGAATTTCGACGGAATATGGGCGAATCTGAACTTCAAGGATAAGTACGAACTTTTGGGGCTGCTTGTCGAAAAAGTCGTGTATTTCGGTGAAAAGGGCGAAATATCGGTTTTTTACAGGAAAAACGGAATAGACATCGAAACGGCGAAAAATGGAAATCAGAAGCAAAATATACATTAAATCGGGGCGGCACGGGCGGAACGAAATCGTCCGCGGCGAAAGACCCGAACCACTTCCGAAAAAACCCAGACCGACCCGAAAGGCCGAGCTTATGGCGTTTGCCATCGTTTTCGACGACTGGCTTGCCAAAGGGGAGGTCGAGGACTATTCGCATATTTCCCGCATTACCGGAATTTCGCGTTTCAGGGTTTCCAAGATTATGAATCTTATGCAATTGCCTCCGTCCGAACAGTCGGAATTGCTTTTCTCCGAAATATGAAAAAAGGAATTCGGATTTTGTGGATATACCGTTTGGGGGTTGCATTTAAGACAAGAACTGTTGCCCGATGTAAGATTCTATTGAGACTTTTCGAGAATTTTACGGATTTTGCAACTTTTGTGTGTCCTAAATGCGGGCGGTTTCTACGAATTGAACTCCGACTTGAGAATCGGCAATTTGAGGGGATCGGGCGTGGGAGCTTTGTAAATGCGGGGTTGTGGCGGGGGTGAAGTGGGCACAAAAAAAAGCGCGGGAATGTTGTCTTAATCGACGCCGTTTCCGCGCTTCTTTTCAAAATGGGGTGGCAAACGCGACTTGAACGCGCGACCCTCGGAACCACAATCCGATGCTCTAACCAACTGAGCTACTGCCACCGTAATTTTTAAAGTTCTACATAGAATGCTTTTCTATTTATTTGTCAATTCCTTTTTGCGGTTTTGTTTTTAGGCGTTTTTATCTCCGGGGGGGCTTCTTATCCTATTGACTATTTCGCGTCTGTTTTCAATTATAGGGCAACTAATTCAACCGCATTTATTTAATCTATATATGAAATTCATGTCGTTTGCTATCCTCTTTGCGTTCCTCTCGGCGGGCAAGCTCGGCGGCGCGCAAAATTCGGCGTATGCCGTCCTCGGCGGAGACGTTCCGATTGAAATTATCGAAGCCCCGAAAGACGTCCGCGTGCTTCACCGCACTTGGGGCGCGGAGGCGGCGCGCAAAAACTCCGTGCGCATTTACGCCCCCGTGTCCGACGGCGAATGGCGCAGGGTTGCGGTCAAGCTGAAAGTTCCCGCCGACTGCAAGTCTGTGCTGTCGTTCGGCGGCGACGGCGAAAAATCGCCGTCGGGGCGTCCCAGAAACGCCGCCTTTTTTGACAACGTTTCGATAGATTCGGTCCCGCTTTACAACGGCGATTTCGAAAAGGGAAACGACTCGTGGAGCGTTGAGTCGGGCGGGAATTTCCCGGCGAAGATCGGCGCGTATCCGCGGGCTGCGGGCGCGGCGCATGGCGTGTTTGCGGCGCGGGCGAGTTCGTTCGGCGCGGTTCGGCGGACTGTTTCGCTCGAAGGCGGCAAGGTATTCGAGCTTGCGTTCGACGTTCTCGGCGCGAAGCCGTCGGATTTGGAGACCGACTTCCCCCTCGACCTCAAAAAATCCGCCAACGCTTCGCCTTCCGACTTCGCGCAAATGCGCAAGCTGCCGAAGGGCGCGATGCTCGGCGCGTTTCTTGAAAAGCTTTCCGGCAGTGCGGGCGTTTCGGAAGTTTGCGGCATAAAATTCGACATTGCAAATTCCGCGGCGAACTCCGGCAAGCTCGTCGTTGCGTTGAAGTCGTCGGCTGCTCCCTTCGCGCCGGCATCGGTCAAGACAGGCGGAATTTCGCGGTCGGGGCGGTATATTTACGTTGTGCACGCGCTGGCGAATCCCGACAGAATGCAGAAAGGCTGGTCTTTCGGCGCGCTTAACATCGAGTATGCCGACGGCGTGAAAAAAGGCTTCAGAATGCGCTACGGAATAGATGCGGACGCGTACCGCGCGGCGAATCGGACTCTCCGCAACGGAAGAATCGCGTTTCCTTCCGACGGCGGCGCGCTTTACATGAGCCGCTTTCCGCTCGACGCCAACAGGCGCGTCGAGAAAGTGTCTTTTTCGGCGTACGGAAACGCGCCGTGGATTGTCGTTGCGGCGACAATTTCGGACAAAAAAGTTGACCCCTGCGAGACGACCACACCGAAGGGAAATCCCGACTGGGTGCTTGCCGACATTCCCGAAGACCACCCCGTCAGGGCGGGCAGTGCTCTCGACCTCTCGTCGTTCCTCCCCGACGCCGAGGCGGGGGTTTTCGGCAGGGTCATTATTTCGCCGCGCGGCACGATGGCGTTCGAAAAACATCCCGACGCCGACGTCAGGTTCAAGGGCTACACGTTTTATCCGCATTCTCTCGTTTTGAAGTACGACTTTGAGACCGCCCGCGACAATATGCGCAAGTACGCCGCGCAAATCAGAAAAAACGGCTACAATCTTCTGCGCATAAACTTCGACTATCTGAAATCGGACACAAAGCGAGCCGAACGCGCCTACCGCTACGACGAAATCGACTATCTTATCCGCGAGCTGAAACGCAACGGGGTCTACATACACCTGCCGCTCGCGTGGTACGACATCGGCACGAAAAACTACTCGTTCCCGCAGCGCAACGACGTTAAAATCCGCGCTATTTTCGGCGAGCCCGAAGCCCGCGCAATGTGGCGCGAGACCGCCGAAGAGCAGCTCAACCACGTCAATCCGTACACGAATCTCGCGTGGAAGGACGACCCCGTTTTCCAGCTTTTCGAGTACTACAACGAGCTTTCGATTTGCCACAACAAGTTCGACGAATTTTCGCCCGCGACGCAAAAGCTATTGACCGACCGCTGGCGCGTGTGGCTTGAAAAACGCTACGGCACGGTCGGCAAGCTCAACGACGCGTGGCGCGGGAAGGCGTGGGCGAAGCGCGGCGGCTATCCGTTGAAGTCGTTTGCCGACGCGCAGTGCCTGACGGCGGGCGCGGACTGGGGGCGTTTCTGCCGCGAGGCGGAGTCGGAGTTCGCCGACTTCTGCAAAATGGTCGTGCGCGGCACGGGCTACAAGGGCATAGTTTCGCAGCGCAACTTGGGCCGCGCCGTGTACGACTCTTGGGCGCGCGGCGGGTTTTCCGAAAACGTCATAGTGAACTCGTACTACGAGCACCCCGGCGGACTGTACACGCCAGACGCCGACCACACCTGCAATCAGGAGTCGTCGATAGCGCGTTCCGCGGGCTACTGGCGGGCGATTGCGCTTTCCAAGCACGCCGACCGCCCGCTTTCGGTTACCGAGTACAACCACTGTTATTGGAACAAGCACCGCTTCGAGATGATGTCGGTCTTCGCGCCGTATTCGGCGTTCCAGAATTTTTCGACGCTTATAATCCACGCGAACGCGGTTCCGTGGCGCGGTGGCTGGAAGTCGAGGCTGTCGCCGTTCAACGTCGCCGATTCGCCCGCGATTCGCGCGGCGGAGCTGTTCAACCAGTGCTTCTTCATGCGAGGCGACGTGAAGCCCTCCGAGCACAGGGTGGACATGCTGATTGGCAAAAACTTTGTCGAAAAGGAGGATCGCGCGTTGAGTTCGGTCGGCGGCGGGCAGGGGCACATACCGCTGATTGTGGGCTTTGCTGTGAAGTCAGACGCGCCCGTTCCCGCGAATCTAAAAAGCTCTAACCCCAAACCCGCCGACATGCAGATTCTTCCCGAAGGCGCGGCGGAAATCGTAACCGAGGGCTGGGCGCAGCGCGTTGTGGAGTCGGGCGACGGAAGCTTCGACCTCTCCAAATTCGTCGCCGAGGCGAAACGCCGCGGCATGCTTTCGCCCGACAACGAGAGCGACCCCGCCGCGGGCGTCTACCAGACCGACACGCGGCAAATCACAATGGACGCCAAGCGCGGAAGCATGAAAGTTGCAACCGACAAGTCTTGCGCGATAACCGTTCACGGAAACACGGCGGCGACTGCGGGCGCGTTGCGGCTGCTATCGACGACAGTTCCCGCGAGCGTCGGGCTTGCGTCGCTCGACGGAGCGGAAATCGGCAAAAGCTCGCGCCTTGTGTTTGTGTACGCCACTCAGGAAAACAACATCGACGCAATCACGAGCCTCGACGGCATTCTTTCGCTGAACGAGGGGCGCGGGCCCGTGGCGGTGCGCCGCGGCAGGGTTTGCGCCGAGCTGAAGCTCGACCCCTCCAAAAAGTTTTCCGTCTACGCGCTCGCGCTCAACGGCGAACGCCGCGGCAAAGTGTCCGCCGAATTTTCGGGCGGCGCTCTCAAGCTCGACATCGACAACGGAGCGTTTGCAAACGGCGCGCCGACTTTCTTTGAAATCGTTTCGGAATAAAATATGTTCAAAAATAGCGTTTTGTGTCCGAAAATAATTTCGGCGTTCGCGGTTTTTTGCGCCTTAGCGCATTGCGGCGCGGCGTTTGCGGCGGAGCGCGACTCGCTGCGAGACTGCGGCGCGAGAATTGCCGTCGCCGCCGATTTCCCGCTTTTGCGCGGCGATGCGGAATCGGCAACCGTCAGGGAGTACAAGTCGAAAGGCGCGGGCGGCAAGACAAGCCATGTGCTGTTTGCCATGCACTTCAACTCCGACCCGTCCGCATGGGAGGAGATGAAGTTTTCGTTCGTGCCGTCGGAGTCGGGCGTCGTGCGCCTTTCGCTTTCGGGCGTCGAAAAGCGGCGCGGAGCTTCCGTCCGCAAGCTTGCCTCGTACTACGACGACCTGAAAATCGACGGTGCCCCGCACCCCAACGGCGGCTTCGAAAATGGCTTTGCGGGCTTTTCGTTCGCGAACTCCGCGCCGAAAATCGTGTTCGGCTCGAACCGCGCGGCGTCGGGCGGGGCGTGCCTGCGGGCGTGGTCGCGCACCTATACATGCGCGACGCTGAAAGTGGAAAGGGGAAGGCCCTGCGAAATTTCCGTCATGACGCGCCCCGCGGGAGAGCTTCCCGAAATCGAGGACGCTTTTATCGACATTTCCGCAGCCGCAAATTCCTCCGAGAACTCCTTTCCTAAGGCGGGCGCAGTCGCTTTCGACGGAATCAATTTCTGGCTCGCTGGTTCGGACGGCGCGGTGAAAACCCTGCGCTTTCCGCCGAAAAACGGCAAGCCCGCCAAGATTTCGGTGGGCGGCGAAAACAGGGCGGGGCGGTATCTCTACCTCCTCCACCGCATGGACAATTCGGCGTCGAAGCCCGACGCCTACATTGCGTCGGTCATTGTGAAGACCACGGGGAACAAGCCCGTCAAGCGCTTCGTGAAAATCGACAGGGACTGCGGGCGCAAAAACGCCTACGCGCCCGCGCACAACGCAAAGGCGGTGTTCTTCGGCGACGCCGAAAACAAAAGGGACGTTTGGTATTTGTCGCGCTTCGAGACGGGCGGGCTTACCGACGTCGAGGAGATAACTTTCAACACTTGGGCGGACGGCGACTGGTCGATAGCAGCCGCCACGCTTTCCGACACCGACGTTCCGACTTTTGAAGTCTGGAAGCCCGCGCCCGACAAGTGGGCGGCGGCGGACATTCCCGCGAAAATGTCGGTGCTCGAAAACTCCGCGCTCGACCTCTCGCGGTTTTTCCCCGACGCCGAGGCGGGGGCGTTCGGCAGGGTTATCGTCTCGCCGCGCGGCACGATGGCGTTCGAAAAAACGCCCGAACGCGACGCGCGTTTCAAGAGCTTCACGATGTCGCTTGCGCCGTTTTTCAGAATAGCCGACATCGACGCCCGCAAGCGTTCGCTCAAAAGCTACGCCGCGCAAATCAGGCGGGCGGGCTACAACTGCGTGCGCATGGAGTTCGAACAGTTCAAGAGCCACTCGGAGCGCAAAAATTTCAAAACCGCGATGGACTGCCTCGACTGCTTTTTTTCGGAGCTGAAAAAAAACGGCGTGTATGTCCACCTTGTAATCACTTGGCAGGAGTTGGGCGAGAGGGGCTTCAAAATGGGCGAAATGCGCGACGATTCCAAGCTGCGCTGTCTCTTCGGCGACAAGACCGCGTGGCGGGCGTGGCGGAATGTCGCCGAGCTTCAGCTCAACCACTTCAACCCGTACACGAATCTCGCGTGGAAGGACGACCCGATGTTCTTGCAGGTTGAGCATTTCAACGAGCTTTCCATCGTGCTTTCGCGCCTGAAACGCGGCACGCCGCGCACGCAAAAACTCGTGCTTTCGAAGTGGCGCAAGTGGCTCGAAAAAAAATACGGCACGGTCGAAAAGCTCAACGAATCGTGGAACAGAAAGGGCTTTGTGTACAACAGCGGCACGTTCGACTACGCCGATTTTTCCGAAGTCGGCGAGCCGTTCGTGAAAAATCCCGACTGGCAGGAGTTCGCGCTCGACCGCAAAACGCGCTTCCTCAAATTCTGCAACAAAACCGTCCGCGAAACCGGCTACAAGGGGATAATCGCGAGCGAGAACGTGGCGTCGTCGCCCGCGCAGAATGTCCCGCGCGGCGAAATGTTCGAGTCCATAATTTCCAACACATACTTCGCGCACCCCACGGGGCTTAACACAAAGGACGCCGCGACGCGCCAGAACAGCTGCATAGGCGACGCCTTCCCGAACCTCGGCTCCGTGCTCTCGCGCCGCTTCGCCGACAGGCCGATAGGCATTACCGAATTCAACCACTGCTGGTGGAACATGCGAAGATACGAGGTTTTGGGCACGTTCGCGCCGTACGCCGCGTTCCAGAACATGTCGATGCTTACAATCCACGAGGACATTGTTCCGTCCGACGTGAACGGGCTGCTGCCGCCGCATTTGAAGCTCAACCCGTTCAGAATCTGCCGCTCGCCGATTGTGAGGGCGTCGGAACTGCTCTCTGCGTGCTTCTTCGTGCGCGGCGACGTCGCGCGGGCTAAGTCGCGCGTGGACATGGTTATGGCGGGCGAGTATTTCGAAAAGAATCCGATAGAGTCGCAAAAGGCGGTCAACAGCGAGCAGATGAAAGTTGCGCTGCTCACGGGTTTTGCCGTTGACTGCGGCGGGGCGCGTCCCGACTCGTTGAAGAGCCTTGCGCCCAAGCCCGCCGACATGCGCATGCCGCCGATTGGCAGCTCCGACACAATCATGGAGGCGTGGTTTCAGGACGTAGTGCCGAACGCCGACGGCGGCGGCTTCGACCTGCGCGGATTCGTCGCAAAAATGCGCGAAAATAAAATCCTGCCCGATGGCAATTCCACCGACATTTCGCGCGGAATTTTCCAGACCGACACGGGCGAAATCACGATGAACGTTCCCGAAAAAAGCCTGAAAATTTCGACGCCGAAATCGCAGCTGCTCGTTTCCGAAAGCGGCGTCGGCGCGGACTTGGGAAATTTGAAAGTGCTGTCGTCGTCCGTTCCCGCGGCGGTCGCGGCGGCGTCGCTCGACGGTCTCGATTTGGGCAAAAGCCGCCGCATTGTCCTAATCTACGCGACCGCCGAGGCGAACACGGACATGAAAACCTCGTTCGATTTTCTGCGCATGCTCGACTCCGGCAAAGCCCCGATTCTCCTGAAAACGGGAACGCTCAAAGCCGAGCTGAAACTCGACCCGACCGCGAAATACGCCGTCTATCCGCTTTCGCTCGACGGCGCAAGGCGCGCGCCGATTCCCGCGAAATCCGCAAACGGAGTCTTGAAGCTCGAAATAGACACTTCAGGGCTTCCGCACGGCGCGACTACGCTTTTCGAAATAGCGGCCGTAGGAAACTAAGTCCGCCGACGTCCGAAAAAAACGCGCCGCAAATTTAAAAATACGGCGCGTTTTTTTTGCGGCAAATTTATTCGAAAACCGCGAGCGGAAATTCCGACGGCGTGGATTCTATTTTCGCTTTCGCCGCGGAATTTGTAAGCCGCGCGTCGGCTTCGGGAGAGTCGGGGTTGTCGAAGTCGTCCACGATTACGCCTATTCCCATTACGGCGTTGGCGGCGAGCTTTTGCGGAAGCATTGCGGTGGCTTCGAATTCGAGTTCGAGCATGTATCCGCCGTCCGTCTTCCTGAACGCGCCCCTGACGTCGTCGGCGAACGTGTGCACTTTCGCGCCGAGAATGCCGAGCGTAAGCTGCACGTCGGGCACGGACAGCCTGTAAACTTTCGCTTCGTCCGAGCCTTTCGTCTTCCAGATTTTGAAGTGCCAGTCGTCCGCGCCGAGCCGCCGCTCTTCGGGCGTGTCGGCGGCGTCGGCAAGGGTATCGAAAATAATCTCGACGGCGTCGGCGCGCGCTCCCGCGTCGGCGGAGTCGCCGTCTGCTTCGAGGAATTTGTCGTCGCGCACAAAGACTGCAATCCGCAGTTTGTCGGCGTCGCGCAGAATTTTGTAGCGCGCTGAAAACTGCTCCGCCGTCGGGTTGATTCCCCTGCTCCACAGCTTTTCCGAGCGTCTTATGTTGTCGAGGCTTATCGGCGGAACGCCCTCCCATTTGTCCCAGTTTTTGCCGATTTCGCCGAAGTCTTCGCGCGTGTTTTTTACGAGGAGCGCGCGGAAGCTTTTTGGGTAGGTGAAGTCGCGCTTTACGGGCGAGGCGAGCGAGAGCGAAATTTTTTCGGCGAACTTTTTTATCGCGGTATCGGTTATTTTTGCGGGCGCGGAAAAGACGAATTTCCGCGAGTCGTTTTCGGCAATCGCAAAGTTTTGGGAATCGCCGCGAAGCCCGATTTTCCCGCGCATTTCGGCGGTGTAGGGGTTGCCCGCCGAGACCGAAAATTTGCCCGCCGAAACCGGCGCAAACTTTACCTTCGGCAAAATCGGCGCGTTCGATTTCCACTTTGCCGACTTCAACGCCGCCGCCAGTTCGCCCGCGCTTGCCGCCCGCAGGAATACGGGGAAAATCGAGAGCCGCAGCCGGTCGGAGCCGTCGGCGTTTTTGTCGAAGCTTCTTTCATGCCCCATGATGTCGAAAAGCTCCGTTCCGCGCGGCGCGGCAAACGACATTTCGGGCGGGCGCATTGTTCCCCTGTCGAACTCCTTTTTGCACGCCCAGATTGCGGCAACCGCCTTGCCCGCGCCGTCGTCGAATACAAAACAGCGCGTGTCGGCAAAGACCTTCAATTCGAAGAGAAAATCCGACTCTCCCAGAAGATTGCCGAGCGTGTTCGGCACAATGTGGTACGCGTAGGGCGAAAGCGTCGCGTCCATCTGCGACACCCCGTAGTTGGAGGCGTTCATCGATTTTATGTTCGCGTACTTCAAGCCCACAAGCCAAGTCCGCGCGCGCAGGGCGGTCGCAAGCCTTTCGCCGTGCCCGATGTCGTAGGTGTACGGAAGCACGCCGCGCAGGGGTTTTGCCCGCCGCTCCAAATCGGTTATAAACGGCACGTCGTAGCAGTGTACGGGCAGCCAGTGCATGCCCTCCGGCGAGTAGACGTCGATGTTTTCGTAGCCGTGTTTTTTGAAGACGGCAAAGAGGCTTTCGTAGTTTTCGTCAAGGGTGGGGCGCGGATATTCTGGCGCACCGCGGTAGATGTGCGCTCCCGCGCAGTCGTATTTTATCCCGCGTTTGCGGGTTTCTTCGAGGAGTCTGTCGAAGAACGTTATTCTGTCGTCGCGGGCGAGGGTGGACGTAATGCTTGTGGAGAGCCGCGCCGACTGCGGAGAAATTCTTTGCGCAGACAAAATCGAGCGTGCGCTTTTCCCTGAAGTCTGCCTGCGATTCGAAAAGCGGGGCATCGTAAATCGGGGGCGGCGTCTCCTTTGAGCACGCGCAGAAAATTTGCGCGGCGGCGAAAAGAATTGCGGGCAGTTTCAGGGCTTTCGATATGATCATAAAGGCAAGCAAACCCGAAAAATTCCATTATGTCAATCGAATGAGGCGCGGCGGGCGGGCGCAAAAAAACTTCGCGCCGAATATACCGCGCGAAGTTTTTCCCCGAAACCGAAAGCGTTAGTTGCCTATTTTCGCTTTTATCAACAAAGGAAAGTGATCCGAAAGCCATACGCCGTTCTGGTTGTCGGCAAGAACTCCAAACTTCAATACATTTACATCTCCCGAAACGAAAATCCAATCTATCCAATTCGTCCAATCCGTTCCCTTCCCTGTGTACCAATAATTGTCGGTAAATTTTGGTCCGTAAAACGGAGTCTTGGAAATTTTACGAGCATCGTGCATATATCCCGAAGCCTGTATCACGCCAATGGCTTGCGTCGTCGGATTGGAGTTTAAATCTCCCATCGCAAAGAACGTGCCGTCTCCCGCTATTTCCCTTATCTTTTTTACAAGCAATTTCGCCGACTCCAAGCGGATATTCTCTCCTATGTGGTGGAAGTGCATATTGAAAAAGTGGAAAGTTTTTCCCGTCTTTTTGTCCAAGAATTTCCCCCAGTTGCAGTTGCGGGGATACGCCGCACCCCAACCGCGGGATTCCTTCTCGGGCGTGTCCGAAAACCAAAATACTCCGCTTTCGAGAAGGTCGAATCTGTCCTTCCTATAAATGATTACGTTGTTGTGGTTGACTTTTCCCTTCGCCTCGGCGGACGGTGTAGTGGGCACGCCGAATATCGCGTATTCCTCCATCTTCCTCATATCGTCCACCTGATTCTTGTAAAGCTCCTGCGTGCCGCAAATGTCGACTTCGTTGTAGCGCAAAAAGTCCTTTATTAGCGGGCAGCGTTTTTCCCAAGTACAGGAACCGTCTCTGACTTCGCATTCCCTTCCCTTATCGTCCTTGTAGGTCTTGGTTATCCTGCCGTCGTTCTTGCAGTCAAACCTCATATTGAACTGGCATATATTGATATCCGCATTCCTGCCTTCCCCTTCAGGCGTCGCACAACCTAAAAAAGAAATCGACACCACGCCTGCCATCAGTCCGAAAAATAATTTTCTCAAAGTTATTCTCATAATTTTAAACTCCATTTCAGTAGTAGAACAAATGAATTGTAGAACAAATGAATTGGTCTTTTTCAAGTTAAAAACGATGTTTCGTTGAAAAAAGGACGGATTCGAAAGGGATAATTGATTTACCAAAGAGAAAGGCAAATCAAACAGGTAAGATTCTTCATATTACCGTTTGAAAGCGAAATACGGCGAATGGAATCCGAGAATGTTGGGAGTTCGCGAGTCCGAACGTTGGAAACGCATAACAACCAAGCAGATGTCCGACATAACAATGCCGACAACACCAACTCGAAGAGCCACGGAGAACGGGCAAACATAAAGCTTCAACATTACCGAAATATTGCGCGGCAGCGACAGCCTAACTATCTGTTCAGCCCCAGCAAAAATTCCACGTTCGTCCGCACCTTTTTGAGCCGCTGGACGAGCATTTCCATGGCGTCGGTTGCGGGCACGCCTTTCATTGCGCGGCGAAGGGCGTAGATTTTCGACATTTCGTCGGGGTGGTAGAGCAGTTCCTCCTTGCGCGTTCCGCTCTTTTCGATGTTGATTGCGGGGAAAATGCGCTTGTCGGAAAGGGCGCGGTCGAGGTGCAGTTCCAAGTTGCCAGTTCCCTTGAATTCCTCGAAGATGACTTCGTCCATTTTGCTTCCCGTTTCGACGAGCGCCGTTCCTATGATTGTCAGCGACCCGCCGCCTTCGATGTTCCTTGCCGAGCCGAAGAATTTTTTCGGCTTTTGCAGGGCGTTCGCCTCTACGCCGCCCGACATCGTGCGCCCTCCGTTGGGCATGAGAGCGTTGTACGCTCTCGCGAGCCTTGTGATGGAGTCGAGCAGAATCACGACGTCAAGACCGCGTTCGACCATTCGGCGCGCGCGGCTTACGACCATCTCCGCCGCGTGGACGTGGCTCGACGCCTCTTCGTCGAAAGTGGACGCCACAACTTCCGCGTCCACGTTTCGCTTGAAGTCCGTCACTTCTTCGGGGCGTTCGTCAACGAGCAGTATTATGAGGTGCGCGTCGGGCGCGTTGCGGCGTATCGACTTCGCCATTCCCTGCATGAGCACGGTTTTGCCCGTGCGCGGCGGCGCGACGATTAGCGCGCGCTGTCCGAAGCCGATTGGCGTCAGCAAATCGACCGCGCGCATCGAGAGGTTTTCCGGCTCGCCCGTCGATTCCAAAATGATTCTGCGCGTGGGGTAGTAGGGCGTGAGGTCTGTGAACGGAACAATGTTTTTCGCCTTTTCGGGGTCGCCGTCCATTACGGAAGTGATTGCCACGGCAATCGGGCAGTTTTCGCGCCCGAATTCGCGCGGCGGCATTGCGAGCGCGCCGACGGTGTGCCCGCGTTTCAGCCCGTATTTGTCCACGAACATTTGCGGAACGTACACCGAGTTCCTGCCGAGCCTGTAATTTTCCGAAGCGAACGTTATCGCGCCGCCGAAGCCGTCCTCGAACACGTCGAGAGTGCCGCGCACGCGCACGAGCTTTTTGAGCGCGAACGCGTATTTGAAGTAATCCGCAAGAAGCTCCGCCTTGCCGATTCCCGCGCGGCAGGGAACCCCGAGTTCCGCGAATTTTTCGCGGATTTCGCGAATCCCCAATTTCAATATTTCGCCGAAGTCTCCGAGCGACTCTATCGCGCCGCAGCCGTCGATTTCGAGCGTCGTGCCCTCCGAAAATTCCGCCGCTTCCTCTCCGCTTTGCGCCGCGGAGTCCGCGCCGTTTTCGGCGGCGGTTTGCGGTTTTTCCGCGTCGCCCACCGCTTTTTCGAGGCCGTATTTTTTCACGGCGGAGTCGTTGGCGTTTACCATCAGCTCCCAATAATTCATGTCGGCAACGCTCTTTTTTGCGGGTTCTTCCGTGGCGGGCGTCGCGTCTGATTCGGGCGAAGCGGCTTGCGATGAGTTCGCGTCTCCGTTCTCTGGTTGCGTTTCCGATTGCGCTTCGGTTTGCGCCGCGTTTGCGTCAACCGCGGCTTCCGTTTCCGTTGCGGATTCCGCCTGTTCCTGCGCTTGATGTTCGGCGTCGGGCGTTTCGGACGGGTTTACGGGAATCGCCGTTTCGAAAGATTCGGGGAAGGGCGGCATTCCGAAAAACACCTGCGCGAGCCAGTTTTTAAGCGCGGCTTCGTTTCTGAGCGCGAACCATTCGGGGAGGTCGGCGGGGTTTATGAAATCGGACTCGCCGTTTTGCGACCAGCGCGGCTTTTTCTGCTTTTGCTGTTTCTGCTGCTGGCGGTTGTCGTTGCGGTTGTCGCGCCGCTGTTGCTGGTTTTGCCCGCGTTCCGCGCCCTGCTGGCGGTTGTTGTTTTGCTGGCGGTTTTGCCTGTCGTTGCGGTTGTCGTTGGCGCGCCTGTTGTTTTGGTTGCGGTCGTTGTTGCGGTTGTCGCGCCGCTGTTGCTGCTGGTTTTGGCGGTTGTTGAAGCGGTTAAAATTTTTGTCGCGCGGGTTGCGGCGGTTTTGGGCGTCGCGCGGTTCGTCGTCGTCTGCGGCGTTTTCGTACTCGCGGGCTTCGGCTATTCTGCGCTCGGCGTCGGAGTCGTTGCGGTAGGCGTCGGGGTCGAGGTCTTCGTCTGTCGTGGAAAACGACGTCGGAATTTCGTCGTCGCCGCCGTCCGCGCTGTTTTCGGATTCCGTCGAATCCGCGCCGCTTGCCGTGTAGGCGAAGTCGTCCGACCTGTCGGAGTGCACGAAAATTTCGGACTCGTCGTTGCCGCCGTCCTCCGCGCGTTCGGGTTCTTCCGATTGCGTAGGGGCGGGGGTGTCGCGCCAAGTAGGCCCGTCGGCGCGGGGGATTTTTGCGCCGCGACCCGCGCCAGACTTTCTCTTCCGCACTTCGCTGTCGAGCGTTTCGTCGAGCGATTTCGACTGCTGGTTTTGCGCGTCCGCCGCGTTTTGTTCGCCGCCGTGAAATTCGGAAAGCTCCGCCTGCGTTGCGGATTCCGCCGTTTCGCCGTCGCGGATTTTCCTCGGCCTGCCGCGTTTTTTTGCGGGCTTTTCGGCGTCGGCGATTTCGGGATTCTTGGGTTTTCTGCCGCGTTTCTTTGCGGGTTCAACGGGTAAATTTTGTTCTTCTTCGTCCATTATGGATTTTTATTTAAACGTGATAGGACAAGCTCTGCCTGCCGTTTTAAAAATGCGGTGTCGCTTTCGTTGAAAAGCACGATGTCGGCGAGTTTTGACTTTTGTTCGGGCGGCATTTGGAATGCGTCGCGCCGCGCTATTTGTTCGTCCGACATTCCCCTGTTCGACAGGCGGAATTTCCGCAGTGGTTCGCTACAAAAAACAGTAATGCAGAAATCGAATTTCTTTTCAAGTTTTTTCTCGAAAAGTAGCGGCACT
This sequence comes from Opitutia bacterium KCR 482, assembly GCA_029269845.2. Classification (NCBI taxonomy): domain Bacteria; kingdom Pseudomonadati; phylum Verrucomicrobiota; class Opitutia; species Opitutia bacterium KCR 482. The sequence continues at coordinate 1,921,606 of CP149973.1, forward strand.
TCCACCACCGCGATTTTCCCGTCGGGTAGTTTTTCCGCCGCCGCCCGCCATTCCCTTTCGATTGCGGGGTGTATTGCGCGTTCGATTTTCGCGAGCTTTGCGGCGTCGGAAAAAACCGCCTTTGCAATTTCCGCGCGGTTCGGTTTGCCGTCGGCTCCGTATGCGCGTTCGCCGACCGCGCGTTTGACCGCCGCGACCACTTCGGGGTTGTTTTCGAGAGCGGCGTGCGCGAGTTTGTCGGCGTCGAGCACTTTCGCCCCGAGTTCGGCGAAAGCCTGCGCCGCCGCCGATTTCCCGCAGCCCATTCCGCCCGTCAATGCTATTGTAGTTGCCATTGTTTTTGTTTCGGAAAGCGTTTTTATTCGGATTGCGCCCATGCGGACTGCGCGTTTTCTGCGTCCGTTTTTTCTCCGCGCATGCTGTCCGCGCGGTTCGCCCGTTGCCTGCATTTTTGCGGTAGCGCGGGCGCGGAGTTGAGGCTACTGCTTGTGCGCCGCCTTTTGGGCTTTGAGAAAGTCGCGCGTTTCGCGGCGGAGCTTTTTGAGCTTCGGCTCTATCTTGAAAAGCTGGCGCGGTTTGAGCCTGTCGATAAAGCAGATTCCGTTGAGGTGGTCGAATTCGTGCTGGACGCACCGCGCAAAAAGCCCTTCGCACACGAGTTCGTGGGGAATTCCCTTCGTGTCGAAATATTTCATCTTAACGATTTCGCTGCGCTCCACTTCCGCGAAAATTCCGGGGAACGACAGGCAGCCCTCTTCGGCGATTTCCACATACTCGCCTATTTCCTCGACTTCGGGGTTGACCGCAACGAGCGGCATTGCAAGGTCGAGCGGCAGTTCCTTGCCGTCGAGCTTGAAGCGGCAGGGGGCGTCGGGGTCTGCGCGGCGGCGCATGTCTATTGCGAACGCGCGTTTGCCGACGTCTATTTGCGGCGCGGCAAGCCCCAGACCGTTTTCTTCGTAGAGGGTTTCGACCAAGTCGCGCCCAAGCTCCTCGACCGATTCGTCGAAGTTTTCGATTTTCGCCGCCTTAGCTTTGAGGACGGGTTCGCCGAATTTTGTGAGGCGTCTCAGCATTGCTATTCCTTGTCCTGCCGCTCCTCGCGCGGGACTTTTCCGTTTGTGCGCAGCACGAGCACCGGCTCTTTTGTCTTCACCCAGATTTTGTGCTCTTTGTAGAGTTTTGCCGAGCCGAATTCGCACGCTTCCGCGATTGTCTTAATGGGCATGCGCCTGCCTTTCGGGGTCAGGTTGAAGTCGTAGACGCCCTTGTGGAGTTTTTCGAGAGCCTCCATCGGGGCGGCGTCTTCGGGAATCTGGACTACCCAGCCCTGATATTCGAAGCCCGTTTCGCCGATTTTTCCGTAGGGGTCGTTCACAACGATTACAAATTGTTTTTTTACGGCGGGCTCTTTTTCGCCGTCATTGTCCTTCTGTTTGGATTCGAATTTCAAATCCTCCATAATTTGCGATATTTTGCGGGCGTCCAAATCCGCCCGTTGGAGAATCATCTGCACCAGTTCAATGTCTACTTTTGCCATGGTTGCAAAGGTAAGTCTATCGGCGCGGGTTTGTCAACATTTTCGGGCGGGCATGCGCCGATTGCCGCCCGCGTGCGCAAATATGGCTTGCTTTTCGTTGAAAGAAGTCTAAGCCCTAATATCCGAATATTATTGCGCGGTCGGAAAGTCGGGCGTTTTCAGGCTTTGATTCAGCCGCGGCACGGAAATTCGGATTTATTATGAATTGGCTATCGACTCTGTTTTTCGGAACGGGAATCGCGCACAGCGTTCTCGTTCTTGCTATCGTCATTGCGCTCGGCGTGGTTTTTGGCAAGGTGAAAGTGGCGGGCATTTCGCTCGGCATCACTTGGATTTTGTTCGTGGGAATCGCGTTCGGACACTTCAAAATGGGTATCGAACCCAATACCCTCCACTTTATCAAGGAGTTCGGGCTGATTTTGTTCATTTATTCGATAGGCTTGCAGGTCGGCCCCGGTTTCTTTTCGTCGTTTAAAAAGACGGGTCTGCGGCTCAACTCCATTGCCATGGGCGTCGTCTTCATGGGCGTGATTACAACGTGCGTGGTCTCGTTCGTCTTCGACATGCCGATGTCCACGATGGTCGGCATTCTGTCGGGCGCGGTGACCAACACCCCCGGCCTCGGCGCGGCGTCGCAAACTTACTTCGACATCTTCGGAAAGGACGACCCCACAATCTCCCTCGGCTACGCCGTCGCCTACCCGCTCGGCGTAATCGGCGTAATTTCCTCCATGATTATCATCAAGGCGGTTTTCAGGATTTCATTCGAGCGCGAAATGAAGGAAATCGAAGCCCGCAGCGGCGCAAAAGAGGGCGCGATGAGGATTTCCATTGTCATGGCGAACCCCTCGCTCTTCGGCAAAAAGGTTGACGACGTAGTGCGCCTTGCCGCAAAGCGTTTCGTGATTTCGCGCGTTTGCGACCGCGACGGACACATCGAAGTTGCGTGCGCCGAAACCGTCCTGCGCGAGGGCGACAAAATCCTCGTGGTTTGCGACCACAAAGACGCCGACTTCCTCGGCGCGTTCCTCGGCGAGAGAATCGACATGGAGTGGCAGAAGCTCGATTCGGGGCTTGAAGCGCGCCGCATAATGATTACAAACCACGACGTCAACGGCAAGACGCTCGGCAAGCTTGGGCTTTTCGGCGGATTCTCGTTCAACATCACGCGCGTGAACCGCGCGGGTATCGACCTCGTAGCCCACCCCGACTTGCAGTTGCAGGTTGGCGACCGCGTGACGGTCGTAGGCTCGTCGGCGGCGATTGCAAACGTCGAAAAGGTGCTCGGCAACTCCCTCCTGAAACTCAGACAGCCCAACCTTTTCCCGATTTTTCTCGGAATTTTCCTCGGTGTGTTCCTGGGCTCGATTCCGTTTTCGTTCCCCGGGATTCCGCAACCCGTGAAGCTCGGCTTGGCGGGCGGCCCGCTTGTGGTCTCCATTCTTTTGAGCCGCTTCGGTTCGCGCTTCAAAATGGTGACGTTTACAACGGTCAGCGCAAGCTTGATGTTGCGCGAAGTCGGCATTGCGCTCTTCTTGGCGGGGGTCGGCATAGGCGCGGGCGACCAGTTTGTTTCGACCATTCTCAACGGCGGCTACAAGTGGATTGGCTACGGCTTCATAATCACGATGGTGCCGATGTTGACGATGGGCGTCTTGGGGCGCATTTTGTTGAAGGTTGACTACTTTACGCTTATCGGCGTTTTGTCGGGCAGCACAACGAACCCGCCCGCGCTGGCGTACTCGAACGCGACAAGCGGCAACGACATGCCCGCGGTAGGCTACGCAACGGTCTATCCGCTGACAATGTTCATGAGAGTATTAACAGCGCAACTACTGATTATATTCGCCAGCTAAGAACGGCGCGTTATAGCACCGTTGATGCGGCGTTTCCCCGCACTTGCGGACTGCTCGCGTACAATAGTACGCCACGCACCCCGCAATCGCGTGAAAGCCACCGCCTGAACGGCACTTTGACGCCCCTAAAAATCAGCGCTAACGCACGAAGACGGCGCGTGAAAGCACTTCCCTAAGGGCGTTTCCCTGTACGCGTAGACCGCTCGCGTACGATAAGTACGCCACGCGCCCTCCGCGCACAGGAAAGCTACCCTTATGAAAGCATTTTGACGCGCCTATCAAGTGAGTGCTAACGCACAAAGTTTTTTAGGTCGTTTGGGGATAAAAGTTGGGGTGATTGGTTTGCGGAGAATCTGCGTTTGCGGATTCCCGTTTTTTTCGCGCAAAGCGCGTCTATTTTTATTTGTTTTTTGCCGATAAAAATTTTCTCCAATGTAAGTAATTGCCAAGGGCAATACGGACTTAACGGGAAAAGGCGCGGTTATAGCCGCGCCGAATTATCACAGAAAGGAACGAAGTTTCGACCGGCGCGGCTCGCCTGTGGGGGTGGAGGCGGAGAAATTTTGCAAAGCAAAATCCGCCTCATGGGGGCAAAGCCCCCATCTGCGCCGTACAGGCTGCAGCCTGTGAACTTGACTACTTATTTTGGTGTCTTATAATGGATTGAGATTTTAAAGAAAGGATAGAAATGAAAGAGAGAGCCATGTTTGTAGCGGCGGCGTTTTTTGCGTCGTGCCCGTTTGTTTTTGCCGATTTTGTTTCGGACGTCGAGGACGTCCGTGCGCGGAATTGGAGCGCGTCCGTTTCGTTCAACGAGGCGGTAAATTCGGCGTCGTCGTATTTTTCGCTGATGAACAAAATGCGCGACAGCTCGCAACAGATACTCGACGACGCCAATTCGGTTTCGCAAAAGTCGGCGTCCGCGCTCGCGAACTTGGAGTCTTTGGAGGGCGGCTTTTCGGCGTTCAAGACGTCGTTCGAGGCAAACGTGCGCAACTGCGACGTTTCGGCAAAGTCGCTCGCTGCCGCGCTCAAAGACTTGCCGCTGGGGCGTGAGCGCATCGACCGAATCCGCAAACTCGTCGGCGAAACGCGCAAGAGCGTCTCGCAAAACGCGGGGGACAATTTTCAGGACAAACGCTATTTCGACTCCGTCGCCTCGCGCTTCGATTCGGCGGTGAACGCGCTGGCATCGGCGCAGGCTTGGGCGTCGCGCGTGTCGGTCATGGCGTCGGTAAACGCGCCGCGCGTTGAGGGAATAAAATCGACCCTTTCGGCGGCGAAAGACTACATCTCGAAGACCTCGGAGGCGGAGTCCAAAAACGCAAAATCCGCAAAGGAAGTTTCCGAGACCGTGTCGAAGTTCGCGGAGGAGTTCGGCGCGGCTCTTTCGCGCTACGAAGACTTGGGCGAAATCTGCCAAGACGCGCGTTCGCTCGCGCTTTCGGCGGCGTTCAAAACAAACGCGTTCGTGCTCAACACTCTTTCGAAGTCGGAAAAGTACGGGAGGGAGATTTTCGCGCAGGCGGAAGCCGTAAACCTTTCGTCAATGCCGTCGTACTACCGACCGAGCCTTTCTAAAAAGCAAGAATCCGCCGTAATTTCGGCGAGGAAGGCGAAGTCGGCGCAACCTTTGTACGCCGAATGCGCGTTGGCAGACGGCGGGGCGGGCGTAGCGTCGCGCGCGAACTTCGCGGTCGGCGGAGCTTCCGCTCCCGACAAGAGCAAAGTCCGCGCTGAAATAGTCTCCGCCTGCGCCGAAATCGAATTCGTTTCCGCGGAGCTTCGCGCTGCGGCGGAAACGCTCAACCAGATTGCCTCCTCCGCGGAGGCTTCGCTTTCGGCAATCTCGAACTTGGAGGGCGGGGCGTCGAAAATTTTGCGCTCGTCGATAGACGCGTACGCGCGGTCTCAGACTCTATCGACCGACATTCTTCTGCTCGGCATAAACATCAAGACGTTTACCGCGCAGAACAAAATTTCGTCCGCAAAAATGGGCGAACTTTTCGCCGCGTCGAAGTCGGAATTCGAAAAGGCGAAGCGCGGCGCGGAGGCAATCGAGTCGAAACTCGCCGAGCTCTCAAAAGAGGTTAAATAGCCCGATATGCGCCAGCTCTTTCGGCTATTCGCCGCCGCCGCGGCTCTTTCCGCGTCCGTTTTTGCCTTCGCCGAAACGGGCGATTCGCGCATAGCGGACGCGGGCGCGAAAATACTTTTGACCCGCGCCGAACGCGGCGATACCGACTCGAAAATGTCGGTCGCCCTCAGCTACGCGCAGGGCGAAAAGGGATTCCCCAAAGACGCCGCGTCCGCCGCGAAATGGTTTTTGTCGGCGGCGGACGACGGCAACGCCTACGCGCAGAATTTTGCGGCGTCGGCGTACGCAAAAGGCGAGGGCGTGCCGAAAGACGAACGCCTCGCCGCGGAGTGGTGGAAAAAGGCGGCGGACGCGGGCTATCCCGAGGCGATGTTCAACTTGGCGGCATGCCACTCAAAGGGCTTCGGTGTGCCGAAAGACTACAAGGCGGCTGTCGAGTGGTGGGTCAAGGCGGCAGAGGCGGGGCACGCCGCCGCGCAGTTCAACGTGGCCGCGCTTTGCATAAACGGGAGCTATCTCGAAAAATCGCTTCCGCGCGGAATCGGCTGGCTGAAAAAGTCGGCTGAGGGCGGCAACAGGGACGCCCAAACCGCGCTTGCGGGATACTACTATCACGGCGTCGGCGTGAACGCCTCGAAGACCGAGGCGGCGCGGCTGTGGAAGTCGGCGGCGGACGCGGGCGACTTGTTCGCGCAGAAAAATCTCGCCCTGATGTACCTGCGCGGCGACGGCATTCCCGCCGACAAAAAGGCGTTTGTTAAATACACGCTTCTTGCCGCCGAAAACGGGGACGTCGATTCCCTCTACAACATGGGCGTTGTTTTCGAGACGGGCGACGGAGTGGAGATGGACACCGAACGCGCGTCGGAGTATTACCGCCGCGCCGCCGCAAAGGGGCACGCCGAGGCGGTGAAGCGTCTTGAACGCAAATAGCGGGCGGCGTCAATCCAGCGGCGTCCGCATTCCGTATCCGCCTTTGCGCAAGCTTTGAATTGCGCGTTCCGCCGGGTCTTTGCGCCGACATTCCCGACCCGTCCGAGCGTTCGATAGCGCGCCCTCCCCGAAGAACGCGTTATAGTCCGCCCGCCATGCGTGCGCGCATGGCGCGGACACAATTACCGCAGTGCACATTTGCAAGAATCATGCATTTTTGCAGGTTGAAAGTTTTGGCTAAAAAAACGGCGCGGATTAAAAACCCGCGCCGAAATATCATATTTTCGGAATTTTATTTGTCCTTGAATTTCGCCACAAGCTCGTTGATTGTGGCTTTCGCGTCGCCGTAAATCATGCGGGTGTTGGGGCGGAAGAACAGGCTGTTTTCGAGTCCGGAGAAGCCCGCGCCCTTGCCGCGTTTGAGCGCGAAGACGGTCTTCGCCTTGTACGCCTCGATAATCGGCATTCCGTAAATCGGGCTGCCCTTGTCCTCGGCGGCGGCGGGGTTTACGACGTCGTTCGCGCCGATGACGATTGCCACGTCGGCGGTTTCGAGAATCCTGTTTGCCTCGTCCATTTCTTTGAGCTGTTCGTAGGGAACGTCGGCTTCGGCGAGGAGCACGTTCATGTGCCCCGGCATGCGCCCCGCGACAGGGTGGATTGCGAACGCAACCTCCGCGCCGTTGTTTTCGAGAATTTCGGCAAGCTCCTTGACTGCGTGCTGCGCCTGCGCGACCGCCATTCCGTATCCGGGAATGAACACCACGTTCTGCGCGGCTTCGAGCACAAAGTACGCGTCGTCAACCGAAATGGGCTTCATTTCGCCCTCCACTTTTTGCGACTTCGAGCCGCCCGATCCGAAGCCCGAGAACAGCACGTTTCCGAGCGTCCTGTTCATCGACTTGCACATTATCACCGTGAGAATGATTCCGCTTGCGCCCACAAGGCAGCCCGCGACGATGAGCACGTTGTTGCTGATGACAAAGCCCGCCGCCGACGCCGCCAAGCCCGAGAGCGAATTGAGTAGCGAAATCACAACGGGCATGTCGCCGCCGCCAATCGGCATTACCGCCGCAAAGCCGAGCAGCAGCGAGAGCAGAACCGCCGCGAGCATTGCCGCGAAGCCGAGCTGGAAGTCTCCCGAAACCGTGAGAACCGCCGCCGCCGCGAGCGTGAGAACCGCAAGAGCTGCGTTGAGCGCCTTCTGCCCCGCGAAGGTTTTTGCCTTGCCCGATATTTTGCCCGAAAGCTTGCCCCACGCGTAGACCGAGCCGGTGAACGTTATGCCGCCGATTGCGATTGTCGCGGCGATTGCGAATTTCGAGAACGTGTCGGGCATGTGCGCGTCGCCCTGAACCATGTCGAAGTAGTATTCCGCGGCGGCTACAAGCAGGCTTGCGAGGCCTCCGAAGCCGTTGAGAAGCGCGACCATTTCTGGCATGGAGGTCATCTTGACGCGCTTTGCCATCACCGCGCCGACGAGCCCGCCGAACAGCAGTCCGCCAGCGAGCAGACCCCACGAGAGCGGGTCGTTGCAGTCGAGAATTTTTTTGTCGAAAAGCGTGATTACGACCGCCACCAGCATGCCGACCGCAGAAACAAGGTTGCCCCTGCGCGCCGTTTCCGCCTTGCCGAGCATTTTAATGCCGATAATGAACAGAATCGACGCAAGAATATAAACAAAATTTACGATAGCAGGATTCATCTTATTTGCCCTTCTTTTTGAACATCGCAAGCATTCTGTCGGTGACCATGTAGCCGCCGACCACGTTGATTGCCGCAAGCACCAGCGCGAAGAGACCGAGGATAGTAGCCGCGAGACTTCCCTCCGTTCCCGCCGTGGAAATCATCGCGCCCACGATTGTGATGCCGCTGATTGCGTTCGAGCCGCTCATGAGCGGCGTGTGGAGCTGGCTGGGCACTTTCGAGATTAGTTCGAATCCCAAAAACGCCGCGAGCGTAAATATGAACAGAAGCAGAATTATTTCCATTGTATTCCTTTTATTTGAAGCGTTCGTCGGCGATTTGTCCGTCGCGCGCCACGACCGACGCCTTCATAATCGGGTCGTCGAAATTCGGCGCGAAAGAGCCTTCTGGCGAGAAGTGCGAAATGTAGTTGACGACGTTTGCGCTGTACATTTGGCTTGCGGTTGCGGGCACGGAGGCTTCGAGGCAGGTGTCGCCTATGATGCTCACTCCGTTGGGGGTGATTACTATTTCGTCGGGCTTCGAGCCTTCGACATTGCCGCCGCTTTCGACCGCCATGTCCACGATTACGCTGCCGGCTTTCATTCCCATCACCATTTCCGCGGTGATGATGCGCGGTGCCTTTCTGCCGAAAAGTTTTGCGGTTGTAATTATCACGTCCGACTGCGCGCAGACTTTCGCCATGCCCTTGCGTTGAAGCTCGATTTGCTCCGGCGTAAGCTCCTTAGCGTAGCCTTGCGCGGTCTGCCCCGTTTCGCCGAGGTCGATTTTCACGAACTTTGCGCCGAGGCTCTTTACCTGCTCTTCGACGACGGGGCGCGTGTCGAAAGCGTCAACCCTCGCGCCGAGACGCTTTGCGGTTGCGATTGCCTGCAAGCCCGCGACGCCCACGCCGACTATGAAGAATTTGAGCGGGGAAATCGTGCCCGCGGGAGTCATCATCATCGGGAGGATTTTTTTGAGCGCGTTAGCCGCCTTGATTACCGAGACGTAGCCCGCGAGGTTCGACTGCGAGCTGAGAACGTCCATTTTCTGGGCGATTGTGCTGCGGGGAATCATTTCGAAACTCGCCGCGGTAATGCCCGCGTCGGCGAAAGTTTTAATAAGCTCCTTTTCGTTGAACGGGTCGAGTAGGCTGAGGTAGAACGCGCCGCGCTTGAAATCGGCAATTCTTTCCTTTTCGGGTTTTCTGACTGCGGCGATGAAGTCGGCATTTTTTGCGAAGTCGGCGTCAACGATGTTTGCGCCGGCAGACTTGTATTCTTCGTCGGGGAAGCCCGCTTTTGCGCCCGCGCCCGATTCAACGTTGACCGTCCAGCCGATGTTCGCGAGTTTCCGAACGTCGGGCGGAATTACCGCGACCCTTGTTTCGCGCGGGTCGCGCTCAGAGGTGATAAATAGGTTTTTCATGCAAATTCGATTCAAGCACCCGAATTTATTAAAACAAGGAAATTTTTGCGAAACTTGGAATTTTCTTTATTTGTATTGCAAATTTTGCGTTAACGCGATTTTCCCAAAAACCTCCCAACGCCCGCAATCCGTCCTTTCGAGTTGGTTATATATAAGCTAAAATTGGTGCACAGTATTTGAAATACTGATGTCAAATAAAAAATCACAATACATGTTTAACGCTTTGTATGTGCGATTTACGGAATTTATTTGAGCTTTACGTTTTCATGCGCGAAAAATAACTTTCGAGCTTCTTTTATCTAATATATTGGTATAATGTTGTTGTGTTTTTTAGAAAAACATCAGTATTTCAAATACTGTATCCGTTATTCGCAGTAAATTTTTACTCTGCAAAAATCGGACAGTAAAAGTTGTTCCTAACAACTTCTGGCTAAATTATGTGTGCTGTCGTTTTATTGATGAATCTATACAAAAAGGCAAAATATGAAAAAACAAAGTGATAATTTAAACAATTATACATGTGCATTATGCAAACGCGGATTTCCAAAACCAAAAGTAAAATATATGGGTTCATTCTTGCTTGAAATTGCATTATGGATTGTGGCGATTGCTTTTTTGGGGTATTACGGTTTAATTATAGGCGTGATTTTTTCGTTAATGAGGCTTTTTTCTCGTAAAAAAGTCTGTCCGCATTGCGGAAGCGAAAATTTTTATAAAACTGAAGATTTTTAATTTTTTTCTTTCTTCTATTTCTCTATTCGTAAACGTATATGTTTTTCGATAATGTTTGACTTTGTTGCGAAAACGGCTCATACGTTTGAGTATGAAGAGGTTTATTGCATCTATTGCTTGTTTGGGGGCTTGGGCTGCGGTTTTCTCGGCTTCGGCTTTTGCCGAAAAATACATCACGCGCGACCAGCCCGTCGCCGACACTTTCATTAAAAAATACGGAAAGTCGTTTTACGTTGTCTCGCAAATCGGAGACTCGAAAGTGCCCGACGTTCTCGAACGTCTCGACCGCAAGGGCAGGGTGGCAAATGCCCTCGAATGGTCGCGCGAGGCGCGGGGGCAGATTCTCGAATTTTTTGACTCGCAAGTTTACGGCGCGATTCCCCCGCGCCCCGATTCCCAGAAATTCGAGCTTATAGAATCGTCCGACGACGCCCTCGGCGGCATTGCCCTGCGCAGGCAGTACAGAATTACCGTTTCGGGAGCGGGCGGCTCGCTCTCGTTTGTGGCTCTTGTGTATCTGCCTAAAAACGGCGGCGCGAAAACGCCCGCGTTCATCTGCCCCAACTTCGACGGCAACTTTGTCGTTTCGCCCGAAGACGGAATCGCGACGGAAAACTATGCGGCGACTCTTTCAGAAAAGAAACGCGCCCAGCTCCGCGCGGAAAAATCGACGCGCATTCCCGTTGCCGACATCGTTTCGCGCGGCTACGCAATCGCAACGTTCTGCTACATGGACGTCTATCCCGACCGCAAGGGCGCGGCGGCGGCGGACGAAAGCGTCTACAAGATTTTCGGCAAAAAATTCGACTCGCGCCCCGCGATTGTCGCTTGGGCGTGGGGGAACATGCGCGTAGCCGACCTGCTTGAAACGCTGCCCGAAATCGACATGTCGAAGCTTGCGGTCGTCGGGCACTCGCGCCTCGGCAAGACCGCTCTGATTGCGGGCGCGCACGACCTCCGCTTTGCCTATGTCTGCTCGAACAACGCCGGCTGCATGGGCGAGGCTCTTACGCGCCGCAACTACGGGGAATCGGCGGCGTCGATGGTAGACTTTAACTTTCCTTACTGGTTTTCCGCAAACTTCAAGAAGCACGCGCACGACGTTTCGTCGATGCCCGTCGACCAGCACCACCTTGTGTCGCTGATTGCCCCGCGCATGCTCTACACCACGAGTTCCTCCGAAGACTTCTGGGCCGACCCCGAAGGCCAGCTGCTCGGTCTGATAAACGCCGCGCCCGCGTTCGCGCTTTTCGGGGCGAAGAATTTTCCGACCCTCGACGCGCTCGAAATAGACTCGCCCTTCCACGGCGACATCGCCTACCACATCAAGAGCGGCAGGCACAGCATAACGCCCTACGACTGGAAGAATTTTATGGACTACGCCGAAAAGCGCGGCTGGAAGCCCGTCCCCCCGAAAAAATAAGGCAGGAGAAAAAATATTATGAAAAAACTTTCTATGTTTCTGATGTCGCTCTCCGCGTCCGCCCTGTTTGCGGCGGAGGCTGGCGAGCTTTACAACCCCGACATGCCCGAAAAATCGTGCATGAAATTCAACAGGGTCGAAAAGGTCGCGATAAACTATGCGGAGGCGAAAGCCGACATCTACAAGAAGCTCGACATTCTCGACAAAATAGGCGGGGGAGGGCGCGTCGAAACAGCCAAGCAGTGGCTCGACGGGGAGCGTCCGAAAGTCGTGAAATTTTTGGAGGAGGAGTATTTCGGCAAAATGCCTCCGCGCCCCGAAAAGCTCGAATTCAAGCTTGTCGAGTCGTCCGAAGACGCGCTCGGCGGAATCGCAAAGCGCAGGCAGTACAAGATAATTTCCACCGACAAAAACGGAACGCACATTTTCAACGTTCTCATGTACTATCCGAAGTCGGCTTCGCGCGAAAATCCCGTGCCCGCGTTCATCTACACCAACTACAACGGCAACCACATGACGGTTTCCGAGCCGGAAGTTCTGCTGCCCGAAGAGGGCACTTGGCTTTCGAACAGCAAAAGGGGGAAAATTACAGACAACCGCGCCCACGATTACCAGCGCGGAACGGGCGCGCCGCGCAATCCGTTCAAGGACATCGTCTCGCGCGGCTACGCTGTCGCCACGTTCTGCTACTGCGAAATCTACCCCGACAAGGAGCACATTCTCTCCGAAAACGAATCCGTGTTCCGCATCTTCGACAAGTCGGCGGTGGACAAGGATCCGCGCTGCATAGCCGCGTGGGCGTGGGGCGACTGCCGCGTCCTCGACTTGCTCGAAACCCTGCCGTTTATCGACCGCTCGAAAATCGGCGTCGCGGGGCACTCGCGGCTCGGCAAGACCGCGCTGCTTGCGGGCGCGTACGACACGCGTTTTGCGCTCGCGGTCTCGAACAGCTCGTGCTGCGGCGGGGCGTCGATGAACAGGCGCAACTACGGCGAGAACCTGAAATTTGCGGCGACGTATTTCCCGTGCTGGTACAAGCCCAAAATGAAAGAGTATGCCGAAAACATAGAGAGCATGCCTATTGACGCCCAGCATATGCTTGCGGCGATGGCTCCGCGCATGGTCTACGTTTTGAGCGGAACCAAGGACATTTGGGCCGACCCGAAAGGCGAGTTCATGTCGCTTGCCGAGGCCGGCAAAATCTACGCGCTTTTCGGCGCGAAAAAAATGGCGACTCCCGACGACTTGCGCGTAAAAAAGCCGTTTGTCGGCGACGGCTTCGGATATGTGCTGTACGACGGACCGCACCAAATCGACGCGTACAACTGGAAGTGCATAATGGACTTCACCGACGCCCACGGCTGGACGAAGCGCAAATAGTCCGCTTTTTTTAACCGCAGTTTTTTCAAAATCCGCAGCGTACGTTGTTGCGGATTTTTTTTGACACGCCCGCGCCGTTCCGAAATAATAAAATTCAGCTTATTCTGTAATAGACATGGAAAATAGGGATTTCGACAAAATGGGAAGAAGAAAGTTTCTGAGCGCGTCGACAATGTCGCTTCTCGGATACTCCTTCATGGTAAGTCTGCCCGCCAAGGCGGAAGACGCCGCGGGCGGCGAAAAGGCGGGAATTACGCCGCTCGGCAAAAAGATAGAAAGCTCGCTTGCGGGCAGGGCGTTCGACGCTTCGGGAGAGCCGAACATGGAGAAAATCGGCCTCGACTGCGACGTGCTCGTTGCGGGCGGCGGCCTTGCGGGCGTGTGCGCGGCGATAGCATCGGCGCGGGCTGGGGCGAAAACGATTTTGGTTCAGGACAGGTCGAGGCTCGGCGGCAATTCAAGCTCCGAGGTGCGCATGCACCCGCTCGGAATTTGGAGCCACAAGGTCGGCTGGCGCGAGGCGGGAATTTTGGAGGAAATCAAGCTTGAACACTCCGTCAAGAACCCCCAGATGTCGTGGGAAATGTGGGACTTGGTTTTGTACGACAAATGCGTGTCGGAAAAGAACCTCACCCTTCTGCTCGACACTTCCGTATACCTCGCCGAAACGGCGGACGGGCGGATAAAATCAGTCATGGCGCGCAGCGACCACTCGCTCAAAATCTACAAAATTTCCGCCAAGCAGTTTGTGGACTGCACGGGCGACGCGCGAATCGCCATGGAAGCGGGCGCAACGCTGATGTCTGGGCGAGAAGGCTCCAAAAAATACGGCGAGGAGCTTGCCGACATCTACGAGCTCGGCAAGCACCTGTGCGCGTCGGTAATCTACACTTCGAAAGACTGCGGCAAACCCACGCCGTTTACGCCGCCCTCGTGGGCGAAGAAAATTACGGCGGAGGACTTGAAGTTCCGCGACCCCCGCGCGAGCGGCTTCGGCATGGGCTACGCGTTCATTTCGCACGGCGGCATGGCGGACACTTTGCGCGACACCGAAGTGCTGCGCTTCGAGCTGCTGTCGATAATTTTGGGCGTGTGGGACTACATCAAAAACAGCGGAAAATTCCCCGAAACCGCAAACCTCGCCCTCGACTCCGTCGGAATGATTCCCGCAAAGCGCGACACTTACAGGGTGCTCGGCGAGCACATTTTCACCGTCCACGACATCAAGGGCAAGTGGCGCGAAATGCCCGACCAAATCGCCGCCGCGGGCTGGGCTTTGGAGGACCAAACCTCAAAGGGCTTCTACGCCGAACGCCACAAAAAGCCCGCGATTTTCGCCGGGAAGATAGACTACTACAACATACCGTTCGGCTCTCTTGTGGCAAAGGATTTTCCGAACCTGCTCATGGCGGGGCGCGACATCAGTTGCAGCCACATGGCGTTTTCCTCGACGCGCATAATGAACACCTGCGCGACGACGGGGCAGGTGTCGGGCACGGCGGCGGCGTTGTGCGCGGCGGAGGGAATTTCGCCGAAAGACATTTTGAAGTCTCCCGAAAAATTTTCGGCGTTCCAGCAGCGCATGCTCCGCGACGGCGTGATTATCGCGGGCGTCAAAAATTCCGATCCGCTCGACTTGGCGCGGTCTGCGAAGATTTCGGCGAGCTCCTGCGCGGCGTCCGCCAAGCCCGAAAACGTTGTTTCGGGAATGTTCTACGACGCCCTCGGCAGCTGCGAAAACCGCTGGATTGCACCGATTATAGACAAGCCCGCGCTCAAGCTCGAATGGGATTCGCCGAAGGAGATTTCCAAAATAATACTCAACCTCGACACGGGTTGCCGCATGCTCACAATTACGCGCCAGCCCAACTTTTTCAAAAGGCTCGCGCTCGGCGCGCAGCCCGAATGCCTGCGCGACTACCGCATTGTAGCAACCCTCGCCGACGGCTCTAAAAAGACGCTTGCGGAAGTTAAGGGCAACTACCAGAAGCGCGCGGAGCACGATTTCGAAAAAGTCGCCGCAAAGTCGGTCGAGCTTGAATGCCTTGCCACAAACGGCTCCGACACCGCCTCTGTCTTCGAGGTGCGCGTCTATGCGTAGGCGAACGCGGAATTTTGCTTGCAAAATTTTGTGTTTGTGTGGGATGATATCGAAAACAAATTTCCGGATTCAATGAAAAGTATAATCGCAGGCATTATGGCGTCGTTTGCGGCGCAGTTTTTGCTATGCTCGTGCTTCGTCGAAAAAACCGTGCCTCCACGCGAAAATGCGGAGTGCCGCGCGACGGCAAACGTAGCGTCGTTCAACATGCTCTATTTCGCCGACAAGCCCTATTGGGAAAAACGGCGCGCGCAAATTCCCGCGCTCATGAAATACCACGAGTTCGACATATGCGGCTCGCAGGAGCTGTCGATAGAGCAGGCGGAGTGGATTTTATCGCAGCTCGGCTCTGCCTGGGCGGCGGAATTCAACAACCCGAAAATCGAGCCGAACGGCAAAAGCTGGGCGATGAACGTCGTCATTTTCTACAAGGCGTCGCGCTTCGAACGTCTCGACGGCGGCACGTTCTGGTTCGGTCCGAACCCGTATCCGCCCGAAAAGCGGACGGTCGGCTGGGGCGTCGGCGGCGAAAAGCAGAACCGCTTTTGCGCGTGGATAAAACTGCGCGACAAACTTTCGGGGCGCGAGTTTGTGTTCTTCGACCTCCACCTGAACAGCCGCAACAAGCCCGACAGGGAAAAGTCCTTCGATTTGCTCGTTTCGGAAGTGCCGAAAATCGCAGGCAAAACGCCTTTCGTAATCGTGGGCGATTTCAACACGCGCGAAAAGGAAATGATAGACAAGTTCGAGTCGTCGGGGCTTCTGCGCAACTCGCGCGACATCTCGCAAACGCCGCACTACGGCCCCGAACCCACTTACATAGGCGTCAAGCCCGACCCCAAGCGCTGGCTGTCGCGCCCGATAGACTTCGTGTTCGTCTCGAACGGAATGGAGGTGCTCAAACACGCGCACATTTCCGACACTTTCGAGGACGTGCGGCTGTCCGACCACATGCCCGTTCTCGCGAAAATCGTCCTTCCCGCGACGCGCTGAAACCGCGCGGGGGCACGGCGTTAAATGGCAATTTATTGGCTTGATTGCCATGGCGTTTGTGTTTTGATTGAAAACAATATGGCATCTAAGAAAATCTTTATCATGGGCGTCAACGGGTTTATCGGCTCGTCGCTCGCGTGGAAAATCCTCCAAAAGACCGAATGGGAAATCGTCGGCATGGACTTGGGCACAAATAAAATCGGGCACTGCCTCGGCAACCCGCGCTTCGCGTTCTTCGAAAAAAATATCTTCACCGACAAAGACTGGATTGAAGAACAAATAAAAGAGTGCGACGTCGTTGTGCCGCTCGTGGCAATCGCGACACCCACGCTCTACGTCAAAGACCCCCTGCGCGTATACGAGCTGGACTACGAGTCGAACATCGACATCGTGAAAAAATGCGCAAAGTACGGCAAACGCATCGTCTTTCCCTCGACTTCGGAAGTCTACGGCATGTGCCCCGACCGGAATTTCGACGAGTACAATTCGCCGCTCGTCCTCGGTCCCGTCCCGAAAGAACGCTGGATTTACTCGTGCATCAAGCAGATGCTCGACCGCGTAATCTGGGCGTACGGCAACCACGCGGGGCTGAAATTCACGCTCTTCCGCCCCTTCAATTTCATCGGCCCGAAACTCGACGACATCACCGCCCCGAAGGAAGGCTCGTCGCGCGTGCTCACGCAGTTCGCGCACAACATCATCAACGGCAAGCCGATTAAGCTCGTAGACGGCGGAGCGCAAAAGCGCAGCTTCACGTTCATCGACGACGGCATAGAGTGCCTGCTCAAAATTTTGGAAAACAAGGACGGCTGCGCCGACGGAAAGATTTTCAACATCGGCAACCCCTACATGGAATTTTCAATCAAAGAGCTTGCCGACATGCTCGTGGAGCTTTTCGGCGAATATCCCGAATACGCCGAACGCGCGAAGAACGCGAAAATCGAAAGCGTTTCGAGCGAGGAATACTACGGCAAGGGCTATCAGGACGTGTCGCGGCGCATGCCGTCGATTGCCGAGGCCGAGAAAGTTCTCGGCTGGAAACCGACCACCGACCTGCGCACCGCGCTAAAACTTACGCTCGACTACCACCTGCTCAAAAAGGACTACGAGCTTGGCGAAACTTCGAAATAACGTATGAAGCTTGCCGTAAAAGTCGACATCGACACATACCGCGGGACGCGCGAGGGCGTTCCAAACCTCTGCAAACTTTTTAGGAAACACGGCGTTCCCGCGACGCTGCTGTTTTCGATGGGCCCCGACAATACGGGCAAGGCGCTCCGCAGGATTTTCAGGAAAGGGTTTCTGAAAAAGTGCCTGCGTTCGAATGTCGCGGGCAACTACGGGCTGAAAACCCTGCTCTACGGCACGCTGCTCAAAGCCCCGCGCATAGGCAAGCTTTGCGCCGACCAGATGCGGGCGGCTCGCGACGACGGCTTCGAATGCGGAATCCACTGCTGGGACCACTTCAAATGGCAGGACTATCTTCCGACAATGCGCCCGACGGAAATCGAGGCGGAGTTCACAAAGGCGCGCGTCGAGTTCGAAAAAATCTTCGGCTACGAACCCAAGTTTTGCGGCGCACCCGGCTGGCAGATTACGCCCGACGCGCTCGAAGTGGAGGACGGCGCAAACCTCCTCTACGCTTCCGACGTGCGGGGCGGCTTGCCGTTTGTGCCCACAATGGGCGGCAGAAAATTCAAAACGCTTCAAATTCCCTCGACACTGCTGACGCTCGACGAAGTCTTGGGGCTTACGCCGCTCGAAAAAGTCGCCGACACGCACATTGCGGAGATGCGGAAAATCGGGCACTCGGTAATGACCGCGCACGCCGAGCTTGAAGGCATGGCGTATTTGGAGTGGTTCGACGCATTCCTTTCGAAAGTAAAATCGGAGGGCGCGAAATTTTACTCCCTTGCCGACTACGCCAAGGAGATTCTGGCGAATCCGCAAACCGTGCGCACAGCCGAAATCAAAATGTCGCCGTTCACGGGGCGTTCGGGGACGCTCGCGGTTCAGTCCTGATTTTTTTTTGAAAAATTTTTCTTTATTTCGAACAAAACCGTCCGATTACTGTCAGCAAATTTAGAAAGGAATAAATTTCGTATGAAATCATTGGTATTGGCAACTATGTTGGGCGTTGCCGCGCTGTTTGTTGCGGCGTGCAACTGTCCGTCGAAATGCGCTCAGGCAAATCCCTCGTGCGCAACTGTTTGCAAGTGCAATCCCTGCACGTGCAATCCCTGCGTTTGCAAGGATAAATGCGTTTGCAATCCCTGCCCCGCCGCCGCAAAATGCCCCGCGAAAGCTCAGGCATGCGCGAACGCCAAGGCGGAGTGCGCAAAAAGCACATGTCCCGCAAAGTAGTTTTTTTTCATAATAATCCCAAAGCGGTGTCGGAATTTTCCGATACCGCTTTTTTTTCGGAAAATCCGTTGACGCGCTCCGCCTAAAAAATCTAATCTTTTCGGCATGGATTTTACGGCGATAGATTTCGAAACCGCCAACGCAAGCCGCGCGTCGATATGCGCGGTCGGGCTTGTGCGCGTCGAAAACGGGGAGGCCGTGGAGCAGTTCCACAGGCTTGTGAACCCGCAGTGTTCGTTCAATTTCTACAACACGGCGGTTCACGGAATAACCGCGTTCGACGTCCGCGACGCCCCGTGCTTCTGCGATGTCTACGAAGACATGAAGCCCTTTCTTGCCGACAACGTCGTTGCGCACAACGCGGCGTTCGACATCTCTTGCCTTCGCTCTTCGCTCGAACGCTACGACATCGCCGCGCCCGACTTCGACTATTTCTGCACGCTTTGCATAAGCCGTAAGGTGCTCGCAAACCTGCCGAGCCGCAAGCTCGACGTTCTTGCGCAGTACTACGGACTGGGCGACTTCAACCACCACAACGCGCTCGACGACGCCAGAATTTGCGCCCAGCTTTTCGGGATATTCTCCGACAGGTGCGACGTTGCGCCGCTGAAAAAAAGCTTCCGCGAAAAGACCGTCCGCCGCTCTAAGCCCGACGTTTTCGAGTCGGCTCGGCGAACCCTCGACCGCGCCCGAAAACACGAGGAGCGGCGCGCCTTGCACACCCCGCAGACCGACTTGGAGTTCGACTACTCGCCCGTGGATTTTTCGAAGACATTTGTCGTAAGCGGCGATTTCGGCGAAATGGGAGCACAGTACGTGGAGGGGCTGATTGCGCGGCAGGGCGGACGCATTCGGCGAACAGTGGACGCCGAGACCGACTACGTTGTCGTGGCGGACAGCCCGTCGGCGGCGTGGGGCGCGGGCGAGTACGGGCGCGAGATTGACGCGGCTCTTGGCTACGGACGCGCAAAGTTTTTGAGAATGTCGCACTTATTGCGCGAGATTATGTAGGGCGGGCAGGGCGCGAAAATTTTTTCGAAAAAAAAGCTTGCGCGGAACTTGAAAATCGTTTGTATGTCCAACCTATTAAATGTCGCAGGGTGGAGCAGCTTGGTAGCTCGTCAGGCTCATAACCTGAAGGTCATTGGTTCAAATCCAATCCCTGCATCCAATTTTAAAACCGTCCGTTTGGACGGTTTTTTTGTGTTTATATTTTTGAATGTGTTTGAGCTTGGGCGGTGTTAGCCAGCGGATTGTAGTGGCGGGCGGCTTAGGCAAGCCCGCAGTCGAGCAACAGGCGCGTGTCGGCGAGGATTTCTCCGATTCTTCCGAACGCAGCGGCGGCAAGTTCCGCAATCCGAATCTACCCCGCCCGCGCGGGAATGCCGGCAAGTCCCCTGTTTTGCATTGCGGCGAAAATGCCGTCGGCTCTGTCCGCGCTCCGCAACAGGAGCGAAACTATCATGTGCGGAAAATGCCGCATTCTGATTTTCGGGTGCGACGGCGACCTCAGCACGCACGCCCTGCGCATTATCGATGCTTCCTCGGCGAGAGTGCGGAGGTATCTTGCCGTGAGCAGAAGTTGGAGCGCAACCATTTTCGGAACTTTCAGTTTTGCCAGTGCCGCCTACGGCTTGCCCGAAAAAACACCTAAATTCCCAAAATGGGTACATAATCCATATGTCATTTTCCGTTTTGGGTGCTAAATTGCGCATTTTTGGTTTAATTTAGGTTTTTGGGGATTTTTTTTAAAAAATGTCTTGAAATCTGTTTGAAAGTGTTGTCTATTGTTCGAGGTTTGAATTTCAACAGCTATGAATCTTTATAAAGATACTCCGCGCACAAAAATAGAACAGCTTGTTCGCGAAACGGTATACAAAGAACTGAACCTGCCCGTTCCGCACCCCGCGGAAGGGCCGAATCCGTTGGTCGTGAACGTCAGCGCGCGCCACGTGCACCTCACGCAGGAGGCGGTCGAGGCTCTGTTCGGCAAGGGCTACCAGCTCAACGTCCACAAATGGCTCTATCAAAAAGGGCAGTTTGCCGCAAAGGAATCCATTACCCTCATCGGTCCGCGCAGCAGGGTTATTTCCAACCTGCGCATTTTGGGCCCGTGCCGCAAGGAAAGCCAAGTCGAGCTTGCCCTGACCGACGCCCGCGCATTGGGCTTCGACGTTCCCCCTAGAAACAGCGGCGACTTGAAGGGAACGCCCGGCTGCATGCTCATGGGCCCCGCGGGCTTTTACGAAATGCCCTTCGGGGTAATCCGCGCGGCGCGGCACGTGCACATGAGTCCCGCCGACGCCGAATTCTACGGCGTGAAAGACAAGGACATGATGAAGCTTCGCGTCTACGGCGAAAACTCCATTGTGTTCGAAAATCTCCTTTGCAGGGTTGATTCCGCGCTAAAACTCGAAGTCCACATCGATACAGACGAGGGCAACGCGTGCGACCTCAACCCGCACTCGCTGTGCGAGCTTGTGAAATAATTTTCAATCTAAAAAAACAAATTCAATACGAAAGGCAAAATATGAGTCAGTCATTGGGAATGATAGAAACCCGCGGTTTTACCGGTTGCGTTGAAGCGACCGACGCGATGGTCAAGGCGGCGAACGTCGAACTCGTCAAGCAGGTGCAAATCGGCGGCGGATACGTCACGGCGATTGTGCGCGGCGACGTCGGCAGCGTAAAGGCGGCGGTCGAAGCGGGCAAACAGGCGGCGCAGGCGGTCGGCGAACTTGTGGGCGCGAACATCATCGCAAGCCCGCACCCGACGCTTCTCGAAAAAATGGGTCTCTAATTTCAACACCTCGAAAAGGAATTTTACTATATGAAACAGGCATTGGCAATGGTTGAAACCAAGGGTTTTGTTGCGGCTATGCAGGCTGCCGACGCGGCTGTCAAGGCGGCGAACGTGGAACTTTTGGGCTGGAAAAAAGTCGGAAGCGGCCTCGTGGCGGTATTCTTCACGGGCGACGTGGCATCGGCAAAGGCGGCGTTGGACTCGGCGGTCGAAGCGGCGGGCCGCATCGGCGAAGTTTCGTCCGCCGACGTAATCGCGCGTCCGCACGACGACCTCTCGAAACTCGGCTGCTTCTCGTTCTAACAGGCAGGATACCGTGAAAAGAATTCTGATAGCAAACGTAGGTTCGACAAGCTACAAGTACACGGTTTTCGACGTGTCGGAAACGTGCAAGGAGCTTGTGCGCGGGGGAATCGAAAGAGTCTCCGACTACGAACTTGCGATTGCGCGCTCGCTTGAAGACTTGGCGGGAAAGGGCATTCCGAAAGAGTCGATTGACGCCGTTGCGTTCAAGACGGTCTTGGGTAAAGACCTGTCGGGACTGCGCGACGCCGACTCGAAAGTGCTCGACGCCCTCGAAGCCATGAGCTACGTTGCGCCCGCGCACAACCCGCCCTACGCGGCGGCGATACGCGCGTTCGCAAAGGTTCTTCCGTCGGCGCGGGGCGTGGTGCTGTTCGAAACGTCGTTCTACCGCTGGGCGGACGCGGCGTGGAAACGCTACGCCGTGCCGAAAAGCTGGGACGAAATCGGAATTCGCAGAAACGGCTTCCACGGGGCGAGCCACAAATTCGCCGCCGAACGCGTCGCGGAGCTTTGCGGAGAGGCTGAGGCCGCCGAAAGCGCGCGCATGCTGTACGTCAACGACGGGCCGATGAAGCTTGCAAAACCGTTCAGAATGGTGAACTGCCACTTGGGCGGGTCGTCGTCGGTTTGCGGCATACTAAACGGCGCGGCGGTCGGTTCGAGCATGGGCTTCACGCCCCAGAGCGGGCTTCCCCAAAACAACAGAGTTGGCGACTTGGACTCGATGGCGATTCCCTTCGCAATGAAAACGCTGGGAATTACCGCCGAAGAGGCGGCGTCGGAACTGTCCAAAAAAGGCGGGCTTCTCGGAATAAGCGGCGTCTCCAACGACATGCGCGACGTCCGCGCGGCGGCGGAGGCGGGCAACCGCGACGCGGAGCTTGCGATAGACGTTTTGGCGTACGCGGCGAGATCGTACATCGGGCAGTTCATGGCGCAAATGGGCGGCTTGGACGCAATCGGGTTCAGCGGCGGAATAGCCGAAAACAACCCGTGGCTCAGGGCTAAGATTCTCGATCCGCTCGCGGGCTTGGGCGTCGTAGTGGACGCGGAGAAAAATTCGAAACTCGTAAAGGCGGAGGGCGTGTTCTCTTCGCCGGATTCAAAAATCAAGGCGGTCGCGGTCGTCGCAAACGAGGAAATCGTGATAGCGCGCGAGGCCGCTGGGTACTTGAAAAAATAAAATTTAATAACTAAAAAAAGGCAAAAAAATGGCAAACGCAATCGGTATATTGGAAACACAGGGAATGGTAGCCCTCGTAAAGGGCGTAGACGCAATGCTCAAAGCGGCGAGCGTAAGCTTGGCGGGGCAGTACAAGGACGTCGGCAGCGCGTACATGAGCGCGGCGGTCGTCGGCGACGTTGCGTCGGTAAAGGCGGCGGTCGAAGCGGGAGCTACGGCGGCGGGCGAAGTCGGCAAGGTTTGCAGCGTGCACGTAATCGCGCGTCCGAACGAAAACACCGAAGCCATTCTCGCGCCCAAAGCGGCTTCCAAGAAATAAAAACGGAAACGTTCCGACATGTATCTTGCAAAGGTCATAGGGCAGGTTGTAGCCACACAGAAGGACGACAAGCTCAGAGGCAGCAGACTTTTGGTGCTGCGTCCGTTGCAGATTGACGGCGAAAAGCCCGCAAAGCTCGTCGAGAGCAGGAGCGCGATAGTCGCGGTGGACAACTGCGGCGCGGGGACGGGGCAGATTGTCCTGTTCGCGTCGGGGTCGAGCGCGCGTCAGGCGGAGGGCATGAAGGCTCTTCCTGTTGACGCGGCGGTCATCGGGCTTGTAGACAGCGTTGAGGCGTTTTCGCAGGAGGTTTTCAAAGTCGAAAAATAGGCGGCGCAAGCCGCGCTACCAAATTGGGAACGCGGCGGCGCAAAAATTTAAGGAAGGCAAAACATGGGCATAAATTTGGACGAAGCTGCGCTCAGACAGATAGTGCGCGGCGTAATCGAGCAAATGGGCGGGGCGCAGGGCGCGCAGCAGTGCCGCTGCGGCGGCGCGGCTCCCGCAATAGTGCATTCAACCCCCATGAACGGGATTTTCCCCGATGCAAAGTCGGCGGCGGAGGCAGCGTTCGACGGGTACAAACAACTTTGCAAGGGTGGTTTCGAAGCCCGCAAGGCGGTAGTGGACATCGTGAAGTCGATGACGGTCGCCAACGCGAAAGAGTGGGGCACTTTCGAATACAACGAAACGAAAATCGGCAAGCTCGAACACAAAATCGGCAAGCTTGAAATCGTGAAACTCGTCCCCGGCGTCGAGTGGATTCGCCCCGACGCGTACAGCGGCGACCATGGAATCATGCTCGAAGAGTACACACCCTACGGGGTCGTCGGCGCGATTACGCCCGTCACGCACTCGATTCCCACGATTGCCGGCAACATCATCAACATGGTCGCCGCGGGCAACGCGATAGTTTTCAACCCGCACCCCGGCGGCGTCAAGAGCGCGGTGAAGGCGATTTCGGCGTTCAACGCGGAAATCGAAAAACGCCTCGGCATACGCAACCTTATTTGCTGCGTCGGCAACCCGACGCTCGAATCGTTCGACGCAATCTGCAAGAGCGATTTGGTATCTATAATGTGCATTACGGGCGGCCCTGGGGTCGTCAAGGCGGCGATGCTTTCGGGCAAAAAGTCCATTTGCGCGGGTCCGGGCAATCCCCCCGTGATTGTCGACGACACTGTCGATTTGAACAAGGCTGCCGCCGACATCATCGCGGGAGGCTGCTTCGACAACAATCTGCTTTGCATAGGCGAAAAGGAAATCTTCGTCCTCGAAAGCGTAGCCGACGCGTTCATGCGCGCGCTCGACGCGCAGGGAGCGGTTAAAATCGGCGGAAGCGCGCTCGACAGGCTCACCGACGCCGTGTTCGCAAAGAAGGACGGCCGCTACGTTCTCAAACGCGACTTGGTCGGCAAAGACCCGCAGGTTCTGGCGCAGGCGGCAGGCGTTTCGGTTTCGGCGAACGCGCCCATGCTCTACGCGCAGACCGACGCAAACCACCCGTTTGTGGTCGAAGAACAGATGATGCCGATGATTCCCGTGACGGTTGTGAAAGACTTCGATTCGGCGGTTGACGCGGCGATGAAGGCGGAACACAACTACAAGCACAGCGCGATAATCCACTCGCTGAACGTCGGCAGAATGACGCAAATGGCGCGGGCGCTCAACACCACGCTTTTCGTCAAGAACGGGCCTTCCACATGCGGCTTGGGTCTGGGCGGCGAGGGCTACCTTTCGTACTCGATTGCCACGGCGACGGGCGAAGGCATATCGAACCCCAAGACGTTTACGCGCCGCCGCAGGTGCGTAATGGTGGACAACCTCAACATATTCTAAACAAAACGGCGCGTTCGGCGGAGCGTCGGACGCGCCAAGACAAAAATGCAGCTTGCGAAAATAGTCGGAAACATCGTGATGTCCCACGCGCATTCGAGCGTGTCGGGCAACGCGCTGCTCGTCTGCCAGCCCATCGACGAAAACGGGGCGGAGGCGGGAGAGCCTATTGTCGCGATAAGCCCCTTCGGGGGCGGCGCGGGGTCGCGGGTGCTGGTGCTCGCCGACGGCAGCGTCGCGGCGGAGTATGTGGGCGACAGCCACACGCCGATTCGCAACTCGATAGTCTGCATTTTGGACGACTGATTTTTTACATGAAACTGGCAAGGGTAATAGGCAGGGTTGTTCTCTCGAAGAAAGACGCAAATCTTCCGAGCGGGTTCCTGCTGCTTGCGTCGCCGCTCGACAGGTCGCAGATGTCGGGGGCGGACTCGTCGGAGCTTTCGAAGCGGACGAAAAACCTCGTGGTTTTCGATTCGTTCGGGGCGGTTCGCGGCGACGTCATAGGCTATGTCGAAGGGGCGGAGGCAACCGCGCCTTTCGAAACGCCCGCGTGCGTGGACGCGTACAATGTCGGCATAGTCGAGACTTTAAACTACAATCCGAATTTATAAACACAGACAAAGATGAAAAGAGTATACACGGCAAAAGACATCGAAGAACTCAAACTAAACGGCGGAAGCGTTCCCGCCGGCGCAATCCTCACCCCGCAGGCGAAAGAGCTTCTCGCGGGCGGAGCGTTCGTCGCGTCGCAACCGAAACCGCAGGCGGCGGTGCGCAAAGAGTACACCGTTCCCGTCAAGGAATACAAGTGGGTTTCGGGGCAGGACCCCAAGACGCCCGAAGAAATCGAAAAGTTCTTCCGCTCGCCCGAAATCGAAAAACTCAAAAGGCTGATTGTAGACTTGGGCAGACGCTCGTACTCCAAAAACTACAACGACGGCAACGGCGGCAATTTCAGCGTCAGAGTGGGCGACAACCTCGTGCTCTGCACGCCCACGATGATTTCGAAAGGCTCGATGTCGCCCGAAGACATGTGCCTTGTGGACATGGAGGGCGTTCAGCTTGCGGGCAACAGAAAGCGCACAAGCGAAGTCCTCGCGCACATCGCGATTATGAAACGCCAGCCCATGGCAAAGGCGTGCTGCCACGCGCATCCGCCGCACGCAACGGCGTTCGCGATTTCGGGTAAAACGCCGCCGCGCTGCGTCAACCCCGAAGCCGAAATCTTCATCGGTCAGGTCGGCCTTGCCGACTACGGCACGCCCGGAACGCTCCAAATGGCGAACGCAGTCGGCGAATGCGGCGTCAACCACGACTGCGTTTTCATGGTAAACCACGGCGTCATGACCTGGGCTAACGACATCGAAACGGCCTTCTGGAAAATGGAAAACGTGGAGGCGCACTGCTTTACGTCGCTGCTGGCGTTCCAAATCGGCGGGCCGAGAAGATTCTCCGATTCGGAAGAAGCGGAGGTTCTCAAAATCAGAAAGTCGCTCGGCATGGTAGACCAGGCGAACCTCAAAGAATGCAACCTTTGCGACGTTCCCGAAAACAGGGGAGTTGTCTGCAACGCAAAGTCGCCCGCACGGCAGAACGACGCGGGCTTCGACTGCGACGCCGAAAAACTCGTCGCAAAAATCACGCAAATGATAGTCGCGGAGCTTAACAAATAATGAAAGTTTCAATCATAGGAGGCGGCGGCAGGGTAGGCTCGTGCGCGGCGTTCGCGCTCGAATGCATGGGTCTTGTATCGGAAATCCAGATTATCGACGCCAACGCGGAGGCGGCGGAGGGCGAAGCTCTCGACCTGCTCCACGGCTCGGCGGTTCTGGGCGGACAGCGCATCAACACGGGGTGCTACAAACGCGCCGCCGACAGCGACATGTTCATAATCACGGCGGGGCTCCGCCGCAAGCCCGACGAAAGCAGGCTCGACCTCATCAACCGCAACGTATCGCTCTTCCGCCAGATTCTGGCGTCGATAAAAGAGGGCGGCTACAAGCGCGACGCGTTCGTGTTCGTGGTGTCGAACCCCGTGGACATTCTCACATACATCGCCGCGCAGGAGCTTGATTTGCCGCGCGAGCGCGTAATCGGCTTGGGCACAATGCTCGACACCTCGCGCTTCCGCGCACTGATTGCGAAGGAACTGAAAGTGCCCGCAACTCAGGTCAACGCTACGGTGCTCGGCGAACACGGAGACTCTATGTTCCCCGTGTGGAGCGCGGCGTCAATCGCGGGGCTTCCGTTCAAGGGCTTTGAAGGCTTCGACCTCAACTTCCAGAACAGGATTTTCGAACGCACGCGCCAGAGCGGCGCGGAGGTTATCAAACGCAAAGGCGGCGCGGGATACGCAGTCGGGGCGTCGATAGCGGCGGTGGTCAGGGCGATTCTGCTGGACACGCGCGAAATTCTCCCCGTTTCGACAGTGCAGACGGGCGCGTACGGACTGCGCGACGTTTCGATAAGCGTTCCGACAGTCGTAGGGGCGGCGGGCGCGCTGAGGCATGTGGAGCTTGAACTCTGGCCGAAGGAGTCGCAGGCGCTGCTGAACTCGGCAAACTCGCTCAAACAGACCTTGGCAAAAGTCTAAAAAACAAAAAATACACTTTCAACAGCCGCAACGGAATACCCCGCCGCGGCTTTTTTTTGCGCCCATGCGCCGCAACCTTTGCGGCAAAACGACCCGCAGTTTCTCTCATGCTCGGAGCGGAGGTTTTTGCGGGCAGGCGGCGGGCGGGCTGAAAACGTTCGACCGCAAAGAAGCGTCCGAAAAAAAACGCCCGACTGCTTGAAAGCGTCGGGCGTTTTTTCAAGAATCTTTTTTCAAGATTCAGACCCGCTTTGCGCGGGGCGCATTTCTTTTTTTGAAGCCGATTCAGAGTCGTCCGAACCGCATTCGCTGAAAGAAGCGAAGAACAGCAGCGTAGCCATTTTGAACTTCTCCATGTCGGGCATTTAAAGCCCGCAGCATTTTTTTGTAAAGCAAATTCTTTGAAAAATTTTTTGCTGCGGCGTCCGAATTTTTTGCGCCTTTATTTTGCGAAAAAGGCTTCGATGGAATCCACTACCCAGTCCTGCTCGTCGGGCGTGATTGCCGAGTATATGGGCAGGCGCAGCATTGTCTGCGACAGCTTTTCGGCGACGGGCAGCGGTTTGTATTCGCAGCCGAGCTTTTTCGTCATCGGGCATGTGTGCAGCGGCGCGTAGTGCGACAACGCCGAAATCTCGCGCGATTTCAGGAACGCCGCAAGCGACTTCGCAGTTTCGGGGCTTTCCGTTAGAATGAAGAAAATATGCGCGTTATGTTTGCATTCCGCGGGAACATGCGCCAGCGAAATCTTCCCCGCGCGTTCCAGCGGCAGAAGCCTTTCGCGGTAGTAGTTCCACGCCGCCACGCGTTCGTCGGTGAGTTTCTGCGCGGCTTCGAGCTGCGCCGCGAGGAACGCGGTGATAAGCTCCGACGGAATGTAGCTGCTGCCGTAGTCAATCCAAGTGTATTTGTCGATTTTCCCCTCTACGAACTGGATTCTGTTTGTGCCCTTTTCCCTGATGAAGCAGGCGCGGTCGATGAGGGATTCGTCGTTGCAAAGGAGTGCGCCGCATTCGCCCGCGATTACGTTCTTTGTGCTGTGGAAGCTGAGCGCGCCGAGGTCGCCGATAGTGCCGAGGTGTCTGCCTTTGTAGTAGGCGCAGAAGCCCTGCGCGGCGTCCTCCACAACCCTGATTCCCGCGCTTTTTGCGGTTTCCATAATTGTGTCCATTTCGCACCCGACGCCCGCGTAGTGGACTGGCACGACCGCCTTTGTGCGCTTTGTGAGCAGTTGCGGAATTTGCGATTCGTCGATATTGAGAGTGTCGGGGCGAATGTCGCAGAACACTGGTTTTGCGCCGCGCAGAACGAACGCGTTTACGCTCGAAACGAATGTGAACGTCGGCACGATTACCTCGTCGCCCGATTTGATGTCGCATAGGAGGGCCGCCATGTCTAGGGCGGAGGTGCACGATGTCGTAAGGAGGGCGGCTTTCGCCTTTGTCGCGGCGCGGAGGGCGGCTTCGCATTTTTTCAGGAACTCGCCGTCGCCTTGGAGGTGTCCGGAGGCTATCGCTTCTTTTATATATTCTACTTCGCGACCCGCGAGCGGTATTTTGTTGAAATTTACTTTCATGTGGACCCGAAATATTTGTTTTCGGATATTGTACCCAAACCGCTCCGATTTAAAGCAAAATATGCACTTTTTTGGGGGCTTGCGCCGCGGCGACGGCGCGCGTTTTTTTTATTAGTCCGACCGCATGTTAAAAATTTTTCCATATAAGTTTGACACGCCGCCTATAAAGGTATAATCTTCTTCCGAACCCCGAAAGGAAAGGCATTACAAATGAACAGTCTTAACATTGGCAGCAGTGCGTTCTTCGACAGATTTTTCGGCGCGTGGTGGGGCGCGTTCATAGGCGACGCAATGGCGTTGCCCGTACACGGGTATTCCTCCGAACGCGCAATCGCCGCCGACTACGGCAAAATTGCCGACTATGTTCCGCCGCTCGATTTCCACCCCGAAAGCGTTTTGCACGCGCTTCCGATTCCCCAGCTTCCGCCGGAATTCGACTACATCGGCAAGCGCCGCGCGTCGCTGTGGCGCAAGCGCGGCACGCACCCGCACATCGGAATGCGGGCGGGGGCGAGCACGCTTCCACTCGTGCTTGCGCTCCACTTGGGCGCGTCGATGGCGTCGGCGGGCGGCTTCGACATCGACGCGTGGCTTGAACGCTACGCTGCCGTGATGACTTCCGAAGACGGGCACGCCGACACATTCATTCCGTCGATTCACCGCAGGTATTTCGAAAATCTTGCCGCGGGGAAAAATCCCGAAACGAACGGCTGTCCCGACGCCCACATGAGCGACATCGCAATCTTCGCGCCGCTCCTGTTTTCGACGCTGAAAAATCCCGACAAGAGCAGCATGGACATCTTCCGCGCCCTCAAAAAATTCACGATAGGCGAGGGCGCGTCGTCGGGGGCGTTTTTCCTTTCCGAAATTTTGGCGAAAGTTTTGCGCGGCTCGTCGATAGAGGAGGCAATCTACAAAAACATGACGCCCGACCGCCACGTCAGCCTTGCCTTCCCCTACCGCAGGTGGATTAAAAACCGCGACGACTACGACGCCATAAGGGCGACGGGCAGGTTCGCCGCGATAGAGGAGGCGATTCCCCTCACGCTTTACATCTCGCTGAAATACGGCACGGACGTGATAACCGCGACCGTCGTCAACGCGAATATCGGCGGAGAAACGACGGGGCGCGGCGCGTTAATCGGCATGCTCGCGGGGGCGCAGTGCGGGCTTTCGCACATTCCGCGCAACTACATCGACGCGCTCGAATACGCCTCCGAAATTCAGGCTGTGGGCGAGCTTCTCTACGCAATGTTCAGATAGCCGACAGACTCCGCGCCCTAATGGCGGGCATAGCCGCGTTCCGTTCGCGTGCGTTCGATTAAGACGCAAAAAATCCCGCGCGGATTTTCTCCGACGCGGGATTTTGTTTTGCATGAGTTTTCGCGCTTTATTTCGCAAAGTGCCCGTATCCCTTTGCGGGAACGCTTTCGCCCTTGTATTCGAACGGCGCGGAAGTATAGTTTACGACGATTTCCTCGCCGCTTTCGAATGTCGAAACAAACACGCCTTTCGATATTTCGCGGTGGTCCTGCATGAATTGCAGTTGCAGGTGTTTGAGCTTCTGGAACTCGTCGTAGGCGCGTTTCATGGGCTTCAAGTTTTTGTAGTCGGTATAATAGAAAACGGGGCGGGCGTCGAACTCTATCGCTTTGAGCCAGCGCGTTTCGGGATTTTCAAGATAGTCGTACGCCTTGCGCTGGTCGGAAGTTGCGTATGACTTCGGGTAGAGGGCGTCGATTGTCGTGTAGTAGGGGTTGCTGAGAATTATGCCGTGGTAGACAAGCTGCCAGAGCGGCACGAACTTCTCGGCGAGCTTTTCGGGCTTGCCCTCCCAGTCGGGGTACGACCACAAATAGAGCGCGAAGTCGAGTGTCGGCGCAAGGTGGTCAAGTCCGCCCTCCGACGCAAGCCCTCCGAAAATTTCGTGCGCATACGCTCCTACCTTGTTTTCGTAGTCAACCGTCTGCTGCCTGTTGAGCGGGTGCATGGGGTCTTTGCACGGATAGGGGTGCACGAAAGACATAACGTCGAGGTGCATGATTCCGTTGAGACCGAGAGCCTTCATCTTCTTGAAGTCGTCCTTAATCCAGAGGTCGTGGTAGCGTTGGAAGCACGGGCGGAACGCCTTGCCGCCGGGCTGGAAATAGTCGAAAAACGGCGAGCCGTCGGGGTACATCGCAATTCCGTTGTCGTTCCACCTGTTCGAGATTGAAAACACCGAAAACGGGTTTATGTGGCAGTTGATGTGGTAGCCGAGCGACTTCCCCTCGGCGATTGCCTCGCGGAACTTTGCCTCGCCGCCGAGCTTCGGCTCGACGGGGAAGAACTGCGGAAAACGTCCGTCGTGCCCCGAAATGTTCCAGCCTACGGAACACACTTCCGCCTTGTCGATTCCCTCGGCTTTCATGCGGCGCATGATGTCGGCAACGGGGACGGTAATTCTGAACGCGTCCCCAGCCTTTTCGAAAGGCACTTGCTTCTCGACAGTCTGTCCGTCAAGCTTCTTTATCCTGAGCGTCGCATTCTGGAGCGCAAAAATAAGAGATTTCCCCATATATATCCTGCGCTGAATGACCGAAATGCCAGTACTCAATCGTTAGAGCAGGCGACCGTCAAGATAAAAGCCCGTTAAATTAATTTGCGCATTCGGATTCGAAAAAACTTGACTGGAAGCCTTCGAAATGTACCTTGAACAACATTATGGCAGATAAATCAGAAAAGAACGAATTTAACGTTGCGGGCAAATTCTACGTTGACTCGCAGTGCATAGGTTGCGCCCTCTGCAATTCCACGGCGGAAGGCTTTTTCCAAATGAGCGACAGCGGTTGCGCATACGTCGCAAAACAGCCCGAATCGGACGCCGACACGGCACTCTGCACGGAAGCAATGGAATCGTGCCCCGTACAGGCAATCGGCGACGACGGCGAATAATTGCAACAACATTTAAATCAAAACGGCGCGGCATAAACCGCGCTTTTTTTGCGCCCATTTTTTTTCCCGCGCAAAGCGCGACTATTTTTTACTTGTTTCTTTCTTGTTTGAAGCTTCATTAAAGATAAGTAATTGCCGCAGGCAATACGAACTAAACGGGGAAAGGCGCGGGTATACCCGCGCCGCATAACCACAGAAAGGAGCGAAGCTCCGACGCCGTTAAGGCTGCAGCCTTATTTGCTTGATTTTGGGGAGGGGTGGGGTAGAAAGTTGGGTGTGAAATTACTATTGGGAATATTGGCGATAGTCGGGGCGGCGTGCATGACAGTGCAGGGCGCGGAGACATCGGAAGGCGGAAAAACGGGGCGTATGCGCCGCGATATACCGTGGGTGTCGCTCGCACACCAGCGGGCGATGAGGGAAAAGCCCGCAGAGAAGACGGAAGAGCCGACAAAAGAGAAGTCGCTGATTTCGCGGTTTACAAAAGACGCCGCGCCGGAACTGTCGGCGGACAAGTTCGAGTACGCCGACGACGGGTCGGGAAAACTGACCGCCCGCGGCAACGCAAAGATTTCTGATAAGAACTACGAATTGGGGGCGGACAGGGTAGAATTTTCGGAAACACAGGGATACGCAAAGGCGACAGGCGACGTAAAAATATCGGCGGACAGGGCGAGAATAACGTCGGACGACATCTACGTGGATTTCAAAAACGACGCCATGAAGTCTGGCTACGTAAAATTCGGGTCGTCGCCAGTGTTTGCGGAGTCTACGTCATTGGACGCGGATAAATCGAAAGTGTCGCTTGGTGAGTCGTACATGTACTTCGGCGAACCCGCAAGCACGTCAATGTCGGCATCGGCGTCGGCTATTTCATACGATAAGGAGACAGACATTCTGTCGATGGACGACGCAACACTCGCAGTAGGACCTGTGCCGTTCTTCTACGTCCCGAACTACTACCAGCACGGCTTGCAGCGGCCGCCGTTCGATGTAAACACGAGCGCGGGCTATAACGGCGACTACGGCGCATATATCCGCAACAACCTTTACTATAACGGACTTGGCGACGTCTCGCCAGGGGTGCTACTCGACTATTACACAAAACGCTCGGTGCTCTTCGGACCCGCCGCAAACTACGATGCGGAACTTGCGAACTCTGTGCTCAGCGGCTGGGTTCAGGGGGCGTATATAAACGACCACGGCAACGCGTCGATACGCGGGGAGGACTCGCTTGGCAGGAAAATCGGCACGGACCGCTTCTTCGCGGAGTTCAGGCATAAGCAGACATTCGACGACAAAATTTCGCTCACGGGCAACCTCAGCTATTGGAGCGACGAATTTATCACGCGCGACTTCCGCCCCGAACTTTTCTACGACAACCAAACTCCCGACAACTTCGGCGAGGCGGTCTACTACGGCGAATTTTTCACGGGCTCGGTGTTCACGCGCTTCGCGCCGAACAGCTGGGAGATTGTCCAACAACGCCTGCCCGAAGTCCGCGTGGACGTTCAGCCGGTGGAGATTTTCAATACGGGCGCATACCAGACGGGCTTTGCGTCGTACGCATACCTCAGGAAATTCGACCCGATGTCGAGCGCAAACTACCTGTACTCTAACCGCGCCGACGCGTACTACGGCATCTACCGCCCGATAGAGCTTTCGTCGTGGAGCAAAATCACGCCGGTAATCGGCGGCCGCGCAACATACTACGCAAACGCGGAGGGCGGCGGCGACTACGCCAGATTCCTCGGTCAAGTCGGCTTCGACGCCCAAATGGACGTCTGGGGCACATGGGAGTACGAAAGCAAAACAATGGCAATAGACGGAATCCGCCACCATCTGATTCCGCAAATATCGTACCGCTACATACCCGCCGCCGAACAGGGCAGGGGAAAAATTCCGCAAATAGACACCGAATATCTTACGACATATCCGCCCGTGCTCGACCTCGGCACACTGCGCAACGCCGACGAAATCGCGGCGACAAACACAATGCGCTTCGGGGTGCAAAACGTGTTCGAAACGCGCGACGACGAATACGGCTCGCGCGAGATTGCGCGCTTCGACGTATATCAGGACGTCAACTTCGACAAGCGCGAAATTCCGCAGTCGGACGGAGAAAAATCGTTCTCCGACCTGTTCGTGAACGCGTCGGTCTCGCCCGCGCGCTGGCTTACGATAGGCTCGTATACGCGCGTGAACCTCGACAGAATAGACCTGCCCGAAACGAACGCATACGTCGGGCTGCTGGACGGCGACGCGTTTTCCGTGTACTTCATCGCAAGCTACCTTAAAAACGCAATCACGCAGTACACGACGCTCGCCGAATACAGAATCAGCGAACGCTACAAAGTGTTCGGACGCTGGAGCTACGACGAACGCCTCTCCGCATTCACAAACCAAACCTACGGACTCTGGACGCGCATAGGCAACTCTTGGGCGATAGAATACATGATAAGCGAACGCTCCGGCTCGAAACGCCAAAACAACTTTTCGTTTGGCATGCGCGTGAGCATGATGATTTTCTGATATGGCGGCGGAAATACAGAACGTCGACGACGCGCTCGCGGGCGGCGGCTTCGAAATGTCCGTCAAACTGAACGTGTTTGAAGGCCCGCTCGACCTGCTTTTGTTCCTAATCAGGAAGAACGAAATCGACATCTACGACATTCCGATTGCCGAAATTACGCGCCAATACATGGCGGTGCTGAGGTCGATGGAAAAAATGTCGCTCGACGTGGCGGGAGAGTTTTTTGTGATGGCGGCAACGCTCATGTACATCAAAAGCCGCATGCTTCTGCCGACCGACGAACGCGTGGCGCAGGCGGCGGAGGAGGACGGCGACGCCGACATAGACCCGCGCTGGCAGCTGGTTGAACAGCTCTTGGAGTACAAGAAAATCAAGGCGGCGGCGGACTCGCTCGAAGACATGATAGACTCGCGGCAGAACTTCGGGGAGCGCAGGATTTCGGACAAGGAAATCGTAGCCGACAGACCCTTGAAGGCGTCCGACAAAATGGAGATTTGGACGGCGTTCAACCTGATTTTGCGCAGACTCGCCGAAAAACTCGTGCAGGGCGAAATCACGAACGAAAACGTGACGGTCGCCGACAGAATGGAATATATTTTGAACTTCGGGGAGCGCAAATTCACGTTTTCGTCGCTGTTCGAGGGAAAGAAAACGGGCTTGGTGTCGCTAATGGCGACGTTCCTTGCGATGCTCGAACTCACAAGGCTCAAACGCCTTTTTATCAGGCAGGACGAAGGCTTCGGCGAAATATACTGCGAGAAAATCGGCGACGAAAAACCCGCCGCCGCCGACGACGAGGAGGGGGAACTTTAAAATGCGCGCAAACGACGGAAAATCAAAACTGTTCGGAATCGGTCTCGACTCGGACGGACAAAAACGCATAACACAGGCGGAGAAATTCCTGCTCGTGGGAGGCACGGAGGAAACCCACGACGCCATGACCGAAACCGTCATAAAAACTTTCGAAGACCTCAAACGGCGCGGCAAGGAGCTTGAAGACGCCTCGCCCGAAGAGCTTTCCGACATAATACAAAAACACACCCGAAGGAGGGACTGACAATGAAATATTTCGGAACGGACGGTATCCGCGGAACATACGGGGATACGGAAATCAGCGAGCCGTTTTTCGCGGCGTTGGGCGTCGCGGCGGCGGAATACCTCGCCGAAAACGGCGGCGGAAAAATAGTGGTAGGCGGCGACACCCGCGCTTCGACCGACGCGCTCAAAGCGGCGTTCTGCGGCGGGCTTGAAAAGGGCGGCGCGGAGTTTGAAGACTTGGGCGTTCTGCCCACGCCCGCGCTCGCATACGGCGTGCTATCGCGCGGGGCGGCAATGGGCGCAATGATTACCGCCTCCCACAACCCGCACACCGACAACGGCATTAAATTTTTCGACTCCGCCGCGAGAAAGGTCGAGGACGACGCGCAGGAGCGGCTCGAAGCTCTGCTCGAAAAGCACTACCGCCCCGACGCGTCCTACGCGCCGAAAACTTTTGCGCCCCGCAAAATAGAGACGGGCGCGTTTGCTCGCAACGAGTACGCAAAAAAAATGGCGTCGATTTTCCCGAAGAATTTTCTGAAAGGGCTGAAAGTCGCAATCGACATGGCGAACGGCGCGACGAGCAAAATTTCGTCGAAAGTCTTTGCCGAATACGGCGCGGAGGTCTTCGAGGCGGGTTGCGAGCCGACGGGGCTTAACATCAACGACGGAATCGGCAGCCAGCACCCCGAAAAAATTTCCGAACTTTGCAGGCGCGTGGGCGCGGACGTCGGCTTTGCGCACGACGGCGACGGCGACAGGGTAGTGGTTTCCGACGAAACGGGTTCGATTTTGGAGGGCGAGGAAATTCTTGGGCTAATCGCCCTCGACGCAAAGGAGCGCGGCGCGCTCGCATCAAACGCAATCGTCACGACCCTCCAAAGCAACATGGGGCTTGACGAATCGCTCGCAAAAAGCGGCGTGTCGGTTTTCAGAAGCGGAATCGGCGACAGGCTCGTAATGCGCGAAATGCTCGCGCACGGCTGCTCGGTGGGCGGCGAAAACTCGGGGCACTTCATATTCTCGGAAGTGTCGCCCTGCGGCGACGGACTGGCTGCGGCGCTCGCGCTGCTTTCGGTCATGGCGGACAGGGGCGGCAAACTCTCGGAACTGCGCGGCGGAATTTCGATGTACCCGCAGGTTTCGAAAGCCGTGAAAGTGGCTCGCAAAACGCCGATTGCGGAGACAGCAAACCTCTCGAAGGCAATCGCCGAATGCGAGTCCGCGCTGGGCAAAGAGGGCAGGCTGCTCGTGCGCTATTCGGGCACGGAAAAGAAAATCAGACTGCTTGTTGAGGGCAAGGACGCCGCGAAAATCGGCGACTGCATGAAAATACTCGAAAAAGCGGTTGAAATAGACTTGCAGTAAACGCCGCCCGACTTTAATTTATCTCCAACTTTTAATTCCTGAAATTTGTATGGCAGACGAAAACACATCCCCCGAAGTAATCGAAGAACAAATCAAGAATCTCGACCCGCGCTTTATCAGGCAAATCGAAAGCGCGGAAAAATCGATAGACAAAAACCCCGCATATGTAATCGACATTTGCTGCACCGTTTTGGCGAAACACCCGTCGTGCGTGGAGGTCAGAAAAATCCTGCGTCAGGCGCAGTTCAAAAAATTCGGCAAAGGCAACCCGATTGCGAAAATCGGCGCGGCCATTCAGGGCGCGGTGTTCGCAATGCAGGCGGGCGCGAAAATCAAGAAGGGCCAGGCTATCGAAGTGATGGCGGAGGCCGAAAAACTTTTGTCGGCGTGCCCCGAAAACGAAGCCGTTCTCAAAACGCTCGCGGACGCCGCAGCAAGCCTCCAATACTGGGGGACGGTCGCTGAGGCGTATCAGGCTATCGCCCGCTTCAAGCCCGACAACGAGAAAATCCTGATGTCGCTCGCCGACGCGCTCGTAAAGAGCAAACAGCCCGACGCCGCAATGCAGGTCTGCGAAAGAATCCTCAAAAAGAACCCGTCCAACGGCGACGCGCAGGCGATTGCCCGCAGCGCGTCGGTCATCAAGACGATGGAAAAGGGCGACTGGGAAAACACGGAAGTCAGCGCGACAAAGAAAGTCAAGGACGCCGAGGAAACCCTCAACCGCCAGAAGGAGACAAGCTCCGTCAACGACGAGGAAACCCTTAACAAGATGGTCGAACGCCTCGCCGCGCAAATCCAGACCGACCCCGAAAACATCAATCTTTACCGCGAAATCTGCGGACACCTCCGCACGCTCAAACGCTTCGACGAAGCCCTCGAATATGTCCGCAAGGCCCGCCAGCAGCCGCTCGGCAAGGGCGACACCACGTTCGAGAAAATGGAGCAGGGCTTCCTCGTTTCGTCGATGGACAGAAAGATTGCCGAACTCACAAAGAAGCTCGAAGAAAACCCGTCGGACGAACAGCTCAAAGCGGAGCTTGCGCAACTCAAAAAACAGGAGCACGACATCAAGCTCGAAAACGCAAAGCAGATGGTCGAACGCTACCCCAACGATTTCAGCTACCGCTTCGAACTCGGCACGCTTCTGTTCGAGGACGGAAATCTCGACGAGGCAATCATGCAGTTCCAGATTTCGCAGCGCAGCCCGAAAGTCCGCGCGCAGTCGCTGCTTGGCTTGGGCAGGGCGTTCACGATGGGCAAGAAATACGACCTTGCGGTAGACCAGCTGGAAACGGCGAAGAAAGAGTCGAAGATTATGAACGACTCGAAAAAGGAAATCATATACGAACTCGGCACCGCATACGAGCTCATGGGCAAGCCCGAACAGGCTTTCAACGAGTTCAAGGAAATCTACTCGGCGGATATTTCCTACAAGGACGTTGCCGCAAAAATCAACGCCTACTACGCAAAGAAGTAGACCTTGCAAAAAGACACGCAAAAACGCGCCCCGATTTCGGAGCGCGTTTTTTGTTTGCGCGGAGCGCAGGCCTTGCGCGTTTGCCAGCGGCTAGGAGTTTGCGAGTGAGCGGTTGCAAGTATCGCAAAACTGCGAAGCCCGACGCGCGTTGCGGCGCACCCTGCGCCCTTGCGGCTACGCGTTTGCGAAGCGTTCGGCGAATTTTTTGTGGATGCCGTCGAACGAGCCGTTGCTGAAAAACACGCAGACGGACTTTCCGCTTTCGGCGGAGATGTCGGCGGAAAGCTTTTCAAGCAGGGCTTGGTTTGAGTCGAAAGCGTGCAGTTTTTTCGGGTTGTGGGTTGCCGCCATTTCCGCGGTGTCTATGCGTCGGGCGGGGTCTGTCTTTGCGGTGTTGGCGTGCCCGATGTAGGCGGCGTCGGCGAGTTCGAGAGCCTCGCCGAAAGCGTCCTGAAAAACGTTCATTTTCGCCGTGTTGCTGCGCGGCTCGAAAGCGACGTAGAGCTTGGCGTCGGGATATTTCTGGCGCATGGACTCAATCGTCAGGCGGATTGCCGTCGGGTGGTGTCCGAAATCTTCTACGGCGAGGATTTTTTCCGT
This sequence comes from Opitutia bacterium KCR 482, assembly GCA_029269845.2. NCBI lineage: Bacteria > Pseudomonadati > Verrucomicrobiota > Opitutia > Opitutia bacterium KCR 482. The sequence continues at coordinate 1,960,715 of CP149973.1, forward strand.
CTTCAAAATCGTCTCCTGCCTGCGCTTGACGCCCTTGAATTTTGCGAGCGGCGAAAGGTCGATGTCGAGCGGGTTCGCCCCGCCGCGCACGAGAGCCGCGCCGACGGCGGCCATCGCCGCGTTGCGGGCGTTGTATTCTCCCTGCAAATTCCACTCGACGCGCTTTTCGATTCCGCCGCAGACGAGCGAAAACGACGACGAATCCGCCGTCTGCCTGAAATCCTTTATGCGCACGTCGCAGTTTTCTCCGAAGCCCACTTTTATGCGCTTCGTCCACGGCGTGTCTTCGAGCGACGCAATGTTGGGGTCGTCGCCGTTTTCGACAATCGCGCCGAGGGGGGATACGATTCTGCGGACATGCGAGAACGTGCGCTTTACGTCGTAGAGGTCGCGGAAAATGTCGGCGTGGTCGAATTCGATGTTGTTTACCAGAAGGACAAAGGGGCGGTAGTGGATAAATTTGCTGCGCTTGTCGAAGTAGGCGGTATCGTACTCGTCGCCCTCAATCGCAAACGGCGCGTCGGTCGAGCCGAGGTTCGAGCCGCCTTCGGCGAGGTCTGTCGGAACTCCGCCGATGAGCCAGCCCGCATCGACGCCGTTTGCCCTCAGCAGGAACGCGGCAAGGCATGTGGTTGTGGTCTTGCCGTGCGTGCCGCTTACCACGAGCGACTTCCTGTCGCCTATGAGGTTTTCGCCGATGAGCGCCGAGAGGCTTGTGTACCTGTATTTCCGCGCCGCGAGCATGAATTCAAGCTCCGGATTCATGCGGCTGATTGCGTTGCCGACGACGACCAAATCGGGCGCAAAGTCTTCCAGATTTTTCGGGTTCCAGCCATCGCGCGCGTCAACATGCGCGTTGGCGAGCGCGCTTTTCATTGGCTCGTACATGCCCGTGTCGCTTCCGCAGACGGAGTGCCCGAGGCGTTTCATGAGAATGGCGACGTTTCCCGTCGCCGTGCCGCAAATTCCGATAAAATAGATTTTCATTTTCGCCGAAATTTCTAAGCCCGATTTCGCGAAAAGTCGAGCGGGATTAGCAAAAAAAAACGCGTCGGGCGGGGGCGGACGGATTTTGCGGGTCTTGGAAGAGCGCGGCGGCGCGGGAAATCCGTGCGGCATTCCGACGTCCCGCCGACGCGCTATTCCGAAATTTCGAGCGCGTATTTATGCTTTCGCGGAGTGGCGATTGCGCGGATTTCCGCGCGGGCATTTTCGCGCTCTTCCCTTAGCAAATTCTCGCGCGGCGCGTGCTCGCGGTAGAGTTGCGCGAGGCGCACATAGTACGGATTGTTCCGCGTCCTGCCGATTTCTTCGACGGCGTTTGCCGCGTCGTCCGCCGTCGTGCCGTCTTTGATTTTGTCGGCAAACATTTCGCGCAGGTGGGCGAGGAAGCGCAGGCGTTCGTTTATGAGCCTGATTTTCTTGCAGAGCGCAAGTATCTTGCGCGAAGCTTCAATCTGCGGGGTTTCGAGCGCGGCGGTGTCGATTCCCCTTGCAAGCTCGGCGGAGTGGAAGACGCCGACTTTTTTGCCGTCGATTTTCAGCGCGTATTTTCCGCTCGGCAGATTTTTAACTGCAAGCGTCTGTTTGTTCAGCGAGCTGCGGAAGTCGATGTATTTTGCCGCGCTTTCCTCCGCGGGCGTCGGCGCAAGCGGCAGCGCGTATTCGAGAGACTCGAAGCGCAGCCCGCCTGCGCTTTGCTTTACGTTTGAAATTTCGCAGTTTACCGCGCAAATATTTTCCCTGTCGATTTCCGCCGAGCACACCGTCGCCGGTTCTCCGAGCGATTTTAGGAATATCGCCGCCATCGCAAACCCTCCCGCTTCGGACGGGTGCACGCGGTCGCTTCCGATTATTGTTTTGCCGCGCCCAGCCTCGCTCTGGAAGTCGGCGTTTATCCGCACCGTCTCCGCCCAAATATCGACGAATTCCGCGTTGGGAATCCGCCTTGCGGCGTCTTCGCAGATTTTGCCGTAGCGTCCGAGCCGCGCGTTCAGCCCGACGTGCGAGTCGGTTGGGCTTTCGAGCGTTTCGTCGAAAATCGACGGCGAGAAAATGTAGAGTCTGCGCGAATTTTCCGCAAGCTTCTCCGCGACTTTCGCGAGCCGTTCTGCGTAGACGCTTTCGAGCCGCGCGATTTCCTCTTCGCACTTCGGGTTTTTCGCCCGCTCTTCGCGCGTGAAATATTTTCTGCCGACGTCGTTCATGCCGACCATCAAAACGTAAACGTCGGCTTTGGGTTTGAGTATGTCGGTCCGCATTCGGCGCAGCAGGTGGAAAGCCGACTGCCCCGCCGTCCCCCTGTTAAGGTATTGCAGCTCTGTTTCGGGAAAGCGCGTGCTGTAATAATATTCCAAAAACATCTGGTGGTAGCCGTTGTGCGTAATGCTGTCGCCGACGAACGCGATTGTCTCGCCCCCGCGCACGGCGACGGGCGCAAGCCTTGTCTGCGCCGAAAGCGCGGCGGCGGCAATTGCCGCAAGAATGAGCATGGTAAATTTCATCAAATCCATTCTGCCTTTCCGCCGCTCAGACGCAACGGAATTTTAAGCGTAAAAGTTTGCAATGCCTTTTCACGAATCTCGAAATTTGCTTGTGAAAACACGCGCCTTGCGGCAAAATGCGCCCGATTTCCGAAAATGAAAAAACTGCCGCCAGAAATACGCATTCTCACCGACGACGTCGCAAACAAAATCGCGGCGGGCGAGGTTGTCGAACGCCCAGCGGCGGTCGCAAAAGAGCTTCTCGAAAACGCGATAGACGCGGGGGCTACGCGCATCGAAATAGAATTCAAGCACGGCGGAAAATCGTTCGTGAAAGTTGTGGACGACGGCTGCGGAATGACGCGCCAGCAGGCTCTGACATGTCTCGAACCGCACGCGACAAGCAAAATCCGCGCGCCCGAAGACCTCTTCAACATTTCAAGCTACGGCTTTCGCGGCGAGGCGGTGCCGTCCATCGCAAGTGTCAGTCGTTTCCGCCTGCGCACCAGACCCGAAGCGCAGGTCTTGGGCACTGAAATCGACGTCTACGCTGGCAGTGTAAATTCCGTGCGCGACTGCGGCATGGCGGCGGGCACCGAAATCACCGTCGAAAACCTTTTCTGCTCCGTCCCTGCGCGGCGGAAATTTTTAAAAAGCGACAACGTCGAGGCGTCGCACATCGTCAAACTTTGCAGGCTCTACGCGCTCGCCTTGCCCGACCTTTCGATAACGCTTGTCGAAAATTCTCGCACCGTCTTCCGCTCCGAGCGCAATCTCGGCGTGCTCGACAGAATCGAACGCGTTTTCGGCGCGGAGATTTCGTCAAAGCTTTTCGAACTGCGCCGAAGCGGGCGCGGCGGCATGGCGGTCTCCGGCGCGATACTTCGCGCGGGCGAATCTTTTCCGACGGGGCGCAACATCTGCGCGTTTATCAACGGCAGACCCGTGGAGTGCAAGGCGGTCTATTCGGCGATAAAGGAGGCGTATTCGCAGTTCGTGCCGAAGGGCAGGTTCGCGGCGGCGTACCTTTTCATCGAGCTAGACCCGCGCACGGTTGACGTCAACGTGCACCCAGCCAAACGCGAAGTGCGCCTAAAAAACGAGTTCCAAGTGCGCGACTTTCTCTTTGCGGCGATTTCGTCCGCGCTCGCCGAATCGAACTCGAACCTGCGCGAAAATTTTTCGGCCGAACCCGCCGCCGAACCCGAATTTTCCGCGGTTCCGAAGCCCGCGCTTACGCCCGCAAGCGAGGCCGAAATTCCCGCGCCGCGGCTCGGCAATCACGAGACCGCGCAAGCGGCGGAGCGCGACCCCGCTCCCGCCCGCGGATTTTCAAAACCTCTTTCCGTAGCGGAAAAGCCCGCGTTTTCTCCCGCGGTTTCGGACGAACAAAAACCGCCCGTTCGCGAAATTCCCGCGCTTGCGCCCGTCGGACGCGGCGTTTCCGAACGCGCAGACGCGCCGCAAAAATCGGCAATAGCAGCAGTCGCCGCAGAGTGGCGCTACATCGGCTGCCTGAAAAAACGCTTCGCAATTTTCGAGACCGCAAAGGGGCTTGTTCTCATGTCGGTTTCCGCCGCCCTCAAACGCGTCAGATACGAGGAGATTTTGGCTGGGCTTCGCGGCGGCAAAGTGGTGTCGCAAAACCTGCTGATACCGCTGCCGCTGAAATTCGAGCGCGGCGACGACGAGTATTTCTCGGCAAACAGAAAGGCGTTCGAAACCTGCGGGTTTGTCGTCGAGGATTTCGGCAAGTCGTTTTACAGAATTTCCGCCGCACCCCTCTGGCTGAAATACGGCGACATCGAAAATTTCGTGCGCGACTTCGTCGAAATTGCGCGTGAGGAAAACCGCGCCCTGCGCAAGTCCGCGCTGTCGGACGAAAATTTCGCGCGGTCGCTCGTGGTCAGATACGGCGCGGCGGACTTCACATGCACCGAAACCACCGCGACCGAACTTCTGGCAAAACTCCTTTCGGGAAATTCGGGCGCGTCGTCGCCCGATGGCAAACCCACGCTCAAAGAAATCTCCGACGCCGAAATCCTGCGCATGTTCCAGATGTAGCGGGCTTGCCGCCGCCGGAATTCTTTCTCCTTTCCAAAAATCAGCATAATCAAAAATACATATGAGAAAACAGAAAATAATTGCGTTTATCGCGCTTTTGTGCGCGGCGTTTCCCGCCTCCGCCGCGGAAATCCGCGTGTCCGATTTCGGCGCGAAACCCGACGACGGAAAGTGCGACATTTCGGCAATCCGAAAGGCGTTTGCCTATGCCGTTGCCAACAAAGCCACGACCGTGCGCTTCGACGCCGGCGTCTACGATTTGAATATCGGCGACGCAACTCGTGATATTTTCGAAATCGACGGCGCGGAGAATCTTTCGATAGTCGGTGCTGTCGGCCCGGACGGCGAGCCGAAGACCGTCTTTTTGCGCAGGTACAAACCCGAAAGAAATCTCTTCGGCGGAAAAATCATCAAAGTGCTGCGCTCTCCGAATCTTTCGGTCAGGGGAATTGCGTTCGACAATTTTCCGCGCTACATGAGCTGCGGCGAAATCGTCGCAAACGACGGCAGGGGCATTACCGTAAAAGTTTTCGAGGGCAACCCGTACCTCGACGGCACATACGCCTACTGCTCCAACCTGTGGGACGGGAAAACGGGAAACCTCGTGGTCGGCAAACCGAGCACGACTTTCGGCACCGACGTTGACAGAAATTTGCGCGAGTTCGAAATGAAGAAAATCGGCGCGGAGTCGGAAAGGCTCATGCGCCTCGATTCCCCGAAAGTCGCGCGGACGGCGGCCGTCGGCGAAGTGTTCTCGTGGAATTTCGGCTGGCGCGGACACCAAATTCTTTTCGAGCGTTGCGACAGCCTGCGCCTCGAAAACGTCGCCGTCAGAAGCTCGATAGGCTTCTGCATGCTCGCTTTCAAATGCCGCAACATCTACGCAAAAAACGTGGAATTCAGGCGCGAAAAAGGCTCGCGCCAAATGAACGTCGGCAGCCGCGACGCATGGAAAATCCGCGCATGCCGCGGGCTTGCCGTCGTCGAAAACATGTATGTCGAGGGCGTCAGGTGGGACGGGCAGAACGTCCACGGAACTTTCGTCTACCCCTACGGAAGAGTCGGCAAAAACGCCCTGCTTATGTCCAACGACTTCGGCGGGCCGACGGGTTCAAACGACGAAGTTTTCGAGGTCGGGACAAAGGCCGGCTTCTGGAAAAATAAATCCGAGGAAGTTTTGCTTACGATAAAAAGCGTTCGCAAAAGCGGAACGAAAGTGGGGCGCAATTCGCAACCCGCATACGAGGTCGAATTCGTCGAGACTGTCCCAGATTTCGTCGGCGAAACAACCCTCTGCAACCTCTACGGGCTGAATCTCGACTCCTACGTTCTCATTAATTCAACGTTCAAAAATATCGCGGGGTGCGCTAGCCTTATCCGCAACGACAACGCAAACATCGCGGGCTGCACTTTCGACCACATCATGTACCCCGCAGTGTGCGTCGGCGGCGCGATTGCCGAGGTGGAGGGCGTGGTTTCCAAGAACGCGTACATTTGCGGAAACAAGTTCGTCTCTTGCGGCTGGTCGGCTCGCCACGGCGCGTCGGCGGCGGTCGCCGTGCGCATACAGCCTTCCCAAAAGACTCCGATTGAAACCGCGCCGTATATCGAAAACGTCGTAATCGGCGGCAACGAGTTCTCGGACTGCAACGTCGGAATAGACGCGGCGGGCGCGGACGGACTCTACATTTCGGGCAACAAATTCGAAAACGTTCGCAAGACAATTTTAGAGCGCAAAAATCAAAATGTATTCATAAATAACAATGTTGAATAGCCTGAATCTGGGCTTTCAGAATCCTGAAAACGCAAAAAAAGACGTCCGAACGGAAACTAATTCGGACGCCTTTTTTTATGTCGTCTCACGACGACCGCAACACTACAACAACACTAATACAACTATACACACGCTTTCTATATCGGACAAAATTTTTCCGCTTAAACGGATTTTTCAAAACTTTAAAATTTTCCATTCGGGACGATTAGAAAAATACCGCCGACAAGCGCGGATATTAACCGATATAAAAAGATGCAAAATATAAAAAATAAGTTGTCGTGCTCGGCGGCCGCCGCGGCATGTTTTTCAATCGCGGCGTTCGCGGAGGCGTCCGCAGAACCCCTCCCGTTCGGAAATTTCGGCTTGGACCAGCTTTCCGAATGCGTCTCGAAATTGCAGTCCGACGTGAAAAACGAAACGGGCTTCAAGCCCTTCTTCGACTACTACGCCGTTCTGCTCACAAACCCCTACGGCGGGGCGGAGCAGGGCACCAACTACACCCACGAAATGATTTACGGCATCACCGGAGACCTCGAAAAAGTCGTCGGCTGGAAAGGCGCAACGCTCGTGGTTTCGGGGGCGTACAATGCGGGCGGAAATCTGTCGAACACGATAGGAAATTTCTTCACGGTCTCGGAGTCGTCGGTGGTTGACGGCGGCATGTTCTTCGAACTCTATCTGGCGCAGAAAATCGACTTGGCAAACGGCGATTCCGCAACCGTGCGTCTTGGCAGAATCGCGATGGCGGACAGCTTCAACTCGCTCCCGATTTTCGGCAGCCTCGTAAGCGGCGCGTTCGACTCTACGCCGGCGTCGATGTTCGGCAACAGCCCGTTCACCTCGTCGCCCGTCGCAACTTGGGGCGCGAGCGTCAAGTACGAAACCGTCGAAAACCTGAGCCTCTGCGCGGGGATTTATCAAATTCCGCAAAACGTGCAGTCTACGACGTGGAGCGGAACCGACTGGCGCATACAGTCGGACGACGGCTATATGGCGATGTTCCAAATTGCGTGGAACCCGACATTCTGCGCGGAGTCGGACGGCTCAGGCGGACTTTCGGGAACATACCAAATCGGCGCATGGTTCTTCGGCGGCTTCGACATGCCGTACCTCGACGGCAGCACTGGTTCGCGCGGCAACGGCTACGGATTCTACGCGCACGGCCAGCAGCAAATTTGGGCCGAAAGGGATAATCCGAATAAGTACGTTTCGGTTTTCGCGGGCGCGCAGGTCGCGCCGGTAAATTCGATTTCGACAATGCCGCTAATGCTCTACGGGGGCTTCCAGTTGCAGGGCTTCGTTCCGAAAAGGGAAAACGACGGCTTGTGCGTCGCCTTCGCAAACGGGTGGTTCAGCTACGAACTTAATAAAGTTCAGGAGGCGACATACGAAAACATGATAGAAATAACATACGTCATGCAATTAAACGAAAATGTATCAATACAGCCAGATTTTCAGTATATAATGAGACCCTATGGCAATAGCGGAATCGACGATGCCCTCGTGGTCGGCGGACAACTGATAGTGTCGTTTTAGCCAGACGGGGGCTGAAAAAGCCCCGCAACGAAAGAAGGACACAAACGGATTATAATAACAGAAAGACATTTAAGAGGGCGAGACTGGGAGATGAAAAATTTTTTTAAATTTCGCATTGACAAGCCCTCTCTAAAATGTATGTTAAAGGGCATAATATTTTAAACCACTGGGGTGGTAGTTCAGTTGGTTAGAACGCCTGCCTGTCACGCAGGAGGTCGCGAGTTCGAGTCTCGTCCATCCCGCCACTTTAAAGAATAAAAAAGGCTGATTTGCAGTAAGTTGCGAGTCAGCCTTTTTTTGTGGCTTTCCATAGCCAAATTTCAACTTGTTGATAGCCAGATTAAAACAATAACCAATTTCCAATAAAACGACAACTGCACGGCAACTGAGTCTGCGCCGAACAAAGTGGCGACACCATTGAACTGCCCCTTTTGCAGGCAACAGAAAGCCCTTTGCGAGAATCACAAAGGACTTGAGTTCGGAATGTTTATTGGGCGTTTACAGTTTCTGGTTTTACATAGTCCGACGGATAAATGTTAAAGTATTTCACCGCGTCGTCATGCTTTGCGACGCCCAAATAGTGCTCGAATAAAATATCCGTATGCCTGTGCGATATTATGAGCGCGGTGTCGGTAAAGTTCCTGTGAAGCGCGACGTGATAGCTCACAAAGCTGTGTCTAAATGCGTTGTGCGGCGGAAACTTTACCTTGTCCGCCAATCCTTTTTTTACGTCTTCTGCACTCACTAAAAGTCCTGCCCTGGGATACGCCAATTCTCTGCGTCTTTTAAACTTTCTTTCGCACATTGTAAATGCGCTCGGAGGTGTTCGTTCCAGCCAAGCCCAAAGGTTGTCTGGAAGATTTTCGATAAACTGGCGGCGGTTCTTCTTTGTCTTTCCCGCAGGCGTTTCTATTCCGCGTTCCTTGAAGTTGATTTCTTCATACGCCACGCGGGTTATGGCGGAACTTCTCATTCCTGCGAATAGCCCCAACGCCATAAGTCCGCAAATTTCTGGGTCGTAGTTTTCGTTTGCCCGAAGCAGTTGTTCTACCTCTTCCACTTTCAATATCCCGATTTCACCGCGAACTATGCGCTCTACGGGCAGCTTCACGGCGACATTCTTGCTCAGCCATTCCCTGTCGTCGAAATACGACCACGCCGCGCGGATTATGTCTTTGTAGTTTGTTTTCGTCTGCCCGCTATATGGCAGTTTGTTTATCCAAGCTACGAGTTCCTTTCGCGATATGTGGTCCAAGAAAACGTCGCCGAAAGTTTCGCAAAACATTTCGAGAATGCGTCTAACCCTCACGATATGGCTTCTGGGGCGTTCGGCGTCTTTCAATGCGAATATGTAGCTATTGCAGGCGTCGAACGTCGTGATGAGTTCCCTCGTCTTATGGTTTTCTACCCAGAAATGCCAGATGTCACGAAATGTTATGTCGTCGCCTTTTGCGGCTTTTATTTGGGCGACTTCGCTAATTTCGGACTTCGTCATTTTAAGCAGGGCTTCAAATTGATACTCCTCCAAGAAGTCGTATGTTTTGATAAATTCTTCGCGGGCATCGTATGTCTCGAAGAATCTTGCCAATCTTTGTCCGTTTACTCGCCAAGCTACCTTGAACGGAGCTTTGCGACCTTCACAGTATGATTTTGTAATATGTGCCATAGTTCTTATATTATAAAACTATTTGTTGATATTTACAAGATTATTATAAACAATCTATTGCAAAATTCCGTCAAAAATCTGGGAGCAAATGCGCGTTGATTTATATTCGCGGGCGGTGATTGGAAAATTTGCCGAAATAACGCCTTCTTTGCAACTAAACGCCGATTCTGGGAATCCGAAAAAATCCCTGAATTTAGCATTCAAGCGGCTTGTGTATCGCGGCAGATTCCTTGTGTCGTATCCGAGCAAATCCTTTCGCAACGCGCACGCGCAAACGACCTTCCAGCTGAAACTGACTTCGCTTGTATCGTTGCTTTTGAAAATCGAAATATCCGCATAATGCGCCCTGAGCGACTTTGCGCCGTAGGCAATTTTTATTTCAGACGGAGAAACTAAATCCATACTAAGCGCGCCAAGCGTCAAATTTGCGGGTGTCGGCAAGTTTGTTCCCTGCCAAGAATAAAATGCCGTATTGTTTGACCGTTTCGTTCTTGCGGAATGCTGGCGGAACTTACCGCTGTCTTTGAATCCGTCCACGCCGAAATCTATTACCGATTCCAATGCTACGGTTCTTCCGCGATTTTCGGCGATGAACATTTCCGTTTCGCGGTCGACTTCATCAAAATAAATCACGACTGGGACTTCTCCGTTCAAAACGGACTTTGTATATTCAATGAACTTCGGCTTCGAGAAATAGAAAAACACTTTCCCCGCCGACGAATTGCCGAGATAAAATCCGTCGCAATCGTATCCACTGAATTTCCCAAGACTTTTCCCAAGCTGCGAAACATCGTCCGAAATTCCCAGAATCCGCGAGATATGACGCGCGAACGCCGTTTTATTGAACGACACTCGCAATGCGCCGGTTGCGGACATTTCAAAATAGTCGCCAAACTCGTTTACTGCAACATATCCACTTTGACATTGCGAAACATTGTAGCAAGTTTCACCAATGAAGATTTCAGAAACGCACTCTCCGTTTGGCGAATATTGCAACGCGCCGACTTTCTCCAAGGACCGTTTCTTCTTTTCGCCAAGCAGTTCGCGCCACTGTAAATTACAAAGAGGGAGATTTCGCGCCGTTTGCCACCAATATTTCAAGTTCTTCATAAGACATATCCCTTATTAACCCTTTACTTACGAAAAATCTTTCGACGAGTTCTTCGTCGCAACCTGTCTGAATTTTCGAGCGATACGCATTTGAAATTGTCGCCCTGTATTTCCTGTCAGACCCAATAAACGTGAATTCAAACGTAGCCGAAACAATTTCCGAATCGTCGCGTTCCATCGTATCGAAAAACGCGAAGTTCACAAACCCGCTATACGAAAGCCTACATCCGTCTTTGAGTTCTGTATACGCGGCAACCCTTACCGTTTTTATTTCCGCCGCAAATTCGCCGAGAGCCAATACATCGTAGGATTTCAATTTGCGGAGATTGTATTTGCCGTTAAGAACATACATCACTCCGCCGCCCAAGACTTCCGCGAACAGGCTATTGTAGACTTCAGAAAGACGTTTGCTTGTGTAGCGGGTATAAATGGAAAGTTCCCCCGTTTGGTAATCGAGGCGCAAAATGTCCATATTCTGCGGATGATAGCGGACAAGCGATTCTTCGTCGCAATCGTTTACGGCGTTTTCGACCCTGATATTTGCTGCATGAAATATGCAGTAGTAGGCGAATCTTCCAATCTTATGCGAATGGATTTCCACAAAAGAAAGCCCCGTGTTTGTCTTGAAATACCCGCACAAGAGCATTCGCAAACGCTCTACTTGAAAGCCATCAAGCGGCGGCGTTTTTTGAAACTTCGTGGGGCGAAAACTTATATAGTAGTGGGCTTCCTGCGCTGTTTTCAGTGATTCTATAATTTGACAATGCCTGTATGTTTTGTCGGCACAAACAAGCTTGAACGCCAACTCATACAAATTGTCGTTCGGGTTTACAGCTACGCCCAATTCGCGCAAATGATTCTCCACAAATTCGCGAAGCTCGGGCTTTGCGATAGTATGCAAATGGTATAACTTTTCCCCAATGTCGGCTGGGCAGTTGTCGTAAAGATACTTTGCAAGCTTGGAATAGTCAAAGCAGGTTTTACCGTGTTCTTCGTTCCAGATTTCAAACTTTTGCAGGGAATCTTTGAGAGAAACGAACAGTAGTTCGTTATTTGCAGTCCCCAGCTTCCTCAAAAGCGTGGGCGCAATAAAAGACTTTAATGTAGCCATTTTTCATAAGACCTTTCAGTTAATTTTGTAATGTGAGTGGCACGAGACCGTGCGTTGTTCTGCTTCGTTGTACTGAATATACCTCGGAACGAAAAAGGAGGTGGTCCTTGCGCCTCGCGGCGCACACACTCTAATCGGCTGAAAAATGTCCGACAGAGTGGGCAAAGGGTTTCCCCGATTGCCGACATAATCCAAAGGAAGAAAAATCTGTTCCTTTCGATGGTCGCGATTAGGGGATTTTTTTAGAGCGATTGCAAGAAGTTTTTTCGAAAAATTTATGTCGCTTGTTCGCAAATCAATACACCGCCTTGCTTGGGGAGAAATTCGGGCTTCGATAGGACACACCAACCCGAGATTTTTAGCGGATTACACTGTTTTTATTTTTATATTACACTGGTTGTTAGAAAGATAACAATAGGACAAAAGTCGGGATATGACTGTCAGCTTCCATAGTGTGCGATTGCGGTTCTACACAAAAACAAGAACTTCGCGTTTTACCGAAAATCCCAAAATCCGCAAACGCTGACGGGAAACGCACCGAGAAAAAATGGAAGTAAAACCCGACATCAATTTGGACGAAAGAGTTTCGCGTTTGGAGGATATTATCCGCACGCAAAACGACCTTCTAATCCAGTTGATTGAGCGTGTCGGTGACACGTTCGCAAAGCAGGCGTTTTCTGTTGAAGAACTTATGGTTAGGTGGGGCTATGAAAAAAGCAGCGTCTACAAAATCATAAACGAACACAACCTTACTCTGCTTCGCGGCGCGAACGGCAAGCCGAGAAAACCGATTGCCGTTTTGCGGGCGTCGGTTCTCGATTACGAAAACGGCAGAACGCTTCAGCCAAAGAACAGGCGCAAGCCGAAACCGATTCCTAATTGGGCGGAACGCCCGTGTTTGCCAAAGCCCGAAATCAAATCCGTTTTTATCGGCAAAGGAGTTCGACTTGGAGAAATCAGATGAAACATAACTCATTCAAAAAAGCGAATAAAAGCGCGGTTTATCTTAAACTCGCAATTACGGGCCCGAGCGGCTCGGGCAAAACCACCGCCGCATTGCGCCTTGCGCGCGGACTCGTAGGAGACAACGGCAGAATTGCCGTAATAGATACGGAGAATTCTTCGTCGTTATTGTATGCCGATACGTTCGACTTCGACGTATGCGTTGTCGAGCCGCCCTATACCGAAGACAAATTCATAACGGCCATCACCGATGCCGTTGAAAACAAGTATGACTGCGTTATCATAGATTCGTTTTCGCACGTTTGGCAGGCTATTTTGGATTACAAAAGCAAGCTCGATATGCGCGGCGGAAATTCCTACACAAACTGGGCGGCGGCAGGCGGAAAATTTGAAAGCATTTTGCAGGCTGTGCTTTCGTCGAAACTCCACATCATATGCTGTATGCGCTCGAAGATGGACTACGCAATAGACATCGACGAAAAAGGCAAAAAGTCCATACGTAAAGTCGGGCTTGCCCCAATTATGCGCGACGGAATCGAGTTCGAGTTCTCGCTCGTGTTCGATTTGGATATGAATCACAAAGCGGTAGCGTCAAAGGACAGAACGCGAATGTTCGACGGCAATATTTCGGAAATAACCGAAGAAACGGGCAAAATGCTCAACTCTTGGAGGTTTGGGAACGCGAAAAATACCGCCCTGCCCGAAGCGGTTGCGGTAGCCGAAAATTCCGACGACGAAATCCCTATGTCGTTTTCTTCCGAGTTGGAATCCGTAATAGGCACACATTCGCAGGAAGCTAACTTTGCCCTGCGCTCTTGGGGCTGGATTCAACCCGACGAAACATGGAAGAACCTGCGTCCCGACCAAGTCTCGCAAATACTGAAAAGACCAAACGAATTTGTGGCAAAAGCCATTGAAGCATTCGAAAGCACACAATCTGAAAAATAGGAGAAAATATTATGAGAAAAATTTCAAATGAAGGCAGATACGAAACAACCGTAATTTTTGCCGAAGTCAGACAATCCGAAAATACGGGAAAATTCTTCGTGTCGCTCGGGTTCAAAACCGATGACGGCGAATGTATTTACACCCGCTTATACCTTACCGACAAGGCGATTGAGCATTCTGTAAAGAAGCTCCGCGACGCGTTCGATTTTGACGGAGATTTCGGCAATATTGAATCCAGTGTGCTCGACAAACGTTGCAGAATTATCGTAGCCGAGCGCGAATCGGAGAATGGCAGAACCTTTCTCGATGTCAAATACATCAACCGCATCGGTTCTAATTCAGGCGTAGAGCCGTCGGAAATTTCGCGCCTTTCGGAGGAGGCAAGAAGAGTGATTTCGTCCGAAAACAGCCCGTTTTAGGAGGATGTTATGAGCAAATTATTTCCCTCTATTTTGATTGCGTTGGACGTTTTGGCGGCGCTTACATACGCCGTCCAAGACGGAGACTGGCGGCATTTTATCTACTGGATTTCGGCGGCAATTCTCACCGCTTCCGTAACATTCTGAAAGGGTGTTTAGATGAAAAACAAATATCTGAGACTTTTCCCCGATTCGGTGAAAATCATTATGAAGCTTTCGCCAGTCGGTCAGACCGAAATTTTCGCGGCGATGGACGCGCGCAATAACGGCGATATATTCGAATTTTCCGACAAGGGAGCGGAAGTCGTTTGGTGGTCGCTTGAAAACCAGTTCAGGCGCGACGACGAAGCCTATTTGAAACGTTGCGAGAAAAACAGAATCGCCTCGAAAATGCGCTGGCAAGCAATCGCATCGGAACGAAAGCAAACGCAATCAAACGATAGCATTGAATGCCAAGACAAAGATAAAGACAAGGACAATGAAAAAGACAAAAACCCTGTAAAAGAAAAAATAAAGAAAAAAGAAAAGCCTGCGTTCGCAAAGCCCACGATTGAAGAGGTTGCCGCGTATGTCGCCGAAAAAGGCTATTCGGTCAATCCCGCGCGGTTTGTGGCGTATTACGATTCCAACGGTTGGATTGTCGGCAAGACAAAAATGAAGGATTGGAAAGCCGCAGTCCGCACTTGGGAACTTAAAAACAAGGAAGGAGGATACAATGGATTCGGACAACATCAAAGAGCTGGAACGACTGACGCAATGCACGAAAACGGCTTCTAAGTGCATTGTATGCGGAAAAGACTTGGGAGCCGACGCAATTTACTACATAAACGGCGACGCCTTCTGTTCGCAGTCTTGCAGGGATATTTCCGACTATCGCGATAAATACGGCGGGAAAATCGACAAAACCATTGCCGAATATATCCGCCCGATTTACGCCAACAGCGACGCTGTCCTGCTTGCAAACAGGTTCAATAATGTGGAAAAAGTTCTCGGCTGGAATCCCGCTAAAAAGTCTCCGAGCGGGTTAATTGTTCACGGAAAAACTGGCTGCGGGAAAACGCGTTGCGTATCGCTACTTTTGATACGCCTTATTTCCGAAAAGCTCTACGGCATTGAACGCTCTTTGAAGGTTTTCTATGCGGGTGAACTCGAACGCGCGATTCTATCGGCATTCGGTGGGAATAAGACCACCTATTCAACGCTTATAGAACAGATTTGCGCCGCAAAGCTTCTTGTCATCGACGATTTCGGGAAAGAAAGATTTACCGAGCGTTTCGAGATAAGCGTTTTCAACATCTTCGAATGCAGAATTTCGAGATGTCTGCCAACAATAATTACGACAAACTACGTCGGCGAAACGCTAAAATCGCGCTTTTGCGATATGGACAATTTCGCGCCGTTCTACCGCCGACTCATCGAATTTAACGAGGCGGTATGCCTATCGCCAAGAAAGAATTTAAAATGACTTCATACGCGGAAACATATTCAAACTGGGTTAATGGGCTTTCGCAGTCGAAGCGCGAAAAGCTCGCCAAAGCGGGGCTGGACAAGCCTTTAATCGACTATCAGACAAATACGCCCGACGATACCGTAATTTTTGCAAAAATGGGCGTTGAATTTGACTATGACGCGTTGGATGCTGAGTGCGACGTCGACTCCATCGCCGAGATTGTCGAAGAGAAGGCGAAAGCCTATGGCGCGCAGTTGCTTTCGTGGGTATTTGCCCGATTGCAAGCCCACAAGAGTGCTCGGAGTGCCAGTATCGACCGCGACGCGCTCGTATTCGCGCTTGGTATGGCGAGCCTCGAAGGCAGAACCGAAACCGCCATCGCCGCGCAATACGGCATTACGAAGGCGGCATTTTCCGTCCGCGTAAAATCGTGGCAAAAGCTTTTGGGATTGTCACCGTCGTCGTTTATGCGTAGCGAAAAAGCGTGTCGGGCATACCGCAATGCGCGGCTAAAAAATTTGACACGCCGCTAATGGTATGCAGACGCAACTTTCAATCGCTTCAAAAATCAACGAACTTTACACCCAAGCCGAACTGTT
The DNA here is from genome assembly GCA_029269845.2 of Opitutia bacterium KCR 482. NCBI lineage: Bacteria > Pseudomonadati > Verrucomicrobiota > Opitutia > Opitutia bacterium KCR 482. The sequence goes on from CP149973.1 coordinate 1,976,838, forward strand.
CTCGAAACAGGCAAAGGATACAGCCTCGCAGGCAATATCCATTGCCGTCGAGTGCGGCAGGCTTTTGAACGACCAGAAAAAATCCGTCGGGCACGGCGCGTGGCTCGGCTGGCTTAAAGAAAATTGCCCGAGTATTTCCGAGAGAACCGCGCAAAAGTATATGCGCCTTTCCCGCAAGGTCTGCGAGCTTGAAGACTCTTCAAAAACGAATACGGATTCGGATTTGCCGACTGTTTCTTCCGAATGTGTTTCAAAGCTTCTCGACGGTTCGCCCAAGACGTTAACGCAAGCCTACATTGCGGCGGGGGTAATTCCAGAGCCGAAGAAGCCCGATGTAAACGCGAGTGTATCCGAGGCTACAATCACGTTTACGCGCCATATTGACGCCCTTGTCCTTTGGTATAAAAAGCGCACTGAGCACGACCCGATTGAAAATTGGCAGCCGAATATTCGCGGGCTTCTGATAAACGAACTCCGTCCGTGGGTGAAAATCTATAACGAACTTCTCGACCTACAAGACGGAGCTGGCGAATAATGCTTTTGCAGGGTGGTCTAACGGTAGGACATCGGGCTCATAACCCGAAGATTGGCGATTCGATTCCGCCCCCTGCACGCAATTTCACTTGAAACTTCTTATGTTTTTATTCAAAATTAAAGAATGAAAACGAACATATTTTTAAATTCGTATCAACAACCCGAAAATAAACTTACATATAATTTTTTATCTGTACTTGAATATCTGAACGATAAAAAAATTGTTAATTTCCTGACTGGATTAAATGCCGACAAAGAAAAACCTATTGAGAATATTCAAACCGTGTATGGTGGAGGAGAGACAAATCCAGATGGAAGTTTTGATGTCATAGCAAATGGCAAGAAAATTACAATATTATATGAAAATAAAACAAATCGCAGAGGATTAAAATCCGAGCAGCTGATTGGACACTTAAGTGGTCGCGACAAAGATGTTTTACTCTTGGTAACTACGCCACGAATAACAGATAGAAAAATAGTAGATGAAATAAACGATAAAAGAATTATTTTTAAGACTTGGAGCGAATTTGCTACATTCTTAACGGAAAATTACAAAAATGATTTTATCATTTCTAATTTTGTCGAATATGGAAAACAAAGCGGTGAATTTGAAACATTATGTGAACTTAACAGTAAAGATATAAAAATCTTTTGTGACTTTCAAAAATTGAATTTTGATAGAAAAATACGAGAGATTTTTAATACATTTAAGGACTACTTTAATAGTGATATTAACAGACTTTATAAAAAGATGGTCTTTTCTTATAAAGATCAATGGGGGAGACGAGGAGCAGAATTTGGGAACGAAAATGAGAATACTTATGGTCAATTCGGAGCTTTAGCGTATTATTGGGATACATACGATCACCTGATAAATTTTAAACAAGATAGCATTCCAGAGATAAGTTTCTTTTTTGATGTTCATGAAGATAAAAAATCTCTCTTACAGAATGACGAAAATTTTAGAAAAATTGTAAACGATTTAATCTTGCTAGGTTTTGAGAGTAATTTAGACGGGGAATTAACTGATAATGTTTGGAGACTTTTAGTTTATAGAAGATCTATAACTTCATTTGATTACCTTACTCCTCAGGTATTGTCATCTTTTGCGAATGAAGTGTTTGAAAGACTTATCGCAGTTAAAGCGAACGAACATACATACTTCAAAGAATTGATTTAAAATGATTACAGGGAACCTCAAAGGAATCTATTAACCAACGACATACGGCAGGGACGTTCGGCAGACCGCTTTCTTCTTACGACAGGTAATTTTTGAATTTCCCACTTTTTTTGAAATAGCAAGCTCGCAAGTGTCGTAAAATCGGTGTTTGCGGGCTTTTTTTATTGCGGGAAATCTGTGGGAAATCAGCAAAATATTTCCCACTTTTGACAGTTTTCTTTTCTATATGGACGAAAACATAAAAAACAGGATTCTTGAAGCCAATCTCCAAAATATCGCAAAGAAAGTTGCCGCAGGAAAAACTCTCACAAGTTCTGAACGCGCACTTATCGAAGTGCAAAACGGAGAATCCGAAATTAGCAAAACATACGCCGAATCTGTCGTTGATCTTGCGGAAATTCTCGGAGTTTCACGTAGAACTATCGGTAATTGGCGCAAAATTAAGGGCTCGCCCAAACCTACCGCGAACGGCAAACACAATATTTCCAAATGGAGGCAGTTCATCAAGAAGAACGGACTGAAAGAAGCCGACACGCCAGAAGACGAGGTTTTGAAGTCGCGAAAACTGCTTGCTGAGGTAAAACAGGCGGAAATTAAGCTGAAAGTGATGGAAGGAACTTATGTGCCGATTGAAAAAGTCCGTGAAGTTTGGACTATGCACATCGGACAAATCAGAAACATTCTCGAAAGCCGATTTTTAAACGAACTTCCGCCGATACTTACCACCCTTGACGCAATTCAGATTCGTGAGAAAATGCAGGAAGTTTTGGACGAAACCTATTCCGCGCTTTCCGTCGCGGCAGAGTCAATCAAAGAGCCTGTCGATATTGAAGAATCTTAATAGTCTTCTGGAAACAACATTGTAGTTGAGCTTCTATCGGCTTCGGTGATTATCCAGAATTTCGTTTTGTCGGGAAGTTCGTATTGGCTTAGAAGCCGACGGCCATTTTCCAATGATTCGTCGTTTTCTTTCTTATCCTCTTCGCATATTGAACCCCAATCGCAATTCGCGTGGCGCAATAGATATGGGAGAAGCAAATATCTCTTTTCTTTGCAGTAGTTAAAAAGCGTAGTTGTCGCAACAATCTGCCCGAGTTCAAACTTTTGGTTCATTGTGTCTTACCTTTCTCTTTTGTCGGTTGTTCATCTTATTATTATACCATATTTTATGACAATTCGCAACGGTTTTATTTGTCGTTTTCACAATAAAAAACCGAAGAAAAATGTTGCGTATATTATCCAACTATGTTATTATTAACAACATAGACCAACAAGAACAAAGGCAAGATATATGAATCAATACGATACAATGACAATCACCGAAGAACAGGCAAAACGCTATAAATTCCCCGCGAAGGCAGTCGGATATTGGGCGGTAGTCGAGGAAACCCAAGAACAAATGGTTCTGCACCGACTCACGAAAAGCGGGCAATTAGGAAGCGACAGACCGAACAATATCCTGAAAGTAAAAAAGCTCGATATTGCGGAAATATTCAAGCCAGAAAAGTTCCAAGATGAAAAGGTATTAACCGCTACAGCAAGCGACGGAAAAGAAGTTGTGATTGTCCGTAGTAGAACTGTCGATATTTCAGACAACGCCGACGAGCCGAAAATAGAAAGCTTTCCCGAAGAAAACGTTAAGATTGACGAACCCACATCCGACAATGATTGGAAGAATCTAAACATCGGCACGCGAAAATCTCGATGGATAGCGCAACTAATCGAGAAGATGAAATCCGAACCGTTTACTGGGCAATTCATCGAGAAAGTCGGCGAGAGAAAATTTGTCGAACAGGTTTTGAGGGATACAAATTCCAAACGTCGCGGAGGAAAAGTTTACAGTTCCATCGAAACCGCAATGACAACTTGGAATTCCCGCATTATGAAAGGATTCGGCTATGCCGAGTAATAATTTCTACCACATATTTTGCACTGCCGGCGAACGCGTAATATACGAAGGGCGTTTCCAATGTCCTTCAAGAAAAGCCGCAATAACGCTCTTGCGCGAAAAGGTCGGACGACGAAATTTATCGGGCTTAACGTATTCCATAACGGAAATCCCCGTCGATATAATCAAGGAAGTTGTCGATTCGATAATCAATAAGAAGCCCGTTCCCGAAGGCGACATTATCACACACGACAAAACAAAATCAATCCCGCCAGCTGGGTTTGCTTCGATAATTTGCAATAAACGCAATCCAATGGCGGCGCACGGAATTGCCAATACAAGGAGAAGGCTTGGAGGGTTTTGATGAAATACCTTCTCGACCTAAACCAGACGCTTGTCGACCGCGAGAAAGACGCGCCGAGAATTCGACCGTTCGAGCTTCAAATTGAGCGCGAAACATACCGCCAGTGGCTCGTTGAAATCTTGCGAAATAGCTATGTAATTCTGATAACGGCGCGCCCCGTAAAATACAAACAAATGACACTCGAGCGGATTTTGGCACTCACAAATTGGCAGCCTCGGGAAGCGTATTTCGCGGAAATTAAAACGCTCCCACACCTAAAAAAGGAACATCTCTTGCGCAAATACATTCTTCCAAGATTTAACCCCGACGAGCTTTTCGGGATAGAGAGCAATCCTAAAACCCGCGCGATATATTCAAATTACGGAATAAATTCAACTCCCGCAATCGACGAAAACGGCGTCAAAATATCGCTCTAAATTTGACACTTCCGCCGTTATGTATGGCAGAAGACAAAGCACGCATTTTGGCGGACGGAATTGAAGTTTGGTGCGCCTACGACAAACTCGTAAAGGTTGACGAACTCATTCCCCACCCGAAAAATCCAAATACCCACCCGCAAAACCAGATAAAGATTCTGGCGCAAAATATCCGCTACCACGGCTGGCGGCACCCGATTGTAGTTTCAAAGCTTTCGGGCTATATTGTGGCTGGGCACGGCAGACTCGAAGCCGCAAAAGAATTGGGCGTTTCAATCGTTCCCGTGGAGTTTCAAAAATTTTCTTCCGAAGACAACGAACTTGCCGTTCTTGTCGGCGACAACCGCTTGGCGGAGCTTTCGTCGCTCGACTTAAACGGGCTTCAAGACATCGTAGACGGCTTCAAGGAAACGAGCTTCGATACAATCTTAGCAGGCTTTGAACCCACCGATTTGAACGCTCTTCTTGGCGAAAAAACTCCCGATTTTAAAGACGAAGCCGAAAAGGAGCTTACCCAGTCGGAAGTCACAATTCAGGCTGGGAACTACCGATTCCGCATAAGTCAGGAAGATTTCGGGGTATGGATTGACAAGTTAAAGCAGGAAGTCGGGTTCGACAAGGAATCGGTAATTGCGGAACTTCGCAGGAGGCTTTCCATATGATAAAAATTGAGCCTCTTTCGGCGGTAAACCCGTCAACCTACAATCCGCGAACCGCCGATCCGAAGCGGCTTGATTTGATTGAGCTTTCGCTTCGCAAATTGGGATTTATCGCGCCCATTTACGCCGACGCAAACGGCGAAATTCTTTCGGGACACCAACGCCATTTTGTGGCAACGCGAATGGGCGTGAAAAACGTTCCCGTTTTCAGAATCCCGCCGATGGAATTGGATAAGCGCAAGGCGTTGAACATAGTCTTTAACCGCGCCACAAACGACGGCGATATTTGCCAGACACCCGAAAAGGCTAAGCGCATTTTGGAAAGTCTAAATCTCTCGGAACTCGCCGAAAATATTCAAGACAAGGAGCTGGAGAGCAAGGAATTTTTCCGTTGCGCTTATCCTGCCAATGTGTCGGTGGCAAAACTTTGCAAGATAAATTCTGGCAGATGGATTCAATACGCAAAGAGTATTGCAAGGACTCTCCGCAAGGCTGGCATTATTATGCCGATAGTCTGTACTCCCGACGGCAAGGTTATAAACGGTATTGGGCGTTTGGAAATGCTCGCCGAACTCAAGGCGGATACTTGTGATGTTGTATATATTTCAGAGGAAGAAGCCAAATTCGCGGACGCTATGATGAACCTGCTTACGATGGAATTCGACATTCACACGCGCTACGCCGATTTGCTTCGCTATAATTCGTTCCGACGCGCCCGCAGAGTTCGCGAAGAGTTGGGGCACGGCTTTGTGTTTGCCGTTCACGGCAACAAGCCCTGCCATAGTTTCGATATTTTCGACAACTCGCAACAGGCGAAATGGCGCAGAGAACACGGCAATTCCATTCTCGATTTCGGCGCGGGACACCTTACGGAGACAAATATTTTGAAGTCCGCGGGCTTTGATTGCGTTCCGTTTGAGCCGTATCACATAAGCGTTTCGGAAATCGACAAAGAAAAGTCCTTGGCAATATCGAGAGATTTCCTGAAAGCCGTCGGAGATGGCAAGGATTTTACGAGCGTGTTTATTTCAAGCGTATTAAATTCCGTTCCGTTCGCAAGGGATAGAGAGCACATAGTCTGCATATGCGCGGCATTGTGCCGACCTTTCACAAAGCTTTACGCCTGCGCTTCGTCAACGGCGGAGACTGGTTATAGGCAGGTAAACGGCAAGGCCTTTCATAATGAGTCGAATGCGGGTAATATCGCATTTAGACTTGAATACGAATCGGGAGTTCGTATTGGCGATTTTCAGGACAAGCCGAAAGTTCAGAAATACCACACAAAAAAGGAATTCTACGAACTCTTTTCTCCGTTTTTTAGAAATGTTCAGATTTCGGAAATGACAGGCAACGTAAACGCCAAGTGCGAAAATGTAAGGCGCATTCCGTGGGAACGCCTCGAAGAAGCATTGAGATTTGAGTTTGACCTCCCGTATCCTGACGGTAGCCGTATGGGATTGGTAGACGAGGCAATTTCGGCATTCAAGCACCGCTATGAAATACTTGGTTGATTTAAACTACACGCTTGTGGGAAATTCCCCGAAATGGGGAGAACCGCGCGCGCATTACGCCGTTTTCAAAACAGATTGAACGGGAAACATACCGCAAGTGGCTTGTTGACTTTCTGCGGGATAAATACGCAATCCTTATTACTGCGCGTCCTATTCGATACAAAGAACAAACGCTTGAAAGGATTTTCTCTCAGACAAATTGGCAACCGCAGGAAGCATATTTTGCGGAAATTTCCGCTACCCCTCCCGAAATCAAAAAAGACCTATTGTTGCGGTATATTTTCCCGAAACACGGCAAAAATAGCGCGGACTTCTTCGGAATTGAAAGCAATCTGAAAACGCGGGCGATGTATGAACGATATGGAATAAAATCATTAAGCGAAAAAGATTTTAGAAATATCGTAAACCTCCGATAATGTTCTTGACATCTTTGAGCACTTTTGAGCATATTCATGTCTATGAAAGAAGAAACAACATTGATAAGGGCGAGAGTTGATTCTCGCAAGGCGAAGAAAGCCGAAAAGGTATTTTCACGTCTCGGATTGAAAATGTCGGATGCCATAAATATTTTCATTTCCCAAGTAGACCTTAGGGATGATTTGCCTTTTATGGTTACGACAAAACCTGAAAGATTGCTATCAAACGAAGAACAGGGTAAAATCTGGAACGAGGCTCTCGGTGAATACTAAGCAAAAACCTCGGGCTGGCGAAATATGGATTGCCGATTTAGGAATGATTGGGAAAATTCGCCCAGTTCTTATCCTTTATTATCCAAATCCCGACGATTCGCGAATGCTCGTAATTGTAGCTCCGCTTACATCGCAAATACGGGGTTGTAATGGCGAAATTGACATTACACATATCAAGTGGTTGCCCAAGCCTTCCGCAATCAATATTCAAGGATTGGCAAGCGTGGATAAAAATTGCCTTTCAAGAAAACTCGGCATTCTGCCTGCAACAGATTTTAATAATGTAAAATCTGAAATTAAAAAACTTTTGAATCTCTAATTTTGACACTCCGCCGTCTTGTATGGAATTACATACGGACGACAGGATTATTTCGCGGCAGAGCAACTGGGTATTTGACGAGCACGTCGCTCCCGAATTCGACAAGCACGTCAGAAAGAGCGTGCCCAACTACGTTCACGTTCAGGATTTGGCGGAGACATTTTCCGACTGGTTCACATACCCCGATTCAACGGTTGTAGACTTCGGGGCTTCCACAGGCGAAACCCTGCGCAGAATAAAACGCCGCCATTCGAAAACGCTCAATCTCATCGGTTATGACAATTCGCAGGCGATGATAAATCAGGCGAAAACAAAAGGCGTAGACATTACTTTTGCCGACCTCGAAAAGCCGTTTGTTCTGCCCAATTTTTCCTACGCGGTTTCGCTTTACACATTGCAATTTCTGCGCCCAGACGCGCGGAACGCGCTCTTAAAGCGCATATTCCACAGCATTGAAAATTGCGGCGGAATGTTCGTCGTCGAGAAAGTTCTCGGCTCTACCTCGCAAATGCAGGACATTTTGCAACAGCTCTATTGGGAAATGAAAGCAAAAAACGGCTTTTCTTCCGAGCAAATTATCAACAAGGCAAAAGCCCTGAGAGGCTGTATGTATCCCAAAACCGTAGCCGACAACGAAGCGGAATTCTGCGCTATCGGATTCAATTCGGAAATAGTTTTCAAAGAATCGCAGTTCTGCGGCTGGCTGCTCACGAAATGAGCGGAAGTTCTGCTTATGCCCCGCAACCCGCTTTCATCAATTTTAAGGGACGCTTGGACTCCCGCCGACCGCCGTGAGCCTTGGCGTTGGTGCGAAGACCACATAAAAAGCATTCCGTATTCGCCGCTTCCAGGACCTTTCAGAAGCGAAAATTCGCCGTGGATACGCGAAGTTATGGAGGCTATCGTAGACCCGAAAATCCGCCTCGTCTCGATTATCGCCGCCGTTCAAAGCTCGAAGACTACAAGCCCCGAGCTTACGCTTTGCTACATAATCGCAAACCTTCCTGGACCTTGCCTTTGGCTCGACCAGACGGACGAGGACGCAAAAGACGAATCTGAAAGCCGCCTGCAAAAACTTTTTGAAAGCTGTGAACCAGTAAAGAAATTGTTCCCGAAAAACAAGAATAAACAGCGCAACTGCACAATCCATTTTTCAAACGGGATGACGCTTTGGCTGCTGGGCGCGTATAACAAGACCAACCTCCAACGCCGTTCAATCCGCTGGCTTTTCGGAGACGAAACTTGGCGATGGCCAGTCGGACATATGGCGGAAGCGGAGGCGCGAACTACGGCTTTCGGGTGGCTCGGCAAATGCGTATTTATGTCGCAAGGCGGAGAGGAAAACGACGACACCCACCGCAAATTTGAAACAACCGATATGCGCGAATGGCACTACAAGTGCCCCAAATGCGGCAAATACATTCCCTACAAGTGGGAAAATATTGAGTGGGACGACGACTGCAAAGACGAAAACGGCGAATACGACTTTTCAAAAATCAACCATTCAACCGCCTTGAAATGTCCCGAATGCGGAGAATATTTTGAAGATTCCGACAGAATGAGGCGCATTCTAAACAAAGACGGAAAGTTTATCGCGCTTAACCCAAACGCTTCAAAAGAAAACGTGGGCTTTCATTGGAATGCGCTTGCTTCGATGAGTTGGGGTAAGCTTGCCGAGCTTTACCTTCGCGCGAAAATTGCCGCGAGAAAAGGCGACAGTTCCTTGCTTCAACAATTCTACCAGAAACGTCTCGCGCTTGCTTGGAGGGAATTTGCCGAAGACTATCGCCTTGAAATCGCATCTGGCAGCTACAATTCGGGCGACGCTTGGGGCGATGAAGCGGGCTTCAACAAGCTCGGCGAAATCATCGCTCCGCCTTTTGCCGAAAACGAGGTTATCGCGCCACTTCGCATAATGTCGGTTGACGTTCAGATGAACTGCTTTTACTTGGTCGTCCGCGCTTGGAGCATTAACGGTTCGAGCCGTCTTCTATGGCACGAAAAGGTGTTGACGTGGGAAGACATAGAGGAAATCCAAAAGCGTTTTAAAATTTTGAACAACCTTGTGTTTGTCGACGCAGGGTATAATTCGTTCGAGGTATACAAGCATTGCGGAGAACGGAATTGGATTGCGCTTATGGGCGACAACAGGGCAAACTTCTTCCACAGACTTCCGAACGGCAAGACGGTTTTGCGGTTTTACTCTCCCGTAAAGCACATATTTATTTCGCGCTACGTTAAGTGCCGTATGCATTTTTGGAGCAACCTCAACGTAAAAGACACCTTGGCGAGAATCAGGCGAAACCAGAATCCCGCCGACGGCGCAACTTGGGAAGTTCCGACGGATATTTCCGAAGACTATTTAAAGCAAATGGAGTCCGAACACCGCATAAAAAAGGGCAACTCGTGGATATGGGAGCAAATCGGCAACCGACCCAACCACTACCTCGACTGTGAAGCTATGAACTGTGCAGGCGCGTTGATGTTGAAGATTGTGGGGAATGCAGCAACTTGAAATAAACTAAAATTATGTTGACATAAATTTATATTCTTTAAAATTTCATTTTATGAAGATTGAAATTGATTACATAAAACAAATATTAGATTCTCTGGAAGATTGTGATAATAACGACTATCCATCTCTTAATTATTTGATGAAATCACTTAATATAAGTATGTCTCATGGTAGAGAAATTATAAAGCTAAGATTTCATTTAAATATTTTGAAAGATGGAGGATTCGTTGAATGTATTTCAGATGATTTTGGAATATCAACGGGAATGAATGGAGATTTAATTATAAATTCTTCTGTTGGGACGAGAATTACGCTATTAGGAGCTCAATTATTGGAATCTTTGAAAAATGATACAATATGGAACAAATCTAAGGTGTTGTTAAAAGAAATAAGTGTTGAAACGTTAAAACAAATTCCAGGATTAGCCTTAAATATCTTAATGTCCTTTAAATGATCAGATTTTTGTTCGCATTTCGATAAAATGAGATGACATGAATAAGGTCGTAAGCGACTAAACCGTTTACGACCTTATCCGCATCGGTATTTAGCAAATTTTTGACACTTGCCGAGTGTGTATGTCCAATTACATTTACACACGCGGGTATACAGTGGCGGAGCTTGAGGCTTTGCTTGTTCGGGTAAAAGCCGAAAGGGAAAAATATCTTCAATCGGCTTCAGATAGCGGAAGCTCGTATTCGCGCATAGCACTTTCGGAAATCGAGAAGAAGTTCAACGGCATAATGGACGCGTTGGAACTTCTCGCGCCCGAAAAATACCCCAAAACAAACCGCCGAATTTTCCTAAGCGGCGTAGTCGGAGGAGTTATCCAATGACGCTGCGGAGGAAAATTGCCAATATGTTCTACGGAATCGGGCACGCGTTCGAGTCGGCAAAAGTTTCGCTTTCGCGCGGCAACCCAAATACGCTAAACCCTACGGACGCGAGCGCGGAATTGCCCTCATACACAAGAAGCGAACTCGTCCGCAAAGCCCGATACCTCGAAAAGAATTCGGGACACATTCGCGGAATTCTGCGCGATTTGAAAGTCTACGGAATAGGCAAGGGAATTTATCCTAACGCGAAATCCGACAACCACGCTTGGAATAAACAGGCGGAGGACTTCTTCTTCAAATGGAGCAGACATTGCGATATCACAAACCGCTTTTCTTGGCGCGAATGCCAGTCGATGATTCTGCGTTCGCTCATCGTCGACGGCGAAATCTTCGTAATAAAAACGTTCGACAGCTTCGGCATTCCCAAAATCCAGCTAATCGAAAGCCACCGCCTGATGTCGCCAAGCTTTTCTGATAACGGGCGCATTGTTGACGGAATGGAGTTCGACAAATTCGGGCGGGTTAAAAATTACTACTTCGTTGTAGACGATAATTCGCAAACTACAAAAGTTCCCGCAAACGCGGTTTTGCATATTTTCGACCCAGAACGCGTTTCGCAGATTAGAGCTTACCCGCAAATCCAACACTCGATTAACGACGTAATCGACCGAAAGGAAATTCTCGCGCTCGAAAAAAAGAAGGTGAAGGCGATTTCCGACATCGTCCATATCCTGAAAGGCGGTCAGGGAATGACGCTCGACGGCGACTATAAAGTTGACGTCGGCAACCGCCCCGAAGGAACGTCTACGGCAACGCTAAACCGAATCTTGGGCGGAAAAAATATCCGAATCGACCCCGACGAAAGCATAGACGTTCACGAAAGCAATATTCCCTCTCCCACGTTTTCGGGTTTTTTGACGGAGCTTGACAGAAGCGGCTCGCTCGGCGTTCTCCCATATGAATTCGTCATAGACCCCTCGAAAATCGGCGGGGCTTCGGTGCGGCTTATCGCCTCAAAAACACAACGATACATCGACGACATCGCGCAAATCATAGACGAACGCTTCAACGACGCCGTATGGTTCTTTGTAATCGGCTGGGCAATCGACAGCGGAACTTTGCCCGCTCAAAATTGGTGGTGGTATTGCTCTTGGACTCACCCGCGCAAACTCACCGTCGACGCGGGGCGCGAGGAACAGCAAAACCGCGCGAACGTCGAAACGGGCTTGAAAACGCTCGAAGAAAGCTTCGCCGAATGCGGGCAGGACTTCGAGGGCGAAATGCGCACGCGCGCCGACAACGCCCGTTTCATTATGCGTTTGGCGGGAATCCCCGACAGCGAGCCGATTCCGCTTTATATGCTCTACAAGGTAAACGGCACACAGGTAATCGAAAAATCCGATGGCAAATAACATCTTTCTAAACGGCATTTGCAGACCGTGGAATATCCACGCGGGAACGTTCCTTGCGCTTTCGCTTAGAACGCTTGCTGAGGCTTCGGGCGGAAATTCCCTCGAAACTTGGCGGGAGAAATTCTCGCAATTCGTTCCGCAACGAAGCCCGCTTTCAATAGACGAAAACAGCATAGCGCATATTTCAATTCACGGAACGCTTTTTAACAAGGAAGCCCCGTATTTTGTGGCAGGCTATGGCGGAACCGACTACGCGGAAATTCTGCGCGACATTGAAACCGCTTCCGAAAAAGCTAAGGCGATTTTCCTGAAAATAGATTCGGGCGGCGGACACGCCTGCGGGAACGACAAAGTGGCAAAAGCCGTTTCGCAATGTCCAAAGCCCGTATTCGCCTACACCGACGAAATGTGTTGTTCTGCGGCATACGCGATAGCTTCGGGAGCTTCATACATCTGCGCGTCGGCGGATTCAACCGTTGGCAGTATCGGAACAATTCTTCCGTTAATGGACGTTTCGGGACTTTGGCAGTCGCTCGGGATAAAGCCCGACTACATTACAAACCGCGAGGGAACGCTCAAAACGGCGGGCTATCCGCCGAGCCAGAACGAAGCCGAACGCGCAGCTTTGCAAGCCGAAACGCAGGAGTATTTCGAGCTATTTAAATCACACGTTTTGGCAAACAAGCAAATTGCAAACGACGATATGCGCGGACAGGCGTTTGTAGGTATTGATGCGTTAAAGCGCGGGCTTGTCGACGAAATCTGCGACGAAAAGACCGCCTACAACAAACTCAAAATTTTGACAACCTGCTAAGAAGTATGGACGAATCTAAACAAAAAACACTTGCCGATGCCATCGCGAAAATCGAGACGCTTTCGGCGGAAAATACGAATCTTGCTTCGGATTTGGAAGTGGCAAAGGCGCACATCTGCGAACTCGAAAACGAATTGTCTGCCGAAAAGTCAGCGCACAATTCAACAAACGAAAAGCTCGCCGCGCTCGAAGCAAAGCACCGAGACATCGACAAAGAGGTTTCGGCAAAAGTCGCAAAAGTTGCGGCGCAAAGCGGAGTTTCACCGATTGCGGACGTTTCCAACAGTATCAACAATGAAAGCCTTGAAGAGCTTGCAAAGCGCATTGACGCCGCCCACGGAATCGAAAAGGCAAAACTCATCGAGGAAAACTACGAACGCATTATGTCGGCAATGAAAGGAGCGTGCTAAGTGAACACAATTCCCGCAGCATTAAGGCGTTCGCTGATTTTGAAGTCGGCGATGGAGGAATTTAAGCACAAGCTCATTCCGCTTGGCTTGTTTTCAACGGTTCTTCGCAACGTTCCGCTCGAAGGCAACAATGAAATTGACATTCCGTATATCCCGCTTGCCACGAGCGCGAGCAAGGATTTTGACGTAACGTATAAGTTCGACAAGGGCGATATGGAGTCCCGCAAAATCACGGTAGATAGGCGCAAATACCAGTCGCTTACATACACGTCGGAGGAAAAGGCGCGCCAGCCGTATTTCGACCCGATTACGTTGGGTCGCCTCAAAGGTGCGAAGCTTGCCGAAGACGTATTGCTCGACATCTTGTCGGTAATCACCAAGGCGAATTTCGGCGAGGCGATTCTCACAAGAAACGCGACCGACTTCGACACCGATGACATCATAGACCTCGAAACGAAGATTGACGAGCTTGAATGGCCAGACTCTCCGCGCGGAATGCTTTTGAAGTCGTCGTATATGGCGAACGTAAAAAAGGACATCAAAACATCTGGCGGGCTTGCAAACTTCGGGTTTTCGGCGTTGGGCGAACTGCCGAACCTTTTGGGATTTAGCTTTTCCAAGTTCAACAGGCTTCCGCACAACAACGAAAAGTTGCAGGGCTTTGTTGTGTATCCTTCGGCGATAATGGTTGCCCTTGCGCCGATTCAGCCTACGGCAAACGTTATGAAGCAGCTTTCGACATACACGACCTACACCGACCCGCAGACTGGGCTTACGCTTGAATACCGCGCTTGGGGCGACGCAGATACGGACGCTTCAAAGGAAATTATCGAGTGCAATTACGGCTTCGGCGTTGGCGAAAGCAAGGCATTAAAGCGCATAGTTTCGGAATAATGAACTCGTTTATAACAGTGGCATACAAGGCAAACGGAGCATCGGAAATTTTGGCAACGCCCGATATTCCCTATGCCAAGCAGCGCGAAATCTTCAAAACCCTGAAAGGCGGCTACACCGAAGTTGAAGTTTGGAGCCGTTCAATGGGCAAGATTAAACAGCGCAAAGTTTCAAAAGAATCAAAAGTTCCCAAAACTTCAAAAACATCAAAGGAGTAAAAAATGAGAGAAAACGACATTTTAAGAATCAGACCCGAACACACCCACGCGGGCGGCTTGCAAATTTGCGACGACGGCGCGGACGGAACGGTTCAAAAACTGGGCTTTTTCGGTGCGACACCTACCGTTCAGCGCAAAAACGCCGCGCAGGCAAAACTTGCCGAAAACGCGACAACTGCGCAGATTGTAACCCTCGTAAACGAACTGCGAGAAGCCCTTGTAGAAAAAGGCCTGATAAAAGGTTCGGCGTAGTAGATTTATTGTTTCTGTATTCATATAACTACAGGCTTCTGGAGAACAGGAGACTCCTTTTTGCTTGAAAAATATGTTAATCTATTTATGACAAAAGTATGTCGATTAATAAAGATGAATTTAAAGAATTTGTTAAAGATTTAATATTCCCACTTTTTACGGGGTTATCTATATTAGAAGAAGATCTTCCTATTCCTAAAAACAACAGAGATAAATTAGTCACAACTTGTAAAGATAAAGGCGATACAATCTTACGTTTAATGCCAGAAAAGGATGCCAAATTCGTAGTATCAATCCAACGTTCTCAAAAATTCAATAAGTCTGAAATAGAACTGATACGTCGTTTATTGAAACATACAAACGAATACGGCTTGTATCAAGTTGATTACAAAAAAGAACTTGTTGATTTTATACATAATAAATCTGTCGCAGAAACGCTTTCAACTACAGCAGATAAATCTATCCTGGAAATAATAAATATTTTCATGTCTCTTTCGCAAGAAACATACGAGGGACATCATATTTCATATGCAGTTGCTATTTCTGAAGAGGAAGTTGGAAATAGTGAAATTTATTTTAAGGACATTATAAAAGAAGATTTCGGGAAAACGCTTACAAATTCAATTGATTCTTTATTGTGCTTGGATAAAAATTGTATGCTACTGTCACATATGCAAATAGAGAGTATTGAGCAAAACTCTGAATTCAAACAATGTTATTATCCTTTGAGATTTGAGAAATTGGCAAATAGATCTTTAACGAAAAAATTACTAGTTATTGTTTTGACTAGAGATGGAGAAATTTTAATATTTAAAGAAGGTAATTTGATTTTTTCAAGAAGAAGAGGGATATGGACTTATTATCTACACGACATTCTAATTAAACAGATGGGTATAATTCGTAATCAAGAAGTAAAAAAATCTATATATTCAACAATTCTAGATGCTTCTTTTTCAAAGGGCGGAGCCTGTATTGCCGTAGTAAATAGTGAAACATATTTACAAGATTTATATGACAAGAAAAATTTCATTGGAAACAATGAAGATTCGCCATTAAAGTCGAAATGTTGCTATTGCTTAATATTAAACAGTGAAAAAACATTGAAATTCAATCAATTGCCTAGAATCTTACGCTTAGAATTTTCCTCAATGGACGGTGCAGTCCTTTTAAAAACAAACGGTGATATTATCGCTATTGGTGCGATTATAAATATTAAAGATGGAGAAATTTCAGAAGGAGGTAGAACGGCTGCCGCAAGAAAGCTAGCCGAGAAAGGAATTGCAGTAAAGGTGTCTAATGATGGATATATTAGAGCGTTCAAAAAAAAGGATAAGAGATCAAAAGAATCATTCAGAATAGCATAATCTGATTTTGACAAAGCCCATATTCGTATGGGCTTTTTTCGTGAAATTAAATCGGCGTTGGTGGAAATCTTTTCCTCTTTTTCGCAGCCTGTCATTTGGCGCGGGCGCGTTATGAATGCGATAATAGCCGAGGGGCAAGAGGCGGTCGAATTGGAGACTGGCGGGTTTGTTCCCGATTCCACTTTTTATATGAAATTTTTGGAGTCGGAACTTGACGGCGAATATCCCCACATCGGCGAAGTTGTCGAATATAATGGAAGACAATTCCGCATACATTGGGTGTCGGTTCGCGTAAAGCGCGGGCAAGTCGAAATAACCCTAAAACCAATCGACAAATGAGCGTGAATTTTGAAATCATCGCAAAAGACTTTGAAGACGCCCTCGCAAAATACAAAGTAGCCTGCCGCAAGGATTGGCAATTTGTGGTTCGGCAACAGTCGCGTATTGTCGGCGAAAGGCTTGTGAAATTTACTCCGCCTAAAACTGCGGCAATAGGCAAGCGCAATGTCGCGCGGGACATTGGCAAGGTGTTTGCAGACCTAAGCAATACAAAATGGCACGACAAGTCTTTGGATAAAATGTGGCGCGCGGGAAACTTCGAGGGCGTAAAAAAGGCTCTCGAAAACAACCCTAATAAGCTTCAAATGCCCGTCTTTAAATACAAGCGGATTCTCGCAAAGCCAGTCCGCAATATCCACAAAGCGGCAATCAGTAGAAGCGGAAGAGTCCCGAAGAATTGGCATACTACCTACGCAGTAGCAGCCAAAGGCGAACTTAAAAAATACGTCAAAAGGGTTCAGCTACAAGTTGGCGTTGCAAAATCTGGCTGGCTTGCGGCTCTTGTAAAATTGGGCGGCAAAACCCCAAGTTTTGTTTCGCGCCACGGCACAAAATACGGCGGATTTATCGACGGCAATAAGGGAGACAATCCATTTTTTACCCTAATCAACAAGGTTTCTACATTCCCGCAGGGAGGCACGCCCGCAAGAATTTTGCGCCGCGCGTTCATCGCCCAAATAAAGGCTATGGAAAATAATATCAAACGCCTGATGGACAAATCAGGAAGGATTTTCTAATGCGCGAAAAACTCGAAAATATACTTTTTACAAAGCTGAAAGCTTCGATTCCTGCGGAATTTAAAACAATGCTTGTTTGTGGACATTCCACGAACGACAGACACATTCCGTATATCAGCCTCGATGTCGGCGAACTTCGCCCGTTCGGCGATTTGCAATCCTCCGACGGAATGTTTGAAGCCGATGTAAACATTGCCATAGCAGATTCCGCTCACGACATCGAATATCCCGAACTCTTTAAACGCATTCGCTCCGTAATGGTGGCTTTCGAGAATTTTTCCTACACGGAAGACAATATCCTAATAAACGCCTTATATTACGAAAACGAAACGGACGCCAGAGACGACAACAACCTCGGCTGTGTAATGACATTCAAAGCCGTAGTTCAGTTTTTGTAACAGAAAAATTTTGACACCGTTCCCTTTTGTATGAGCAATCCATACAAACTAAGAGGGACAAAACAGCCTGTTTCTTTCGGCGTTGAAAAGCTTGACGGCTACATTGTCGACGCCACCGAAGAGACTATCGAGGGCGAAGAGCTTGAAGTTGAAGACGAAAACAACAACGTAGTTGCGCATTTTTCGGGCTTCGGGATTCGATACAAACGCACTGCAAGCGTGATTCCGCTTGTAGGCGCAACCGCGCCTCTTCCTGGAGATTCGTTTAAAATCGGCGACAGCTTCGAATTCATCGTAAAGTCTGTCAAGAAATCCCGCGCCCGCAAGGACGTTGAAAAATGGGATTTGGAGGGCACATACTACCCCGAAGTCCCTATGGAGGGAATCGGGTAATGGAAGACTTCTACGAAGCCTTTATAAATTGCTCGCACACGGCTTTGGGCAAACGCCTGAAGCCTTTTTGCTTGAAGCATTGCCTGTATTTGGAGGCTGTAAATTCGCCGATAATGCGCATTGTAAACGGCGAGGAAGCGGAAATTTCCCGCCAAGATTTGGAGGTAGCCGTTATTATTTGCTCGGCGGACGATATTCTAAAAAGCCTGAAATACCCGCATTTTGGAATGAAATTCCATTCATACAGACGCGGATTAACGGCGTTTCTTTCGTATCTGACAGACTTTGTAGCCGTTCCCGAACTCTGGGATAAAAGCGATTCGGAAACAACGCTCAACGCGCCTTGGATACTCTCGCGGGCGATGTTGCTTCTTTCAAAAACATCGCTAAGGCTTGACGAGGTTTGGAATATGCCGCTTGGAGAGCTACTCTGGTATTGCGCCGTGTTTGCCGAGCAGGAAGGAGTCGCGCAAATCCAGTCTGACGAAGAAAGGCGGATAATCGAGGAGGTGCAAAATGGCAACAAGTAGCATTCTTGCAAAAATCGGGCTAAATTCGGCTGGATTTAAAACGGGGTTGGCGCAATGCCGAATGGCGGCGGGGAATTTCAAAAAGTCCGTCGGCGGTATGTTTTCGGGAATCGGTTCGCAGATTCTCGGAGCGTTGGGAGTGTCGGCTGGCATTGTTGGGATTTCCGCGCTCACGCAAAAAACAATCGAATTCGGCGGGCACATTGAGGATATGGCAAACCAGCTGCGAATGGGCAAAAGCGAATTTCAATCGCTTGCCTACGCCGCAAAGCTTGCGGGGGTTGAAGAATCGAAGCTTGTCCAGACTCTGCAAACCCTCAATCAGCGCACGATTGACGCCTGCGACGGCAACGATACCTACCGCGACGCCCTAAACCGCCTCGGCATAGACTTGAAGAATTTCGCCGACCAGTCTCCCGAAAAGCGTTTTGAAATGCTCGGCGTTGCCTTTAAGAATTCGGACGAATCGCTCACCGCGCTGAACGACATTTCGACGATATTGGGGCAAAAGACAGCTCCGCAACTTTTGGAGGTTTTGGACAAGGTGGCGACGCAGGGAATGGAAAACATAACCCAGTCGGCAATCGAAGCGGGCAACGTTATGGACGAGGAAACGCTTGCCGCTCTTGCCCGCGCGGGAGACGAAATCGACAAATGGCAAAACCGAATCATAGTCGGATTCGGAGGGTTTCTCGCAGATATGGCCTCCGCAATCGGACGGCAAAAGTGGGGGCTTATGATTGGTATGAAGTTCGCCCAAGCGGGCGAATTTATCGAGGAGGCGTTGCGGGATATTTCAAACTACATACTCGCGGTGTTTTCGAGCGTGTTTAGATACATAAACGGCGCGTTTTCGGGCTTTGTTGTTCCCATTCGCAACGCATTTGTGGGGTTTATCGAAACCGTCGGAAACGCGTTGGGGAAGTTCGTCGGAATGTTTTCCGACAGTTGGCAAAATGCGATAAACAATGCGCTTGACGGCTTACGCGAACTAAAAGACGAGGCAAACCTACTTTCCGCGAAAGACAAAAACAAAAGTTTCGGGCAGATTTTTGCAGAGGAAGTTTCCGACGCGTCGAATAGGAACAATTCGCGCAATCGCCAGAATTTGCTTACTTCAAAATCGGTTGATTGGTATAAGAAACAGCTAAAAAACGTCGAACAAGCCCGCGATGTCGAAAAGCAGTTGGCGGTTTCGGCGGAAAATGTGCGCAAGGCAAAATATCGAAAAGCCGACGAGTCGCCCGAAATCAAAAAGTCGGCAAAAGAGCGGAAGCTTGAAAAGTCGCTATCAAACCACAACGATTCGTCGCTTGCAAAAATCGGCGGAGGCGGACTTCTTGCCGCCCGCTACGACATCACCGCAAAACAGCTCTCGGAATCCAAACGCCAGTCGAAACTGCTCCAAAAGATAGCCGACAACACCGAACGCCAGTCGGTAAAATCGGAGTTGTTGATGAAGTGATTTCAGAGAATTTCCCAATGCCCGCCTTTGTCCGCTCCGACACGTTTTATTTTATTTTTGGCTTTTAACTCTCGTATGTGTTTTTCAATAGTAGAAGACCCTAATTGTAAAATTGAGGCAATTTCTCCCGTCGTTATGTCGGGATTTTCGCCCATCAATTTTAGGATTTTCTCCTTGCTTTTCTCCTTACCTTTCTCCTTACCTTTCTCCTTACCTTTTATCTGGTCGAAAGTGAAAGAGACTCGCAAATAATGGTCTGTAAATTCAAAGATTGACCTGTCATACTTTCTCATAATGCGGGTCATACCCGATCCCAAGTGTTCCACATAACCCAGATCTTTGAAGATTCTCATCAGTTCCCGATTTCTGGGCTTTGATATTCCCCCGAAAAATTCTTCCCTACTAAGGCCGTCAATTAGTCCGCCGTAGGAAGTTATGACAAATTTGTCCGAGAATATTTCAAAAAGAGGAGTATCCTCCGAGGAGTAGTCGTTGTGGACAAAGGCGTTTATTATGGCCTCTCTTAACGCCACCTTATCAACCAACGGGCTGTCGATTCGTTGTCCAGAAGTAATCTCCGATCTTGTAATATTTTCCAGTTCAAACTTATCCAAAACGCTTTGAACGGATTTTATAAGCGAACAATATCCGTATTCCTCGTTTTCACGCAAGTCGGCTTTGTCTTCGCCCCAATATTTGGCAACCCTAATTGAAGCCGAATTTTCGTCAGCCAATAGGAACGCGTCGTAATTAAATTTGCCCGACCCCGTCAGCAAATCCAGTGTTTTCGGGAAATTATCGTTTAGAGGCATCCCGCGTTCCTCATAGCAGATTTTCAACTGGCGAAAAGTCAAATCCTGCCGTTTGGATTCGATGTTTGCGATGGATTTTCTTACGCGCCTTATAAACAAATCCTCTATCATCGACTTCGTCATGGGGTGCGAAGAACTTCCTATTCTTATGAAACACCCGCTCTCCGACATTCCCTTGCGCTTTATGTAATACGGTTTTTCGACGCCGCTTGCCAATGTTATTTTCAAAACGGTTTTTCCGGAAATTTCCTCGCACGCAATATCGAACAGCCCCATTGCGCTTGGAGAAATATTCGACATTAGTCTGTCTTTTATCTTCAACTGAACCTCGTCGCAATTATCGACACCGACGGCATTTCCGTTTTTGTCGATACCCACATAAACTACGCCGCCCTCATTGTAGTTCAAAAACGCGACTATTTCCTTCTCGAAGTCGTCCGTTAGGCGTTCTTTAAATTCAACTCTGCTATTTTCGACCAAATCCATTATACATATTAGAGTGAATGTATTTTAATAAATCAAGATTTTTGACACCCGCCGTTTAGTATGCGGGTAAGATTGCAGAACGGCGAGGTATGTTTTTTGCGGGATTCGGGCGAGCGGATTGTTTCGGCGGATTCGGTCGCGACGTGCTCCGCCACTTGGTTTTGCTATCCGTGTTCGGCGGCGCTTGCGCATTGCCCGATTGTAAACAAGTCTCCGCACCCGATTTGGTCGGATTTGTATTGCAAGTCGGTAGGCATTAAGCGGCACGGCGAAGGCGCGATAATCACCGCCCAATACGAGGGTTCGGAATTCGTCTGGGATTCGGACAGGGATTCCTCCGAAAACACCGTCGAAGTCTCCTGCACGATGCGCGAAGAGCCGATAGAAAGCCACCCCGATTTCGAGAGATGGGCGGGAAGTCCCGACAAGCCCAACTGCGGAATATTCGACGACGACGGCAAATTCGTCGGCTGGAATTCCAAAACTCAGGGTGGCAAAATAATGGCGGGTGTTAAAAGCTACCTCGTGCCGTCGTATTCGGCGGCGGTAGGCTACATTTCAAGGGGAATTCCGAGCCTCGGCGGAATCGGCTCAATCGGCGGCGGCAGCGGACTGCCCACAGTCGGCGGAAACCGCCAGTGGATGTGCACGGGAATTTCCTACAACAAAATGGCGGACGGCAAATACAAAGTCTCCATCACCTACCTTTTGAGCGGCCCGAACGGCTGGAATAAATACATATACAAATGATTAACGATTTGGGAAACCAGAAACTGCCGCGATTCCGCGCGGGGTTGCCGCTACTTGAACAGGTAACGGCGGAACGGCTAAACGACATCTGCGCAATGATAGAAGCCTCGCGCCTGCAAAACGGCGTGGGATACACAATGAACAGAAGCGCAGGCGGAACTACGCTTACGATTCTCGATACGCTGATAACGAAAAATTCCAAGGCGTGGCGAATCTCCTTCGGCGATGAATTTTCCGAAATGGAAAAGTCGATGCTCGCAGTCTACATTGCAAAAGACACCGAGGAATTGCGCGACATCAAGTTTCCCGATTCGGCGACAATCCGTTCCAATATCGAAAACGCCTTCAAAACTTTCCAGAAAACGCCCAAAAGCGGCGATGTCATCTGGAACGAAACCGACGGATTGCGCTATCTTGTCTTCTCAGAAAAGATTTTGAATGACTGCGGCGGCGCGGTCGAAAAGAATTTTTACTGCATAAAGTTTTCTGTCGGCGAAAAAGAAAACGTAAAAACTTTCTACGCGCTTTACGTCGGCGAACACCCGCAACAACCTGCGGGAAGAACGCCTAGCCAGCCCATTGCAGGCCCTGCGGGCAGAGACGGGAAAGACGGCAAGGACGGCGAAAAGGGAGAAAAAGGCGACAAGGGGGACAAAGGAGACCGAGGCGAAAAAGGCGAGAAAGGCGAAACTGGGGATAAAATCGTCGAAAAGATTGTCGATAGCGGCGCGTATGACGATACCGAAATCCGCAACCAACTCGCAAACCTAAAAGCCCTTTGGGACGAGCACAACGCGCTAATCGCCGAACTCAACACCCTCACTAACGACGAACTCTACAAACGCCAACAGCTCGAAAAACGCGTCGGCGAAATCGAATCGCAAATAAAGGCGATTGTGGAATCTTTAAAAGCCCTCGCCAATGCCGACGAAAGCATAAAGGCGCAGATTTCGCAGCTGTGGGCTGCAATCAACAACCTGCCCAAGGGCGAGAAAGGAGACCAAGGCCCGGTCGGTCCGCAAGGCCCTCAGGGGATTCAGGGGGAACGCGGAGAGAAAGGCGAAAAAGGCGATACCGGACCTATGGGTCCGCAAGGTCCTGCGGGAGGCGGCGGCGGAACGCAAGGCCCGCAGGGTCCGAAAGGCGACAAGGGAGACAAAGGGGATAAGGGCGATACGGGCGCACAAGGTCCGATGGGGCCTCAGGGACCGCGCGGCGAAAAGGGAGATTCCGCCGACACTTCCGCGCTTGCCTCGGCGGTCGCATCTCTCGAATCGCGAATGGGCAACATCGAAAGCAGAATGTCCTCCGCAGAGTCGATTATGGCATCTATGCGCCAGAACGTAGACTATGTGAAGCGCACGATTGATTCCGCCGTAAACGTCGCCGTGATGGACGCAAACGGCAATCTCGCAACCCTCAAAGTTTTGCAGCACATCGACGGCGGCAACATTATGACCGACATTTACTATTTCGACCCGTCGACGAATATGATGAGCAAAACGCAGGTGTTTTCGACGGGGTCAAGGCAGGTCGATACGGGTTGGAAGCCGACGAATATCCAGTTTGTGCTCCCCAACGGCGAAAGCGCGGAAATCACGATTCTTGCCGACCAGAACACGCTAAACAATCTGGGAGCGGCGTTCTATTCCGAACCCTGCGAGGTTTGCGACGGCGGCTCTTCGACCGTAAAATACTTCCTTGTGAAGTCGGGGGAAGGTGGCGAATGATTCGGCTGAAATCAAAATGCGGCGACGACTGTTCGCAATGCGAGCCGAGCGTAATTGCAACTTATACCACAAACGGCGACAATCCGATGTGGGATTTGACGCCGTATCAGGGCGACGGCGTCGGTAAGCCCAACGCGCTTTGGCGTTTGTATGAGCTAAGCGGTGGTGTTGAATACAATCGCGGGCGCATCGACGAAAACGGTAAACTTGAGGGATTGCCGAGCCAGTTTAAATCCAACTACACCTACGACGGCTATATGGAGCTTCAACAGGGCTGCCCCGATGTCTGTTGCGACGACCTCTGGTGCGGCAACATCAAATGGCCCGAAAGTTAATTTATGTTTGAATTCGATAAAGGGATAAATTCGCATATGCCGTTTGTGGCTCGCGGCGCGCCGCCCGACTATGCGCCGAAGGCTTTTTGCTGTCTTAAAATCGGCGGCAAGTGGAAGCTTCACCACTATGAAAACGGCGAATGGAAGCGCGTTTACACAGGGCTTCCCGAAGACGCCACGGAGTGTTCGCCCACTGCCGAACTTGTAGACGGTAGATGGAGAATTTCGTTCATAGCGGGCGGGCACGAAAGCGACAGGCGTTTTTATCTCTACAAGATTGACGGAATCGACAACGTTCCCGAAAGGGTTGTCGCCGCAGATGTAGGCTTTGTTTTCAAGAACCGCATTGTCTACGGCGGGCGTTCTGGCGGGCTTTACATTGTAAACGGCGAGCGTATTCAAAAGCTGGGTTTCCCCGACGCCGAATACCTCTACCGCGTTTCATACAATCCCGACAACCCGAGCGAGTGGCTGATTTCGGGGCAGACGAAATCGGGTGGGACTTTTTCGCGCGTTTGCAATGTCTTCGCGGGAACGTTGCAAGACCTTTGCGTAAACGGCAAGCCTGCCTACAAAGCGGCGTTGTTTAACGGCAGATGCTTTTACGCCGAACGCGGCAAAAACGGCTTTGAAGACAGGCGCATTGTGGAGGCTGCGGATTTTACCAGAACCGATTTGGAGTTTGAAAAATCGGCAATTTTGGAAACTTTGGATACTTTGCCTACAACATTTCAAATGGTGGGGAAGTTTACAAAGGCAACCTACAACTGGGCAAAATCGGGCTTCAAACTTGCCGACGAAGCCGAATTAACAAGAAGAAAATCGATCTGCAATAAGTGCAACTTCTGGTATCCCGCCGCCCGAATGGGACTCGGCAAATGCCTAAAATGCGGCTGCTCCTCCGCAAAATTCAAATTGGCTTCCGAAAAATGCCCAATCGGTAGGTGGTAGGTTAAAGACTGCAATTTTTGTCTTTTATAGCGTTTTATAATAAAACTAGCAACTTGAATTATTGATATAAATCGGTAAAAATGCCCTTTAGCCCGACAGGATTTACCGAGATGATTTTCGTGTCAGGATAATACGTTTCGGCAAATTTTTTTAACATTATCCAGTTGCCGATTAGTTTGTTCATTGAAGTTGTCGACTTTGTTTTATCGAAATATCCCGAAGAGCAATCGCAGCCTACAAGATAAATCTTGTCTGGGTTTGTCCAAAGAATAAATTGCATGGCCGAGAAACTTACCGAATTAAAATCTCCCAACATTGTAGATGAAATATCATATGCAAATTGATGAGGTTTACATATTTCGTCAGTAAAGTAGCGGCTGGCTTTTAATTTTAACGCTAAAGATTCGGGGATAATCAGATTTGATTGCGGAAGAACGCCAATGAACTTTTTTATGTGCGAGTATTTTTCTTCTAAGAGGTAGCAAATATAGTCTTTTGAATTAAAATCTTGAATAAAAAGATAATCCAAATTCAATTTATCAAATAAGAATGACTTATTTACTCCAACATTAACTACATTTGGTATTTGCTTATACTGCGATAGGGTTGGCCCAGTAGCAATTAGTGCAACTGACTTGCCTTCATTAATATTTTTATATTTATCAAAAGAATGTGAATGAATTTTTGCCACACTATTTGCCAGCATGGTGGCTCTAATTGCCAGCCTGTAGTCGGATTTATCGAAAACTCTTTTATGAAATTTGATTCCCATAAAATTGTAAGTTTTATGGACTCCGTCTTCTGAAATTTTAAATAGTTTCATTTGTCAAAAGGATTTCAAAAAAGTTGCCAAATTTTGTGCCCCAACTTGGAGTTTTTATATCTGATGTTAGCATGGCAAATAACTTTTCGTTATTTAGCGGGTTCATTTTAGCGTCTCTCATATTTTTCCATTTACTGGAAACGCTTACGATTTTTTCGGATGTATTTTTCAAGTCCTTAAAAAACGGAGGGTGTAGTGCTAAAAAAACTGTATAATCCGAAAGATTTTTCAAATCGTCTAAAATAAGTTCTTCAGCGCCTTCAATGTCTATTTTTATTATTAATTTTTTCCCGAATAGGTTTTTGTTTTTAATAAAGGAGGAGAGTTTTGTTGATGGAATTTTCCAATCGTGCCCTCTAATACTCGACGCAGAAGATGTGCCGTTTTTTATTTTCCCTCCAAAATCTACTATACCGCCGTCTACATTTGTAACGCATAAATTACTTAAATCTGCAGAAAGCGTGCTTTTATTGTATGCGCAATTCTGTTTTACGATAGCAAAAGATTCGGGGTTTGCTTCAATCCCATATATTTGTTTGTATCCCAATTCTGCGGCAAAAAATATTGTCATGCCAACCCATGTTCCGACATCTATATAAACGGCGTCTGGAGAAACAAACTGTTTAAAAATATTGTAAGTTTGAGGTTCCCATCCCGTTTTGTCGTATTCATTCCAAAACCAATGATTTTGCACTTTGAAATATGTTTTATTTATTTCAATAAAGCGCGTTTGTGTGTATTTCTTTGAATTAAACCAAGTTAGTTTTAACATATTTTTAATATTTTAACTTTTTGCCGAACAGGCGGTTGAAAAAGGAAAGAGATTTTTTTCTTTCGTTCTGCCAATGTAGATCATATAGATCCTTGTATAAAAATCGCTTTGCCTCTGCAAACTTATCCGAATCAGTCCTGAGAACTTCTTCGCCTTTTAAAACACGTTGATAGAAATCAACATGATGGCAAACAAGATTTTCTTCGTTATAGTATTTCGTTATCCAATCCCTTGAAAAATTTCCTATGTCGGATAATAAATTTTTGTTTTTCAATAAATTTTTTAAAACAATTTCTATGTCGTTTATGGACGTGTTTACGAATGGGCAATCGTTGCATTTGAAGTAGGAGATAAAGTTCTGCATAGAACGACCGTCAAGAAAACAGAAAACTACTTTCCCTTGCGAAAGGCCTTCAAATTCCGTAAGGTGAAATGAACCCGTTACAATATCGCCAATAAGGATATCGGCTTCTCTTCGAATTTTAATCGCTTCGTTATAGGGTATTCCGAAAATTTCCACATATTTAAAACCCAATTTTGTTGATAACTTTTTTAGCTTGGAGGAAACCTCGGGATATCCTTTTGTGTCCCATCTACGTTCAAATCTTTTCCGTTTTGTAGATGCAGAAAATGCAACTATTGGAATTTCATTCCATGTCTTTTTCGGGGATAATTCTTCGGATTGTGTCGGAATAATGTTTGGCAGAATTTCGACATCTAAAAAAGATCTTTCGGGATAGTGTGGAATGACTGCCCGTGCATTAAACCCCTTTAAACATGGATTCGAAAGGCCATATACAAAGCGATTCGAATGAAAGTGCTGTATGAATTTACAAGAAGGTTTGGCGAGTTCTTTTAGGCTTATGCCAAACTTATTGTTTACCAAATCCATTGGGTGATGACATACAATTATATCTGCTGCGGAAATTAACGAAAGAGCAATGTTCTTGTCTTGCTGCCAAATTAAATCTTCGGGGAAAACTCTGGAATTATAGGCGTTTGGATTCAAATTAATTAAACGAGCTTTCACATTTGTAAAAGCGTTTAACGCATTTACAATTCTTATAGGAGCGCCCGCCAATGGTGTATATGTTAAATGAACAACCAACATTATACAAAGTCTTTCACAAATATATTTCTGATAAGAAAGTTATATATTTTTTGTGGGGTATGCAAAGAGTTCACAGTATACAACGACAATGATTCATATTTATACCACAGAATTTTTACTCGATTTAGTGTAAACTTCCGCCATGGTTTACTCGGTCCGACGTAGTGGATAATTTTTGCCGAGGGGACTTTTTCGGGAAAGGCCTTTTGGTGGGCGCGTTTGAAATTATAGATACAGTCAAGTTCCTTAATTTTGCCGTTGAAGGTTACGTTGATTGTGTCTTGGTCTTGGTATTTGAAATTGTTTTCGGCGGTGAGTTTGAAGAGTTTTTCGGCGATGTCGGTTTTGCGCATTTCGTCGAGGTTGAAGAGAATCACCCCAGCGTTTATATACAGCCCGTCAAGCCCGAGTGTCTTTTTATAGCCGACGCTTTCTATGTAGATGTCGCTTACGCCCGCGCAGTAATAGTTTGTTAAATCGGTATCGAAGAGTTCGCAAATGTCGCCGTTTACGATTGTGTCGCCGTCCAGATACAAAACACGGGAAATATTAGGCAAAACTTCGGCTATCATATAGCGGAAGTATGTCTCCCTTGTGATATGCCCGATTGTCAGTCCGAACTTTTCAAAGCGCGAATCGTCTATTTTGTGGAATTGGATTTTCGCGTTTTTATAGCGCGTTTCAAACATCTTCAGGCGCGCGGTTGTAGCTTCGCTTAAATCCGAATGTAATATGTGGACAACCACATTGCGCGAAGCGTTGTTTTCCAAAAGCGACACAATGGAAACCGCCATGTACGGCGCAAAACTTTCATTCGTGGCGTAGCAAATGTCCATTCTATTTCCCCCTGCATATTGAGGATATTGCGTATCTGAACTTGTAAACCAGACGAGCGAACGGATAGTGATATTGTTTCTTGCGTGAAATTCCCGAGGGAGTATCGGCAAGTTCGCAACATGGCGGCAGCAGACCTTGCACATCGAGTTTGGTTTCCCAAGTGTATTGCAGATCTACGTCTATCGGACGGAAAAAGCGCGACCGCTTTTCAAGAAATTCCTTTGCGCCGTCTTTCGTGATTGCGTATGCCTGTGTTCCCGCCGGCGGTTTTTTCCATCGAACAAGTTCAAATGCAATCGGAACGGTTATGCTTTTTGAAGTTTTTGTTATCTTGGGCGCATTTGGCGGATTGTCCGACGTCCAATTTTCTATATCACAAGTTGCGGGAATTTCAAAAGCGACGGGTTTGCTTGAAACTATCTTCTTCCTCTTAAACGGCGCAATTAGTTTGATGTAATTCCAATTCGTGATTGAATCCAGTGCGTGCGGAACAAGGGCGAAAGAATCCTTCAAAATAATATCGTCTTCAAGTATAATTACGTAGTCGAGGTTTTCGGAGAGGATTTTTTCGCAAACCCTCAAATGGCTGATATAACAGGCTATTTCCGACCTGCTTAAGTCTACATAATATTTGCGCCTGTTGAGTTCCGCCGAGTAATAATGGCGCAAAAGCTCGTCGGATATTTCGCGGCCGTCGACCGCCGAGAAGCGCTCATAGGGTAGCCCCAACTTTTCAAGTTGCGCACGCATGGCGCACCACCTCGACACATCCCTATCGAGATTGATTACGAATATCTTATATTTCATATGCTCCATTTGTTGCCGTTGGGGTACAAACACACTTTTCCCACAACAACGAGCGTAGTATTAAGAATACGATACCAGACAAATATTCTTCAAGTGCCTAAAATATAAATTGATGTGTAAATATGAACGAAGATATTTTGATAAAATCTTGAAAAATCCACCAATTGAATCCCGCCTTTTATATTTTTATTTCACGTGTTTGAAAAATAAAAATTGACAATCGTATTCTTAATACGATGAACACGGAATACATTTCAGCTAAAAGGATTTTGACGGGGACTGACGTTTCCGTTTTGGACGCGGCAAGAATCGCAAAAAACATTTTGGACGCAAAACCGAAAAACTTCGCCCTTACCGACCTCCAATTTTGCGCAAAAGTCATTGAAGTAGGGTTACGACATATCCGCACAAAGGAAATGTCCCTCGCCGACGGATTTGCTCTATATTTAAAGAGCAAGCAACATTTGCGTCCAGATTCGATACGGGACATTCGCTGTATTGGGAATAGGCTTTTGCGGATAACCCCCGAGTTTGGCAAACGTAATTTTTCAGAGCTTAGCGTAACGGAATGCGAGGAATGGCTGAACGCTGCGTTTCATACGGATAGTCAATTCAACAAAGCGAGGACTATGTTGCACGGATTGTTTGAATTCGCCCGCCGCCGCGAGTGGTGCGACAAAAACCCGATAAAGCGAATCGAACGCCGTAAAGTCGTCGAAAAGGAAATCCAGCCGTTGAAACTTGCCGAAACAAAGCGGTTAATCAAAAACGCGCAACGCGAAAGCCCCGTATATGCTGTTGTCGCCGCGCTTTTGGTCTATACTGGAATCCGTCCGCGAGAAGTCCGACGCCTTACTTGGCGAGACATTGACACCGAAGAAAAAACAATCACAGTTCGTTCGCAGTGCTCGAAAACAGGCGGCGTCCGCCAAGTGGAAATCCCTCCCGTTTTGAACAGGCTTTTGATTGTCAATAAATCCGAAAACACTTCCCATATCTGCCCGACAGACTGGCAACGCCGCTGGCGCAAAATCCGTGACAATTCGGGCTTTCGCGGGCGTTGGGTTCAGGACGTTTTGCGCCATACCTACGCAAGCTTTCACGCAAAAAACTACGCCGACTTGCCGCGCCTTCAACTGAACATGGGACACCGCGACCAATCGCTACTGCGCTCCCGCTACATCAATATGCACGGTATTTCCCGCGCCGAGGCAAAAAGCTTTTTCAACTGATAATTTGACAAGTCTGCTTCTTGTATGACTCTTTTTATAGACGTTGAGAACAAGAAGCTTGTCCAGAGTTTGACTTCCGACAGGAGTGTGCCCGCGCCCGTATTTATGCAGGGCGACAACGAGCCGCTCGAAATCTTCCTCCTGCAAAAAGGCGGAGAATCGCTCTATCAAGTAAAGCCGCTTGTTGTCGGCACGGATTTTTTGCGGGTTGCGATTGCGCGTTTCAAAGGCTATCCGAAATCACTCACTTATGTGGCAGGCTACGCGTTGAATCCGAACGGCGGTGCGGAAGTGGTATTGCCGCTGAACACCACGGCAATCGAAAACGCCGTTCAGGAGAGCGAATACATTACCGCTTTTTTGGAGGTGGAATATTTCGACACTACGGGCAGAATCGTTACGATTTTGCAGACCGCCTGCCGCGTAAAGAACGACCTCATCGAAAACGCGCCCGCAGTCGAACTTCAGGAGCAGTTCTACGACAAAGTTTACACCGACACCGTCTTCTCGAAGAAATCCGCCAATCTTTCGGACTTGGCTGACAAGTCGGCTTCAAGGAAGAACCTCGATGTCTACGCAAAAGGCGAAGTTTACAACAAATCGCAAATCGACGCGCAGGAGGCAAAGAACCTCAAAAAGGCTTCCAACCTTGCAGATGTTGCCGACAAATCAGCAGCCAGAACAAATCTCGATGTTCCGCAGAGGCGCGACCTGTTCAAGTATATGAAGTGCGGAATCTGGTCGGACACTTCATTGTCCGTTCCATCGGAATACGGCGCAACACTCGGCGATGATTTCGTGTCGGGAAATTGCTCGACATTTCTTACGATTTATTTGCCCGAACCGACAGCCTATTATACGCAACTTTACGCCGTTTCATACGCAGACAGCGGAATGTTCACGCCCGAAATTTCCGCAGACGGCAATATGCTTAAACTCGGCTACATCTATCGGGAAAGCGAAAGCGGCGGAACTGAAACTGTCGAGAAGACGGCGGCGATTTCAAAGGCAATCGAATACGGCGACAAAATCGCACTAACCGTAGACGGCAGGAATTTCAAGCTATACAAGGGCATAGAACTTGTTTCCTCGGGCACGATTCCCGACGAACTTTCCATAACGGGCGCGTCTTCGTTCTTGGGCTGGAAAGGCTTGAAGCAGGTTATGGCGTATTCCAATTCGCTCCTGTTGCCGCTTACCGCAAGCGAAGGCAAGACCGCGAAAATAAACTACTCGATTGAAGACTTCGCTAACGGCAATTTCCCGCCGAAGGGCATTCTGAACTCGCGCTATCACTATTTCAGAAGCACGTTCGCAAGCTCGTTTACGCGCAACAGCGTGCATTCGAAGGGCGTCGGCGGCGCGGAAATCGGCGGCAAGAAGAACGCGCTGAAAATTTCGCTCGTGCCCGACACCTACAACACTTCGCACGAATACGAACTTCCCTCAAAGTATTTCAGCGGCAACGGAATGCTGCACAAAATCAGGTTCTCGATTTACCTGCCGACAACAAACCCGAACATCACGAAAGTCCAGCTGAGGCTCGGAAGCATTGCTTCCACAAGCGCGGGGACGATAGTTTCAAAGACCGACAACATCGACAAGTCGGGCGTGATTCTGCCAAAGGACGAGTGGCAAACCGTGGAAATGACGCTCACACTCAAATGGTCGGGTTCGTTCAAGCTCTACTTGTATAAGGGCACAAGCTCCTACTTCAAGCTCGAGGAGGAATCGACCGACGCGGTTTATCTGCATTCGATTACCTGCTCGTGCTTGCAGGGCTTCGAGGGATTTTTCTACGGCGCGGGGAATTCGGGATTTTGGAAGAACCACGGCGCGTCGAGCAGGGACTTGGCGTTTTACGGGTGGTCGCTGCCGTTCGAGGGAAACGGAAGTTATACAAAGCACATTGTGGTTTCGTCGTTTTCGAGCACGACGTATCTTTACGCGGAGGGCTTCCCGACGGGCTTGGAGCTTTCGCAGATTGTCCTGCGCTTCGATTCGGAGCTGCCCGACACTTCGAGTGCCGAAGAGGAAATCCTGAAGAACGTCTTCCGCCTCAGGACAAACGACGACACGGTTTGCGAGGAACAGCTTCCCGCAATTCCCGCAAACAGGCCTTATTACATATACCCCAAGCGCGGACTTCCCGAACTCTACTATTCGCTGGAAGTCGCGCCGATGTATGCGTGCAACTGCGGCGGCTCGGTAGATTTAATTTTCACAAAGGTAAGTTAATATGGGTAAATATATCACAAAAATCACTCTCGGCGAAGACGCAAACGACTTCGCACAAATTGTCGGCGTTCTGGGCTTTTGCGGCAACCGCTACATCTGCCAAGCACTCGACGGCGATTCAAACATTATGCACTCGCAGACGTTT